>JBQGFJ010000351.1:0-3987 GCA_052040085.1 Pseudoxanthomonas sp.
CGGGACCCACGGTCGGTGGTCGTGCTGCGGACGGGCTTGTCCCAGGGAAACTTGATGAGATCAAGCTTCACTTTGTCGCCATCGGTTTCGGCCATCAGGGTGACCGACACCGGGTTGGTCATCCACAGCTTGTCGACCATGAAGCGATGGCCGCGCTCGCCGGTTTTTCCCTGCACCACGGCCATCTTGCCGTTGTCCACACCCGCCATGTCACGCAGCGGCAAGGGGTAGGTGACCTGCTTGGGCGGTTCCTGTGCAATGGCGGCCGCTGGCAGCACCAGCAGCGCCAGCACAAGCGACACGCAATATCGCCATGCCGCTGCAATCGAATCATCGGTTCGCATCTTTGATCTCCACTCTGCGGTTCAAGGCACGTCCTTCCTGCGTTGCATTGCTGGCGATGGGAGTCGATTCGCCATGGCCTTCGGCACGCATGCGTGTTGCCGCGATCCCGTGTCCCGTCAGCCAGTCCACCACCGCTTTCGCGCGCCGTTGCGATAGCGCCAGGTTGTGCGCATCGTCGCCTTCGGCATCGGTGTGGCCGGCGATCACCACCTGCAGGTCCGTGCGCTCCTGCAGCAGCGCGAGGACTTGTTCCAGCACCGTCGTGGATTCGGGCCTGAGCGTGGCCTTGTCGGTATCGAAATGGATGCCGTACAGGTCGATCTTGCCGGCGGTATCAAGTTGCTTGCCGAGGCTGCGGCTGGTGCGGGCATCGGGTTCGAGCGCGAGATCGACCTGCACCTCGCCATTCGCCGTCAGATCCTTGCTGGCGAAGGCAGGTAGATAGTCGGGATGGCTCGCGCCGACCACGGCCAAGCCAGCGGGCACCTCTTCAAGCCGGTAGCGTCCATCCTGGTCGGTAGTCGCCTGGCGGGTGTTGCTGGCGGTGACCAGCACCCCGGCCAAGGGCGCGCGCGTGGCACGGTCGGTCACACGGCCATGGATCGTGCCCGAGTTCGCCCATTGCTTGGGATTGATCAACAGGCGCACGAAATCGAACGCGAAACCATCGCCGACGTCGGTGACCGGATCGTCGATGTCGATTTCGACCCGGCCACTGGCCAGCAGATCGAGCTGCTCGGGCAGCAACTGGATCGTCAGCAGTTTTCCCACGGGTCCGGTCTGGTCGAGACGGTTGAGCGTTGCGGCGGCGGCAGGCAGGTCGCGGCCATTGATCCTGACGTGGTAGCGGCTCTCGAAGTTCGCCGGCTGGAAATCGTCGACGAACAGTTGCAGCGCGGCCGCACGGATATCGATGTCGCCGGGATCGAACGCCAGCCGCAGCGGGATGGGCTGGTTGTCCGGCCGTGCTGTCCGATGGCTGTAGCCATCGCGGCGCACACGGACAGGGTCGAATTTGTCGCGTTCGACGAACCCGCTGACCACCATGATCCTGTCCGTGCCGGGGGCATCGTCCGGGTCCGGCTGGAAGGGGTAGGGATGCACGCGCGAGGTGCGTCCGCTGAAGGGGTCGTAGCTCTGCGGGAAACCGAAGCCGAAGTTGTCGATGTCACCGAACTGCACCATCAATTCGGCATCGGGCCCGTCGCGTTCGATCTTGTCCGGAGTCGGCCATTCACCTGCATACGGGACATATCCCGGTGGCGTGGAAGGTGGTTCCGGTGCCGCATCGGGTGTATCGGGTGGCACATCTGCCGGGAGAGAGGGTGATTCGACTGCGTCCGTTGCACTGGTTATGGGTTGCGGTGTCGCTACCGGTGCAGGCGCATCCCTGCCGCCGCAGGCGGACAGCAGCATGCAGAACGTGGCGAGCAGCAACAGGCGGATGACGGGCATCGAAGGTCCGGATATCTGGCTTGGTCTTTCATTCGCAGAATCCATCGGCGGAGTGACAGTCGATGGCGCAGGTTGGCCGCGATGGCGGCTCAATTGGCGGAGATCGACGACAGCCATTTCAAAGAAGATTCGATGCGATCGAGCCGCATTTCGCCCAGGTGCCAGGCGATCATCCATTCACCTTCCACTTGGAGGACGGCGAGGTCGGCAGGTGCATGTGCCATCGGGTCACGGCCGCCATGCGCACGCAGCCACGCCTGTGCCTGATCGGCATCGTGTGCATGCGTGGTCCAGCGGCCAAGCGTTCCGGATATACCCGAATCGACTTGCGGCAGCGACAGCATTCCGGACATCGACAGCAGCGCCATTTGCGGTGGCAGCAGACAAAACGGAACTGCGGCGGGCGAGGGCAGGCGCAGGGCGACGGCATGCAGCTTGTTCGAAATCATCGCGCCCCGGCCGCGCATGGGCATGTTGCGCCATGCGGTGTTCCATTCCCACGTGGCCGCATCCGTTTGTTCGAACTGGCCGCGGCCCAGCATGTCCACACTCTGGCGCCGCCGATGCGATTGGTCGATGGGAAAGTCGGGCAGGCCCGGGGCGTGTTCGGCTCCGGCCTTGCCATCGTTGTCGATTTCGATGCGCCAGCCTCGTGAACGGCACCACTCGCGCCATTGCACGCGACGCTGGCGATTGCTGTTCCACATCCAGTAGAGCAGTGCCGGGGCACCGATAAGGAACACGATCCAGATGATGGCGTCCATGTGCCGCTTCCTATCCTGTGTAAGGTTCGTAGGTCACCTGCTGCAGACGGCCGGAATCGTCGAAGTGCAGGTGCAGGGTGTTGTTGTGTTCTGCGTTGACTATTTCGATGGAGCTGATCTTTTCTTCCGGTGCGGTATCCGCTTCCGGGATGCCGAGCGCATCGAGTGCCGTGGCAAGGCTGATTCCGGGCACGAGGCCGCGCTCGAGTGCGACTACGTCGTCCATGAACGAGAATCCGGCAAGGAACGTGGGTGCACTGCCTTCGACGCAGGCACGAAGCTCCACGGTGTTGCGTTTGCCGCTGTCCCCTAGGCGTGATATGCGATCGCCGCCATCGCAAACGCCCATCGTCTCGGCATGGTCATGTTGCGCGAAATCCTGCGGCAACGCCTGCCGCCAGGCCGTTTCGTCGCCTTCGTTCAGCGCGTCCTGGACCAGCGGCGCGTTGGCGAGTTCATCCAGTTGCACGCGCAGCGTTCCGTCCGCGCGGGAAAGCACGATGGCCGGTGCCGCGGTCGATGCCAGGGCTGCTTTGTTTGAGGTTGCAGGCGAGTAGGTTGGGACGGTGGGCGTGGACGATGTTGCAGTGGGAGCGGGTGAGTTGCCGCCACACGCCGACACGGTGACCAGAAGTACACAGGCCAGCAAGTGGACACCGGTTCGTCCGCTGTCCATGCCCGGCACTGGCGTGTCATTCACCATCGCCGCGTACCCGCTGGTAATGAGTGGGGAAGGTCTCGCCCGGGCGCACTTCGGTGCGGGTGGTGAGATGGTTGCCGCGGCAGCCATAGAACACGCGGCCACGCTGCCCGCTTTGGCTGTGCCGTGCGCGCAAGCGTTCCGCGGCCTGGGTGACCGCATCGTTGGAGGCCGTGAAATTGGCGGTTTCGGCTTCCATCGACAGTCGACGGTTGCTTGCCGACCAACGGCCTGCCGCGCTGGCCTGCGCGCTCAGGCTTTGCCGAAAGCCGGCGGGATCCTTGTGGATCGCCTCCACGCCAAGATTGGTTATGCTCGCGGTGTAGCGGCCATCGGGCTGCAACACCATTACGCCCTGGCCTTGCTGGAGTGTGACTGGCAACTGTTGGTTGGGCATGCGTTCCTTCATCCATTCACCAGGACCGCCGCCCGTCTGTACCCAGGTCCCGATCAGGCAGGTGTCCTGGGTGGGCGGCGAGTCGCTGGCACCGGCATGGGCGGCAGCGAACGACAACGCGAAGGCGATGCAGAGGGTCGTGATCTTCTTGTTCATGCGGTTTGTCCCGGGTGTCATTGCGCGTCACCGCGCAAGGTGAGGTAGGTGTAGCTCCATTGCGCGGGGTCGTCCTTGTTGTTGTCCTGGAACACCACGCCCTTGGCATGGGGCGGCGTGCCTTGCGCGGCGGCCGGCGGGGTGGCGGGCGGCCGTTGCCCAAGCCCGCT
>JBQGFJ010000352.1:0-6340 GCA_052040085.1 Pseudoxanthomonas sp.
CTGATCGGTGGCGCCGACGTGGCCGCGGAACTGGATGCCAAACGCGCCATCGCGCAGGGCAGCCGGCTGGCCGCTGGCTTCTGATTCCCGCAGGCGCAGAACCTGCCGGGCCGCCTTGCTCCCGGAAGGAATTTTTAATTCCCGCTCAATGACTTAGCTTCAAAGTCAAGCCTCGCCATTCAGGCGAGGTTGCAGGATTGCCCCTTACCTTGCGCGCACTTTCCGGCCCGCCACCCAGTTCAGGCAGGCCTCGCCCGGCACCACAGAAATCGATCTTCCAGCCGGGTACTGGGCAGTCCACAGATTTGACTGCCTCCCCATCACGCCGTACCGCACCTCCCATCGGCCTGCCTCCCGCACATCGGAAGCAGGGGGAAAGTGCGGCCAAGACGGAGCAAGGAGTTCCCATGAAACTGGCCTGGATTCTATGGCTGTCGCAATTGTTGCCGCAGCCGGCCGCCGATTCGCTGTGCTTGAGCACCACCGTTTACCTGGAAGCACGCGACCAGACCCTCCGCGGCCAGCAGGCCGTGGCTGAAGTCGCCCTGCGCCGCCTCGACAGCGGCCTGTGGGGGGACTCCATGTGCGAGGTGGTCACCGCACGCAAGCAGTTCGCCCCCACCATCGTCTCCCCTTCGACCCGCATCAAGAACCCGGATGCCTGGTCCAAGTCGGTGAAGGTGGCGCTGAAGGCCGAAAGCAACTGGGCCCTGCCGCCCGGCGAGCGCGAGGAAATCGTCCCCGGCGCCAGCCATTTCATGGCGCATGCCATCGCCGCTCCCAGCTGGCGCAATGCCTACCAGGTAGCCACGATTGGTGACCACACCTTCCTGCAGGTGCAGAAGCTGAAGCCGCGCGAAAGCTGATCACGGCCGGTGTCGCCGGCCAGCCAGCCGTGCTGGCACTTATCGTTCCAGCGGCAACCATCGCTTCCATCCACGACAAACGGCATCATGCGGCTCCCCTGTTCCCCGGAGCCGTCCAGCAATGAAACTCTTCACTTCCCCCGGCGCATGCTCGCTGGCCGACCACATCGCACTGCAATGGATCGGCCAACCGTTCGAAGCCGTCGTTGTCTCGCGCGAACAACGCAAGTCGCCTGAATTCCTCGCGCTCAATCCCGCAGGCGCCGTGCCCGTATTCGAACGCAATGGCTGGGTGCTGACCCAGAATGCCGCCATCCTCAACTACCTGGCCGATGCCTTCCCGGAAGCAAAGCTGGGCGGCGACGGCACCCCCGAAGGACGCGCCGAAGTGAATCGCTGGCTGGCCATGCTCAATGCCGACGTGCACCCGGCCTTCCACCCCTATTTCGGCAGCACCGCTTACCTCGGCGAAGCAGCCGCGGCACAAACCAAGCAAGCCGCCGGTGAGAAGTTGCGTGGTTACTACCAGCGCATCGATGCACAACTGGCCGGCAAGGACTGGCTGGCCGGCACACGCTCCGTGGCCGATCCCTACCTGTTCGTCACCCTGCGCTGGGCCAAGGGCCTGGGTGTCGACCTCTCCGGCCTTGCCAACCTCGACGCCTTCTTCCAGCGCATGTCCGCCGACACCGGCGTACAAGCCGCACTGCAAGCAGAAGGCCTGTCCTGATCGCCGGTGATCAAAAGCTTGCTTGCCGACCTGTGTAATCAGGCGGTCTCGGCTCTGGCTTTTGATCCACCTCGCCCTAAAGCAAGCCGAGCATCGCAGGGCGATGAGGCCGAAGAGGCCCCCTTGTCTGAGCGAAGCGAGTTTGGGGGCCGTGCCTCATCGAACGAGAAGCACAGGGTACCGATCCGGCTTCGCCGGATCGGCTGGCGTCAGGCGAAGGGCTTTTGGTTCCTTTTGGCCTCAAAAGGAACTCGGGCGCACAGCGCACGAAACGCCTTTCGCATGGTCCTGCCCGCAAATGGATCGTCGATACTCCGGGTGCGCTGCACTTACCTTGGCTACGCAACCAAAAGTCAGAAAGCGTCCGCAGGAACGCGGACACTGCCTTCCATCAGGATGCGTGCACTGCGGCTCATCACCGCCTTGGTCACCGTCCATTCCCCATCTACTTGCAACACCGCCGCACCCACGCGCAACGTGCCGGACGGATGCCCGAAACGCACGGCATCGCGCTGTCCACCTCCGGCGGCAAGATTGACCAGCGTGCCCGGCACCGCTGCCGCCGTGGCTATCGCCACCGATGCGGTTCCCATCATCGCGTGGTGCAGCTTGCCCATCGAAAGCGCACGCACGTTCAAGTCGATGCCTTCCGCTGCAATCTGCTTGCCGCTGCTGGAAGCGTAATCCTTCGGAGGCGCAACGAAGGCCACCTTGGGTGAATGCTGGCGTTTGATTGCCTCTTCCGGCGTCTTGATCAAGCCCATGCGCAGTGCACCGGCCACTCGGATCGCTTCAAGTTTCTCCAGCGCCGCCTTGTCGCCATTGATCGCTGGCTGCAACTCGGTGCCGTCGTAGCTCAGGTCGGCGGCATTGACGAATACGGTGGGAATGCCGGCAGTGATCATGGTCACCTTGAACGTCCCCACGCCGGGCACGTCGAGTTCATCGATCAGATTGCCGGTCGGGAACATCGCCCCGCCGCCCTCACCTTCGCCCTCGTCGGCCGGATCGATGAATTCCAGCACGATCTCCGCCGCGGGAAACGTCACGCCATCCAGTTCGAAATCCCCGGTTTCCTGCACTTGGCCATGGCTGACCGGCACGTGCGCGATGATGGTCTTGCGGATATTCGCCTGCCAGATACGCACCACGGCCACGCCGTTTTCCGGCACGCGCGCAGGATCGACGTAACCGGCATGCAAACCAAAAGCGCCCGCCGCCGTGGACAGAATGCCGCAATTGCCCGACCAGACGACGAAATCGGTTTCGATGGCCACCTGCCCGTACAGATAATCAATGTCGTGATCCGGCTGCGTCGAAGGCGACACGATCACGCACTTGCTGGTGCTCGACGTGGCGCCGCCCATGCCATCGGTCTGCTTGCCATAGGGATCGGGCGAACCGATCACGCGCTGGAACAAGCGGTCACGCACCGTGCCGGGCACGCGCGCGGCTTCGGGAAGATCCTCCAGGCGGAAGAACACCCCCTTGGAGGTGCCTCCGCGCATGTAGGTGGCGGGGACGCGGATCTGTGGCGCATGGGTCATGGAGGATTCCTGCATGGGATGGGACGGCCGTCAGGCGCCGTCCGGGATTTCGGGTTCGACAAGTTGCGCAAGCAAGGTGAGCGATTCCTGCCAACCCAGATAACAGAATTCCACCGGGATGGCGTCGGGAATACCCTGCTGGATGATCTTCAATTCCGTGCCGGCTACGCACGGGGAAAGGGAAACTTCCACCTGCATGTCGCCGGGCAATCCCGGGCTGTCGAAACGATCCGTGTAACGAATGCGTTCGTTCGGCACCAGTTCGACATACGTGCCGCCGAACGAGTGGCTGCTGCCCGTGGAGAAGTTGGTGAAGGACATCCGGTAGCTGCCACCCACGCGCATGTCCGCATGCTCCACCTTGCCGGTGAAGCCATGCGGCGGCAGCCATTTCACCATGGCTTCCGGCGTCAGGAAGGCGCGGTAGATGCGCTCGGCAGGCGCACGCAACACGCGATGCAATTGGACGGTACCCGGCATGGTCGATCTCCTGTAGTGGATGGAAACAGACGAGTACCGCCAATCGCGTTATGCCGCCGTGGAGGACGCCAGGAAGTCCTGTGCGAAGCGCTGCAGCACGCCACCGGCTTCGTAGATGGACACTTCTTCGTCCGAGTCCAACCGGCAGGTCACTGGCACTTCCACGCGCTCGCCATTGCGGCGGTGGATCACCAGGGTCAGCGTGGTACGCGGCTTGCGTTCGCCCACCACGTCGAAGGTCTCGGTGCCATCGATGCCGTAGGTCTTGCGCGTCTCACCCGGCTTGAACTCCAGCGGCAGCACGCCCATGCCGATCAGGTTGGTGCGGTGGATGCGCTCGAAGCCCTCGGCCACGATGGCTTCCACGCCGGCAAGGCGCACGCCCTTGGCCGCCCAGTCGCGCGAGCTGCCCTGCCCGTAGTCGGCACCGGCGACGATGATCAATGGCTGCTTGCGCTCCATGTAGGTTTCAATGGCTTCCCACATCCGCGTGACCTTGCCTTCCGGCTCGATCCGCGCCAGCGAACCCTGCTTCACCACGCCATCCACCACCGCCATCTCGTTGACCAGCTTGGGGTTGGCGAAAGTGGCTCGTTGCGCCGTCAGGTGATCGCCACGATGGGTGGCGTAGGAATTGAAGTCTTCTTCCGGCAGGCACATCTTCGCCAGGTATTCGCCTGCCGCGGAATCCAGCAGGATCGCGTTGGACGGTGACAGGTGGTCGGTGGTGATGTTGTCGGGCAGCACGGCCAGCGGCCGCATGCCGCACAGCGTGCGCTCACCGGCCAGCGCACCTTCCCAGTACGGTGGACGGCGGATGTAGGTGCTCTGCGGACGCCAGTCGTACATCGGGCTGACCTTTTCGCCGGATTCGACATGCAGCTTGAACATCGGCCCGTAGACGCTGCGGAACTGTTCCGGCTTCACGCTGGCCTTGACCACGGCGTCGATCTCCGCGTCGCTCGGCCAGATGTCCTTGAGCGTGACCGGATTGCCATCGGCGTCATGGCCCAAGGCATCCTTCTCGATGTCGAAACGCACGGTGCCGGCGATGGCATACGCGATCACCAGCGGCGGCGACGCCAGGAAAGCCTGCTTCGCATACGGATGGATACGGCCATCGAAATTGCGATTTCCGGAAAGCACCGCGGTCGAATACAGGTCGCGGTCGATGATCTCCTGCTGGATCTTCGGGTCCAAGGCGCCACTCATGCCGTTGCAGGTGGTGCAGGCGAACGCGACGATACCGAAGCCGAGTTGTTCCAGTTCCAGCAACAGGCCTGCTTCTTCCAGGTACAACTGCACTGCCTTGGAGCCCGGCGCCAGTGAGGATTTCACCCACGGCTTGCGCAGCAGGCCCTTGGCGTTGGCGTTGCGCGCCAGCAGGCCAGCGGCAATCACGTTGCGTGGATTCGAGGTATTGGTACATGACGTGATGGCGGCAATGATCACCGCGCCATCAGGCATCAATCCCTGCGCCTCTTCCACCTTGCCCGCTTCCAGCTTGGCTTCATCGGCAATACCACGCTCGACCAGTGCACTGGTCGGCAGGCGCTTGTGCGGATTGGACGGGCCGGCCATGTTGCGCACCACGGTCGACAGGTCGAATGTCAGGACGCGTTCGTACTGCGCGGTCTTCAGGTCATCGCCCCAGAGACCTGCGGCCTTGGCGTAGGTCTCCACCAGTTGCACCTGTGATTCTTCGCGCCCGGTCAGGCGCAGGTAGTCCAGGGTTTGCTGGTCGATGTAGAACAACGCCGCGGTGGCACCGTATTCCGGACACATGTTGGAAATGGTGGCACGGTCACCGATGGTCAGTGCAGCGGCACCTTCACCGAAGAACTCCAGGTACGCGCCCACCACGCGCTCCTTGCGCAGGAACTCGGTCAGCGCCAACACCACGTCCGTCGCGGTGATGCCGGGTTGCGGCTTGCCGGTCAGCTCCACGCCCACGATGTCCGGCAGGCGCATCCACGCGGCACGGCCAAGCATCACGTTCTCGGCTTCCAGTCCACCCACGCCGATTGCAATCACGCCCAGGGCATCCACGTGCGGGGTGTGGCTGTCGGTCCCCACGCAGGTATCCGGGAATGCCACGCCATCCTGTACATAGATGACCGGCGACATTTTCTCCAGATTGATCTGGTGCATGATGCCGTTGCCCGGCGGAATCACGTCGACGTTCTTGAACGCCTGCTTGGTCCAGTCGATGAAGTGGAAACGGTCTTCATTGCGGCGATCTTCGATGGCGCGGTTCTTGGCGAACGCATCCGGGTCATAGCCGCCGCACTCCACGGCAAGCGAGTGGTCGACGATCAACTGCGTCGGCACCACCGGATTGATCGCCGCCGGATCACCACCGGCATCGGCGATGGCATCGCGCAGGCCCGCCAGGTCCACCAGCGCGGTCTGGCCAAGGATGTCGTGGCAGACCACGCGCACCGGGAACCATGGGAAGTCCAGATCGCGGCGACGCTCGATCAACTGGCCCAGGTAAGCGTCCAGCTTCGCCGGTTCGCCCTTGCGCACCAGGTTCTCGGCATGCACGCGCGCGGTGTAGGGCAACGTGGCCCAGGCACCCGGCTTGATGGCATCGACGGCTGCACGCGCGTCGTAGTAGTCGAGCTTGGTGCCGGGAAGGGATTTGCGATGCTGGCTGTTCATGGCTGGCCTGATGCAGATGAATGGAAACAGGGCACGATGGCCCGCTTTACCCT
>JBQGFJ010000353.1:0-2586 GCA_052040085.1 Pseudoxanthomonas sp.
GAACAGCTGCTCGACCGCGGCCTTCACATCGGCCTTGGTGGCATCGTTCGAGACTTCGAAGACGTATAGATTGGAAACTTCCTGCAGGCGTGCGGTCTTTTCGGACACGCGCGGCGCACGAAGCACGCTGAAGATTTTTTCGTTGTTCATGCCAGCCACTCCTCGATCTTCTTGACCGCATCGGCGGTGATGACCACGGTGTCGGCACCCACCAGCGAAGCCGGATCCAGACCCTGCACGTCACGCACTTCCACGTACGGGAGATTGCGGGCGGACAGGTACAGATGCTCGGAAGCTTCCTCGGTGACGATCAGCGGACGGCGGCCGACTTCCAGCCCCTTCAGCTTCTCGATCAGAGCCTTGGTCTTCGTGGCTTCGATGTCAAACGACTCGACGACCTTCAGGCGATCCTGACGATTCAACTCGGACAGGATGGCGCAGATGGCCGCACGGTACATCTTGCGGTTGACCTTCTGCTCGAAGCTGCGCGGCTTGGCCGCGAAGGTGACGCCGCCGCCGACGAAGATCGGCGCGGTCAGGGCACCGTGACGTGCACCGCCACCCTTCTGCTTCTTGGACTTCTTGGTGGTGCCGTTGACTTCCGAGCGCGTCTTCTGCGCCTTGGTGCCTGCACGGCCCGCATTGCGGTATGCGACTACAACCTGGTGAACCAGGTCTTCGCTGAATTCGCGACCGAACACGGCGTCGGAAACCGACAGCTTGCTGGCGCTACCTGTGATGGCAAGTTCCATCGTCGTTCTCCTTAAGCCTTGCTCGCCGGACGCACGATCACGTCGCCACCCGGTGCACCCGGTACGGCGCCGCGTACGGCGATCAGGCCACGCTCGGCATCAACCCGGACCACTTCCAGGTTCTGCGTGCTCTGGTTGACGGCACCCATGTGGCCGGACATCTTCTTGCCCGGAAACACGCGGCCCGGCGTCTGGCGCTGACCGAGCGAACCCGGCGAGCGGTGCGACAGCGAGTTACCGTGAGTAGCGTCACCCATGGTGAAGTTCCAGCGCTTGATGGTGCCCTGGAAGCCCTTGCCCTTGGTCACGCCCTGGACGTCGACCTTCTGGCCCACTTCGAAGATGTCAGCCTTGATTTCGCCACCAACGGCAAAATCACCCAGCTTGTCGGCTTCAACGCGGAACTCCCACAAGCCACGGCCGGCTTCGACCTTGGCCTTGGCGTAGTGACCGGCTTCGGGCTTGTTGACCAGCGCCGCACGGCGCACGCCAACCGCCACCTGCACGGCGCTGTAGCCGTCGGTTTCCGGGGTCTTGATCTGGGCAATGCGGTTTGGCGTCGCCTCGATCAGGGTCACCGGGACGGAGCGGCCGTCATCGGTGAAAACACGGGACATGCCAGCCTTGCGGCCGACGATTCCCAACGAATGCTTCTTCGCGGTCATGGTCTTCTGCCTCAGGTCAGCTTGATCTGGACATCAACGCCCGCCGCGAGCTCGAGCTTCATCAGCGCGTCCACGGTCTTGTCGTTAGGGTCCACAATGTCGAGCACGCGCTTGTGCGTGCGGGTCTCGTACTGGTCGCGCGCATCCTTGTCGGCGTGCGGCGAAACGAGAATGGTGTAGCGCTCGATCTTGGTCGGCAGCGGGATCGGGCCGCGCACTTGCGCGCCTGTCCGCTTGGCCGTTTCGACGATCTCGCTGGCCGAGCGGTCGATCAAGCGATGATCGAAAGCCTTCAGCCGAATCCGGATCTTTTGGTCCGCCATGACGGGTTCCTTACGTTATAAAGAGCGACGGGCTTGGCCTCTGGGATGCCTTGCCCCGGATGGTTCAACTTCTTTGTTTGCCCCGAAGCCCCTGCTGGAATCCGGGGGCAGAAACGGGTTCTTCCTGAAAAGTTAGGCAGGCCGGTTGAATTCCGGCCCGCCCAGACAGAAAAGTATAGGACGCATTACAGCTCCCGTCAACACCGGGAAACGCCGTTCAGGAGTGATTTCCACCCGTCGGCGTGCTGCTGCTAGCGACTTTTCCCTGTCCGGCGAACACGAGGCGCTTCCTGCACCTCTTTTCGCGGTTCAGGCCGCAAACCCTACCCAGGGGCTGCGGCCAGATTGCCGGCGAATGGCCATTCGGCCACCCGCCCGCCTTTGTTACTTGATGATTTTGGCCACCACGCCGGCGCCGACGGTACGGCCGCCTTCGCGAATCGCGAAACGCAGGCCTTCGTCCATCGCCACCGGGTTGATCAGGCTCACCACCATCTTGATGTTGTCGCCCGGCATCACCATTTCCACGCCTTCCGGCAGCTCAACGGCACCAGTGATGTCCGTCGTGCGGAAGTAGAACTGCGGACGGTAGCCCTTGAAGAACGGCGTGTGACGGCCGCCTTCGTCCTTCGACAGCACGTACACCTCGGCTTCGAAGTCCGTGTGCGGGGTGATCGAACCCGGCTTGCACAGCACCTGGCCGCGCTCCACGTCGTCACGCTTGGTGCCGCGCAGCAGCAGACCGGCGTTGTCGCCTGCCTGGCCCTGGTCCAGCAGCTTGCGGAACATTTCCACGCCCGTGACCGTGGTCTTCTGGGTCGGACGGATACCGACGATTTCGATTTC
>JBQGFJ010000354.1:0-6258 GCA_052040085.1 Pseudoxanthomonas sp.
CCCGCTGCACCCCTCGAAGTTCAGCCACGACTGGAATCGCTCGTTCGTGATGGAACCGGAAGGCGAGCCGCAGGGTGCGGTGGTGTTGCTGCACGGGCTCACCGACGCGCCGTACAGCCTGCGCCATGTCGGACACTACTACCGCGACCACGGGTATGTGGTGATCGGCTTGCGTGTCCCGGGGCACGGCACCGTCCCGGCCGGGCTGGCGGCAGCAGATGTCGAAGAGTGGATGGCAGCCACGCGCCTGGCCGTACGCGAGGCTGACCAGCGCGTGGGTCCGGACCGCCCGTTGCACCTGGTGGGCTACTCCACTGGTGCCGCGCTTGCCGTCAAATACGCGCTGGACGTTATCGAACACGGACAGGGCAGGCAGGCTGATCGCATCGTGCTGATATCACCGATGATTGGTGTCAGCGGGTTTGCGCGCTTCGCGGGGCTTGCCGGCCTTCCGGCCGTGTTGCCTGCCTTCAGCAAGGCGGCCTGGCTGGATGTCCTGCCCGAATACAACCCCTTCAAGTACAACTCCTTCCCGGTCCGCGCGGCACGCAAGTCGCGCCAGGTCAGCGTGGCATTGCAGGAACAGGTAGTGCGCCTGGCACGCAAGGGGCAGTTGGAAGGCATGCCCCCCGTGCTGACGTTCCAATCCGTGTTGGACGCCACCACCAATGCGCCCGCCGTGGTCAGGGCGTTCTATACGCATTTGCCTGAAAACGGCAGCGAACTAGTGCTGTACGACGTCAACCGCTCCACCAAGTTCGGACTCTTGCTACGGACTTCCGCCGACAACGCGATCAACCGCCAGCTTCCGGAGGAGCCGCAGCGCTACCGGATCCAGGTCATCGAAAGTGCGGCTGACGGCGGCGCCGTGGTTCGCGTGCGTGAGCCAGGAAGCCTCGATGAGCAGGTACACGCACTGGGCGTGGATTGGCCCGCCCAGGTGTTCTCGCTTTCCCACATCGCGCTGCCGTTCCCGGTGACCGACGCCCTTTATGGCATGTACCCCGATGAGGACGAGGATTTTGGTATCCACCTGGGCGAAATTTCGCCACATGGCGAACGCGGCTCGCTGATCATCGGCATGGATACCTTGCAACGAATCAGCTCCAATCCCTTCTTTGGACACCTCCTGGACAAGATAGGTGCAGGGATTGAAGGGGGCGAACAAACTGATCCGGCCACGTCGGCTCCAGTGGAGCCGGTGGCTGCGCCCGTGCAACCCGAAGTGTCCACTCCCTCTCGCTGATCCCTTGACCCTTTTACTTTCGGATTCCCGACGATGAAAACCAAACACTGGTGGATTGGCCTGGGTGGACTGGTGCTGCTGGCATTGGTGGCATTCGCATTGCGTATCGTCATCGTCGACCGGCGATTGACCGAACGGCCGGAACAGCGCGTTGGCGAAACCGAATTGCATGAGCTCGCCTCTTTCGTGGCCGTGTCCATCCATCTTCGCTACGACGCCTTGGCCCAGTTGCTGGACGAGCAGTTCCCCTCCGTCATCGAGATTCCCGAGGCTTCATTGTTGGGCCAGCGCTCGCCAATGACGTCCGTGCAGGGTGCGGGCACGGTTGAACGCAAGGCACCCATCCGCGTGACCGGAGCCGGTGAAGGCGTGCTGGCCAGCACCCACCTGCAGGCCTCTTACACGTTGGGCAACGCATTGCTGGGCTCGGAAACCGTGCAAGCCGAAGCCGGCGTGGCCTTGGCGACGGCCTTCGACATCACGGAGGAGTGGAAGCCGGTGGTATCCATCCAGCCGGGCTTCGAATGGGTGAAGCCACCGGAATCCCGCCTCACGCGGATGTTCAATCTCTCCCTGTCGGGCGTGGCCGAACAACAGGTGCAGAACATCGTGGGTCGCATGGAAGCGCGTTTGCCACAGTTGATGGAAGAACGTTTCAACCTGTCGCAGAACATCGAGCAAGCCTGGGGCGCAGCGCATGCACGGTTGCCGTTGGCTGAAGCACCGGCCATCTGGTTGGACATCCAGCCGCTGGGGGCGCATTTCATCACTCCGGTGGCTACCGATGATGCGTTGGTACTGCAAACCGGGTTCAGTGCCAACTTCAATGTATCTTCCGATCCCGCCGTTACTGCGCCAGCACCCACGCCACTGCCGCCGTTGGGCAAGCAGCCACCGGCCGTCGATGGCATCCGCCTGGCGGTGCCGGTAGGCGTTGATTACCAGACATTGTCGGATCGACTGACCACGGCTTTGTTGCCGCAGACCTTTGCGTTCGACGTAGGGCAGGACTCCGCGGAAGTCCGCATCGACGAAATCGTGGTCTATCCCTCTGCGCCGCAATTGACCATTGGCTTGCACGTGGGCGCTGAAGTCTCCAGGCAGTGGCTGGACACGCGAGGCTGGATCTATCTTTCGGCAACGCCCGTCTACGATGCGGAAACCCGCAGGCTCAGCTTCACCGATGTGCGCTTCGCACGTAGCGTGGACAATCGCTGGGTGAGGTTGTTGAGCAGCGTGCTGCGCGATCGACTGATCCGTGAAATCGAACAACATGCGCAGTTCGATCTTGCCGGTCCGATCGATCTGGCCACGCAAGCGGCCAACAGCATGCTCCATGCCCAGTTGCAGCAGGTCTTGGAAACCCGCTTGCAGGGCAGCCAACTCCGATTGGCAGAGCGCATTGCGGTTGAAGGGGGTTTCGACGGAATCGAGTCGGCCTCGTTCGAACTGGGCGAGGCGGGCATCACCTTGTATCCGGTAGTTACCGGATCACTGCGTGTGCAACTGGTGCCGGTGTATTCAACCCCGGCGCCCGTGGAGAGCCAGGCTCAGTCCAGGTAAACGCGCGATACCCGTTTGAGTCCACACAGCAGCCGGTAGGGACTGGTCTTCCCGCGTGTCGCCACTTCGTTGGCAGCCACCTGGTGGCCCCAGAACTCCACTTGGCTGCCCAGGCCTGCATCCGGCAGATCGGTGAGGTCCAGTGTGAGCATGTCCATGGATACCCGCCCCGCGAGTCGGCTGGGCTGGCCATCCACTGCTACCGGCGTACCGCTGGGAGCGAACTGCGGATAGCCGTCGGCATAGCCCAGCGCAGCCACGCCAATGCGCATCGGTTTGGTGGTCATGAACTGGCCGCCATAACCCACCGGCTCACCGGCATCCAGATCGCGCACGGCGATGATGTGGGATTGCAGCGTCATCACCGGGCGCAGCCGGCTGGCGGTTTCATGCGGCACGCCATAGGGGCTGACGCCATACAGCATCAATCCTGCACGGCCCCAGTCACCCCGTGCCTGCGGCCAGCCGAGCAGGGCGGGTGAATTGGCCAGGCTGGTTGGCGCAGGCCATGCCTTGCAGAGTTCCTTGAAGGTGGCAATCTGCTGGTCGGTACGGTCACTGTCCAGTTCATCGGCACGGGCGAAATGACTCATTGCCACCACGTCGCCCACCTGCGGCAAGGCTTTCAGACGCTGCCAGGCTTGCGGATAGGAGGCGGGAGGAAAACCGATGCGATGCATGCCGGAATCAAGCTTCAGCCACACCTTCAGCGGATGCGTGAACGAGTAGGCTTCGATCGCGTCGATCTGCCAGTCCGAATGCACCACACACCACAGATCATGGCGATCAATCAACGCCAGTTCATCGGCATCGAAGAAGCCTTCCAGCAACAGGATCGGGGCACGGATGCCGCTTTCACGCAGTTCCAATGCCTCTTCGATGCAGGCTACGGCGAAGCCATCGGCCTCGTTCTCCAATGCCTGTGCGCAGCGCACGGCACCATGGCCGTAGGCATCGGCCTTGATTACCGCCAGCGCGCGTCCACCGGCCAGTTCACGGGCCAGGCGGTAATTGTGGCGCAGCGCTCCCAGGTCGATCAGGGCGCGAGCGGGACGCATGATTCCGATGCGGCGTTGCCGTCGCTATGCCGATAGGGGCGTGAGTAACGGCCAATGTCCAGGCCTTCACTGCTGATGCCGGGCTGGCGCGAGGCAATGAGGTCGGCCAGGTAGCGGCCCGAACCGCAGGCCATGGTCCAACCCAGGGTGCCATGTCCGGTATTGAGGAACAGGTTGCCGTAGCGGGTGGGTCCCACCACCGGGGTGCCGTCCGGCGTCGCCGGGCGCAGGCCGGTCCAGTAGGAAGCCTGGCCGACATCGCCACCGCGCGGGAACAGATCGCCCACCACCATTTCCAGGGTGTCGCGGCGCTTGGCCGGAAGGCGCAGATCGTAACCGCAGACTTCGGCCATGCCGCCCACGCGGATACGCTGGTCGAAACGGGTGATGGCCACCTTGTAGGTTTCGTCCAGCACGGTGGAAACCGGTGCCTTGCCGGCATCGGTGATGGGCAGGGTCAACGAGTATCCCTTCAGCGGATAGACCGGCAGGCTCAGGCCCAGCGGGGCCACCATGCGCGGTGAGTAGCTGCCCAGCGCCAGCACATAGCGGTCCGCGCTTTCGGTGCGGCCATCGATACGGACCCCGGTGATGCGCTGCCCGTCGGTTTCCAGTTGCTCGATGGTGCTGCCCAGCCGGAACTCGACACCGGCTTCCGCCGCCATCGCTGCCAGACGACGGGTGAACAACTCGCAGTCACCGGTCTGGTCGTTGGGCAGGCGCAGGGCGCCAGTCAGCTTGTCGGCCACGTCGGCCAGCGCAGGTTCGACCCGGGCAATGCCGGCGCGATCCAGCAATTCGTAGGGCACGCCGTACTGCTCCAGCACGGCGATGTCCTTGGCCGCGCCATCCAGTTGTGCCTGGGTGCGGAACAGCTGCGTGGTGCCAAGCTGGCGGCCTTCATAATCGATGCCGGTTTCGGAGCGCAGCAGGTTCAGGCTGTCACGGCTGTATTCGGACAGGCGCACCATGCGTGCCTTGTTGATGGCGTAGCGGGTGTGGGTGCAATTGCGCAACATGCGGGCAAGCCACAGGTACTGCGCGGGATCCAGGCCGGGGCGGATCGCCAGCGGCGCGTGGCGCATGAACAGCCATTTCAATGCCTTGAGCGGCACGTCCGGGGCGGCCCACGGCGAAGCATAGCCGGGGGAGATTTGCCCGGCATTGGCAAAGCTGGTTTCGTGTGCCACTGCCGGTTGCCGGTCCACCACGCAGACATCGAATCCTGCACGCGCCAGATACCAAGCGCTGCATGTGCCGATGACGCCACTCCCCAGTACCAGTACCCTCATTCCTCACCTCGCCAGGGCATTCCTGGTTCTGTTGGACGATGTGTGATTGCAACCCTGCAAGTATAGGCAGCCGTGCCGGGTTTGGGGATGACCACGCGGACAGCAGGTCCGGATATGCGTTGTTTTCCCTTCTCCCTCCGGGAGAAGGTGCCCGAAGGGCGGATGAGGGAGTGGACGATCAGATCGTCGTAAGCCTCTCATGGGACGTCATTCTCCTTCCCTCATCCGTCGCTGCGCGCCACCTTCTCCCGGAGGGAGAAGGGAAGGGCTGTACCGACTGAATCAATCCGACTCTGTTTCCAATGCCTGCCGCAACCACATGGCCAGTTGTTCGATGTGCTCGTCACGCGCATTGCGGCGCGTACACAGGCACCAGCATGCATCCGTTTCAATGAATCCCCATGGCGCGGCCAGGCGGCCCGCGGCAATGTCGTCGGCGACCAGCGGCTCCGGCGCAATGGCAACGCCCAGTCCGGCGACCGCCGCTTCCAGCAGGTAGTACAAGTGTTCGAAGCCGGTGCCATAACGCAAGTCATCAGGGCTCAGACCATGCCGGGCAGCCCATGTGGGCCATGCCTGTGGACGCGAGGTGGTATGCAGCAACGGGTATTCCAACAGCGTGGCGGGTGTGTGCTGGAGCAGGGTGTCGAAATCGGGATGGCGCGGGCTGACCACGGGACCGATGCGCTCGGGTGCCAGTGTGTGCACCTGCCATTCGCCGGGCCACGGTGGCTCGGCGATCATGAGGGCCGCATCCAGCCCCGGTAGCGAGGGTTCAAACGGCCCGTCATGTGCGGAGAGATGCAGTTTCAGGTCTGGCAGATCACGTGCAAGGTGCCCCATGCGGGGAATCACCCAGCGTGCCAGCACGCTGCCCGGGCAGCCGAGGACGCGGGTTTTCGGGCTGGCATGGCGGCGCAGCTCGAGCGTGGCCGCCAGAATGCGTTCAAAAGCCGTGCTGCTGGCATCGAACAGATGCCGGCCTGCGTGCGTCAACTGCAGGCCGCGGCCCGTACGGGTGAACAGGGGCATGCCCAGTTCGTCTTCCAGCAGGCGGATCTGTCGGCTGACGGCGCCGTGGGTGACATGCAGTTCATCC
>JBQGFJ010000355.1:0-12627 GCA_052040085.1 Pseudoxanthomonas sp.
CCGCTCGCGCGTTTCCAGCGGCAGCTGCGGACGGACGTGCCGCTCAAATGCCTGCGCCGCCTTGCCGCCATTCAATGCGACGGCACGCAAGGCCGGCAATCTGCACACGTACTCATGGATGGGATTGGCTACTTCGCTGCCGGGAATGATCGCCGCATCCAGGCTGCCTTCGCGTTCGCAAGCGCCAATGACATCCCACAAGCCCACCCGCGCGGCTTGCAACGCAAGCAGGCGATCTCCATAAGGCAATGCCGCGTCGAAGCCACACAACTCCGCCATCAACGGCCAGAAACGATTGCGGGGATGCGCGTAGTACTGCTGTTGCGACAGCGAAGCCGCACCCGGCATGGAGCCCAGCACCAGTACACGGCAATCTTCGCGAATGACCGGCGCAAGGCCTTGCAGCAGCGAATCCGCCGCCATGGCTCAGGGGTGCTCCGCTTCCACGTGGACCTTTTCACGGCGCAGCAGGTACAACCCGCTGACCACGATGATGGCCGCGCCCACCCAGGTCATGGCATCCGGCAGCACGCCCCACAGGGCGACATCCAGGATCACCACCCACACTAGGGCGGTGTAATCCAGCGGCGCGATCAACGATGCCTCGCCGCGACGGAACGCCTCGGTCAGCGCAATCTGCGCCAGGGAACCGGCCAGCCCCACCACCGCGATCACGCCGATGTCGGCGCCGCGCATCGGCACCCAGTGCGGCAACGCCAGCGCACCAGCCCCGAGGGACAGGAGCAGCAGGAACCAGAACACCATCGCCTGCGTGCTGTCACGCTGGGCCAGCATGCGCACCGTGATGGAACCGGCGGCGTAGCAGGCCGCGGAGAACAGCACCGCCAGACCGGCCGCGGTGAGCACGCCCTCGCCGGTGGGCCGCAGGATCACCAGCATCCCGGCCAATCCGATACTGACCGCAATCCAGCGGCCCCGGCCGATGCGCTCCTTGAGCAACGGCCCCGCCATGACCGCGACCAGCAACGGGGCCACGAAGGCAATCGCATACGCCGTGGTCAACGGCAGGCTACGCAAGCCGAACACGAAACCCACCATCATCCCGATGCCCAGTGCCCCACGCAGCAAATGCAAAGGCCAGTGCACTTTCAGCAGTGAACGCGGATCCACCGTGAGCAGCACCCATGCCATCACGATGGGGAGCGAGGACAGGCCGCGCAACGCCGCGACCTGGAACACCGGGTAATCCGCTGCCAGATACTTCAGGCCCGCATCCATTACCGCAAACAGGGCCACGGCCACCAGCATCAGGATGATGGCTTGGCGATGGAGATGGTGGGAAGACATGGCGCATTATCCCTGCCCCGGCGGCCGCTGTCCTGCCTGCATGGCACGACACGCTAGAATCCACCCAGGAAATTCCCGTGGAAATCCCCATGGAATCCGCCCCACCGCAACCATCGCGCAGGAACCCATTGCCATGCCCTCCTTCGACGTCGTTTCCGAAGTCAACGTGCACGAACTGACCAACGCGGTCGACCAGGCCAACCGCGAACTCTCCACCCGCTTCGACTTCAAGGACGTGGAAGCGAAGTTCGCGCTGGAAGACAAGCTGATCACGCAATCGGCACCCAGCGAATTCCAGCTCAAGCAGATGACCGACATCCTGCGCGCACGCCTGATCGCGCGTGGCATCGATGCGCGCTGCCTGGAATTCGGCGACGTGGAAACCAACCTGGCCCAGGCCCGGCAGAAAATCACCGTGAAGCAGGGCATCGAGCAGAAGCTGGCCAAGAAGATCGCCGCCACCATCAAGGAATCGAAGATCAAGGTCGACACCCAGATCAACGGCGACAAGCTGCGCGTCAACGGCAAGAAGCGCGATGACCTGCAGGACGCCATCGCCCTGCTGAAAAAGACCGAGTTCGAGCAACCCCTTCAGTTCGACAACTTCCGTGACTGATCCGCTGCCCACGACCGAAGATGCCATCGCCGCGACCCGGCGCTGGCTGGAGCGCGCGGTGATCGGGCTCAACCTGTGCCCGTTCGCCAAGGCCGTGTACGTGAAGGAACAGGTACGCTTCGTGGTCAGCGACGCCAGCACGCCTGAAGCCCTGCTGGAACACCTGGCGGAAGAACTGCTGCTCCTGCGCGACACCCCACCGGAACAGATCGACACCACGTTGCTGATCCACCCGGACGTATTGACCGACTTCCTGGACTACAACGATTTCCTGGAAAATGCCGACGCCGCGATAGAAGCCCTGGACCTGCAAGGCATCTTGCAAGTCGCCAGCTTCCATCCGGACTACCAGTTCGCCGGCACGGCGCCGGGCGACATCGGCAACTACACCAACCGTTCGCCCTTCCCCACCCTGCCCCTGCTGCGCGAAGCCAGCATCGATCGCGCGGTGGAAGCGTTTCCGGAGCCTGATGCCATCATTGAGCGTAATCTGGAAACCCTGGACAAGCTGGGACTCGAAGGCTGGCAGGCACTGTTCGCCGATCAAGCCGCTTCTCCATAGGAGCAGCGGCGGCGATTGGACCCCTGCAGGAGCGGTCGTTGGCGGCGATGGTGCTCTAGCGCGGAAGGCCTCGCGGGCAGTGCCCGCTCCTATAACAGGACCTGTTGTTCCGCCGATGATGCAGGTGCTGCGAACAGCATCTGCCGGTCGGCTTCGTGCAACATCCGCCAATCCCCCGGCGCCAAATCGCCAAGATCCAAGCCGCCCACGCGGCTGCGATGCAATGCCTGCACATGGTTGCCCACCGCGGCGAACATCCGCCGCACTTGGTGGTAACGACCCTCGGTCAAGGTCAGGCGCCCATGGCGCGGTGCCGGCACTTCCAGCAGGGCCGGTACCAAAGGGGTCTTCTCGGATTCCAGCATCAGCGTGCCACTGGCGAACACCGCCGCCTCGTCGCCACGCAGGTCTTCGGCCAGCGTGGCCTCGTACACCTTGGACAGCTTTGATTTCGGCGAAATGATCCGATGCAACAGCGCACCATCGTCGGTGAGCAGCAGCAAACCGCTGGTATCGCGATCCAGACGGCCTACTGTGGACAGCACCGGCGCACGCAGGCGGAAGCGCGGCGGTAACAGGTCGTAGACCAGGCGTCCGGCATCCTTGGTGGAACAGGTATAGCCCACCGGCTTGTGCAACATCAGCAACAATCCGGGAGGAGGATCCAACGGCTCGCCGTCAATGCGAATGGCGTCATGGTCCACCGGATCATCGGCGTAGAGCACGTCGCCCACGGCATCGGTGATACGGCCCTCGCGGAACATCAAGGCCACCTGCTTGCGGCTGCCATAGCCCAGGTTGGCGATGTGCTTGACGATCTTCATTGCTCAGCGAGCCGCCTTGACCGCTTCGATGGCCTTGAAACCATCGCGCTCGCCCAGCACGCGCACTTGTCCGAAACCGGCATTGAGGGTTTCCTCGTAAGGCAGATGGCGATTGGCGACCAGCCATAACCGCCCGCCGGGCTTCAGCGCCTCGGCAGCCACGGCAATGAAACGGCGGCCGATGTCCGGCCGATCGGCGCGGGCAGGTGTATGGAACGGCGGATTGGTGACGATGAAGTCGTAACGCTGCGGCAGGCCGGCGGTCACGTCATGCCAGTGGAAGGCCAATGTCGTGGAATCCATATGCCCGGCAAGATTGTGGCGGGCCAGGTCCAGCGCCCGCGCCTCGGCCTCGTACAGGTCCAGCGCCCGCACCTGTGGACAGCGCGCGAGCACCTCGGCCGACAGATAGCCGAAACCAGCCCCCAGGTCCGCACCATGACCCGCAATATCGGGCGGCAAACATTCCACCAGCAGGCGCGAGGCCGGATCGATGCGATCCCAGGCAAATACACCGGGGCGACTGGTGAAGCGCCCCTCCAGGATCGGTCTGGGTGCATCCAGCGCAGACCACTGTGCCAGCAGCACCACATCGTGGTTGCCTTGCAGCGCAGGCGTCCAGAACACCCGGCAATGATGCTTGGCAAGACTGCCTCCCAGGCCGGCAAGCTGCCTCAAGTCACTTTCGCCGGACTTTGCCCCCTCGTTGTTGGCCATGCTGGCCACGATCCGGCCGCCGGGCGCCACCAAGGCCAGCGCCCGTGCAAACAGGGCGCGTGCTTCATCGCGCTGCCGCGGTGGCAGCACTAAGACCAATGGATAACGCACGTCGGTGGCCTCAGGCGAAACCTCTCCCGCCACATGCAAACCCGCCCGCTGCAAGCCTTCGGCAAACGGCTTGAAGCTCTGCTCGCACAACAGATGGGGCAGCGGAAACTGCCGCAACGCAGCGCCATCACGGGCACGCAGGAACAATGCCGGCGCGTCAGGCCATGGCAGGTTTCCGCGCGAAAATGGCAGGAACAGCGCTTCAAGCGCAGGATCGGAGGCGTGGGAATTCAAGCGTGGGCCGCAGGGGTATGGAGGCTGGCAGATTCTACCTGCCCGGCCAGGCCCATCCCGCCTGCCCGCGTGTCGCAATGCCGCATGGCGGGCAGTAAAGACAGAGCCCCCATACGCCAACATACCGATGCGTACAGATTATTTATCAACGCTGTTCCGCGATAATTGCAGACCGATCCAAACAGCGT
This sequence comes from Pseudoxanthomonas sp., assembly GCA_052040085.1. Classification (GTDB taxonomy): domain Bacteria; phylum Pseudomonadota; class Gammaproteobacteria; order Xanthomonadales; family Xanthomonadaceae; genus Pseudoxanthomonas_A. Next base: position 4,561 of record JBQGFJ010000355.1, read on the forward strand.
CACAACGGGAGCATTGAGCCGGATGAAGGAATCTTTTTCATACGAACAGTTGATCGCCTCCGGCGAAGGCACACTCTTCGATCCAGAGAGCGGGCGCTTGCCGCTGCCACCGATGCTGATGTTCGACCGCATCGTGCACATCGATACCGATGGCGGCGAACACGGCCTGGGCCTGATCAAGGCCGAACTGGATATCCGCCCCGACCTGTGGTTCTTCAACTGCCACTTCAAGGGTGACCCGGTGATGCCCGGCTGCCTGGGCCTGGATGCCATGTGGCAACTGATCGGCTTCTTCCTGACCTGGCAGAAGCTGCCGGGACGTGGCCGTGCGCTGGGCGCGGGCGAAGTGAAGTTCACCGGCGAAGTCGGACCGGACGCCAAACTGGTCACCTACCTGATCGACATCAAGCGCGTGATCAAGCGCAAGCTGATCATGGCCATCGGCGACGCCAAGATGCTGGTGGACGGCAAGGAAATCTATACCGCCAACGACCTGCGCGTGGGCCTGTTCATGAGGGAAACCACCGCGTGAACGCAGGCAGGCGAGTCGTCATCACTGGCAGCGGCATCGTTTCCTGCATCGGCAACGATCTGGATACCGTCGCCGCGAACCTGCGCAGCAGCACCTCCGGCATCACCCGCGACGAGTCACATGCGGAGAAAGGCTTGCGCAGCCAGATTTCCGGTCGCCCGCAGGTGGATCTGGAAGCGGCCATCGACCGCAAGCTGTTGCGCTTCATGGGTGATGCGGCGGCATTCGCCTATATCGCACTGAAGGACGCCATCGCACAGTCCGGCCTGGACGAAGCCCAGGTATCGAATCCGCGTACCGGCCTGATCATGGGCTCGGGCGGCGGTTCGCCGGAGAACCTGATCGGCTCGGCCGACGTGCTGCGCGAGAAAGGCGTGCGCCGCGTCGGTCCGTACCAGGTCACGCGGACCATGAACTCGACGGTCTCGGCTTGCCTGGCCACCGCGTTCGGCATCAAGGGACTCAACTATTCCATCTCCTCGGCCTGCGCCACCTCCGCGCACTGCATCGGCGTGGCGGCACAGCAGATCCGCTGGGGCATGCAGGACGTGGTCTTCGCAGGTGGCGGCGAGGAAGCGCACTGGGGCATGGCCATGCTGTTCGATGCCATGGGCGCGCTATCCAGCAAATACAACGACAACCCGGCCACCGCTTCGCGGCCGTACGACGCCAACCGCGACGGCTTCGTCATCGCCGGCGGCGGCGGTGCAGTGGTGCTGGAAAGCCTAGAACACGCACAAGCGCGTGGTGCCACCATCCTGGCCGAACTGATCGGCTTCGGCGCCAGCTCCGACGGCGTTGACATGGTGGCCCCGTCCGGCGACGGCGCGATCGCATGCATGAAGCAGGCCTTGCAGGGTCTGGATGGCAACGGTGTCGGCCCCATCGATTACATCAACACCCACGGCACATCCACGCCGGTGGGTGACGTCAGCGAACTGCGCGCGATGCGCGCCACCTTCGGCGATGCGGTGCCCCCGTTCTCGTCCACCAAGTCGTTGACCGGCCACTCGCTGGGCGCCACCAGCGTGCAGGAAGCGATCTTCTGCATGCTGATGCTGCAACACGGCTTCATTGCCGGCTCCGCCAACGTCGATACCGTGGACCCGGAAGCCGCCGACCTCCCCTTGGTTCGCGAAAGCCGCGACGCCCCACTGCGTACCGCACTGTCCAACAGCTTCGGCTTCGGCGGCACCAACGCCAGCCTGGTGCTGCGCCGCTGGGAAGGCTGACAGGGCATTGATCGTGCAGGCGCGGCCCTGGGCCGCGCCCTGCCTCCACGGCAAGAACAGCCTTTCCGTCAGTGACGGGCGTAACTGCGAGAACATTCCGCAGACCGGGACCTCGTTTCCAGCTTCCAGACCGCTTGCTCCGTCCAAAGCAGGAGTAGTGTTGGCCCTACCCGGCCAGCCCTCCGCTGGCATATCCTCCGCCAGGAGATCGCCATGCACCTGTCTGCCCTGCTTGCCTTCCTTGCTGGCGGCTTGATCACCCCAGCCTCCGCCAGCAATTCACTACCCCCCTTCCCGACACCTCCCGCATCGGAACCTGTGGTCGAAACCCACTTCGGGATCACTACGACCGATCCGTTCCGTCGCCTGGAGGACCTGAAGGATCCCGAGGTGCAAGCCTGGATGAAGGCACAGGCAGAACGCACGCGCGCGACGCTCGATTCAATTCCCGGCCGCGCGGAACTGCTCGCGGACATCGATCGCCTGTCCAAGGCCGCGACATCACAACTGGAGGGCGCGGAATTGTTGAAAGACGGGCGCCTGTTGGTGTTGCGACAGGATGCCGGGGACGATATCGCACGGCTGATCCTGCGCGAAGGCATCAATATCGATCGCGAACGCGTGTTGGTTGATCCGGAAGACTGGCGCAAGCGCACCGGCAAACCACACGCGATCAACTATTACACCGTGTCCCCGGATGGCAGCAAAGTGCTGGTCGGGATTTCGGAGTCGGGCTCCGAGCAAGCCGAAGCACACGTCATCGATCTTGCCAGCGGCAAGACACTGGAATCCCCTATCTCGCGCATCTGGTTCACGCCTACCTGGCTCCCTGATAGCAGTGGCTTCGCCTACAACCGCCTCAATGAAATGGCGCCGGACCAACCAGTGAGCGAACGCCAGCTCAACAGTCAGGCTTACCTGCACCGTCTGGGTACCGATGCCGCACGCGACCCGGTGATCTTCGGCAACCGGCACGACCCCAGCCTGGGCATTACGCCGGCTGAAATTCCCTACGTCAGCCTGTGGCCCGGCAGCACCTCGATGCTGGCCGCACCGATGACCGTCGATAACCGCCTCGTGCTTTACACCGCACCTCGCGCGCAATTGGATGCAGGTCCCATCCAGTGGAAGAAGATCGTCGACCGCGACCAGCACGTGCGCAGCTTCGCCGTGCATGGCGAACACCTCTATCTGCTGGCGTCCGATGTGCCCAACCGCCGGATCGAGCGCCTGTCGCTGGCGGATGGTTCCCGCGACGTCATCGTCCCGGAGGGATCGCTGCCCATCGAAGACATCGCTGCACGTGCCGATGCCCTGTATTACCTGGTCAAAGCCAAGAACGGGGTGGGCTCCGAGTTGCGCCGCCTGCCTTGGGGCGCCAGCGAATCCGTTGCCATCGAACTTCCCGGGTTGCAAACGATGTGGATGATGCCTTCCCACGAGGAAGTGCCCGGCCTGTTGCTTGGCGGTACCGGCTGGAGCCGTTTCCCGACCGTGGTCATGGTCAATCCGGATGGCACGGTATCGGAAACCACTCTGCAACCGCAGCCGGAGGGCGTCGATCCTGCATCGCTCACCGTCACCATCACCGAAGTCCCCAGCCACGATGGCACCCTCGTACCGCTGTCGATCGTGCATCGCAAGGACCTCGTGCTTGATGGCAGCAACCCCACTTTGCTGCAGGGATACAGCGCCTATGGCTTCAGCACCTCTCCCGCGTTGGTGGCCGACCACTTCGCGTATTTCGACCGTGGCTTCATCCGCGCGTTCTGTCACGCACGCGGCGGTGGCGACAAGGGCGAGACCTGGTACCGTGCCGGCTTCCAGGCAACCAAGTCGAACACCTGGAAAGACTTCAATGCCTGTGCGCAGTACCTGGTCGACAAGGGCTATACCTCGCCAGCAAAACTCGCGGCGCTTGGCGGCAGTGCCGGTGGCATCCTGATCGGCAACGCGATGATCGAGCGTCCGGATCTGTACCGCGTGATGTTTCCTTCGGTTGGCGTGATGGACAGCATCGGTACCGCGCTTCGTGACCCCAATGGACCCGGCAACTGGCCCGAGTTCGGTGATCCGAACACCGAAGAAGGCTATCGCTCGCTGCACGGCATGAGTAGCTACCAAAAAGTTCGCGACGGCACAGCCTATCCGGCGACGATGCTGACCCACGGCGTCGAAGACCCTCGTGTGGCGGTTTGGAATTCGAGCAAGTTCGCTTCAGCCCTGCAACAAGCGACCACCAGCGGACTGCCGGTGCTGCTGCGCCTGGATTACGAAGCTGGACACGGCATGGGCTCGACCCAGAGCCAAACCAACGCCGAACGTGCAGACACCATCAGTTTCATGCTCTGGCAGTTCGGGGAAGACGACTTCCAGCCTGCGGGAGACCCCTCTACCGCGACCGATACGAATTGATTTACACCCGCATGTAACTTCCATGGGTGGCAGGTCCTGCCAGCAACGGAAGTTGTCTATCAACATCTGCAGGAGCGGCACTTGGCCGCGAACGCTATACCGTGAAACGGTATCGCGACCAAGCGTCGCTCCTACAGATCAATCCTGCAATTCACGCAACGTCGCTGACGGCGGTGCATCCAGCACCTTGCGGGTGGCCCACAAGCCAGCAGCCAGTGCGGCGAGCAAACCCAAGCCACCGCCGATGAAGGCGAGTTTCCAGTTGGCTTCCCACGGCAGATTGAAAACGCGCGTGGCGATGACACCGGACAATACCGAAGCCGCGATGGCAGCCACCAATCCCGACAGCAAGCCGATGGCGGCGAATTCGGAGGCTTGCGCCAAGCGCAATTGCCAGCGACTGCCACCGAGTACGCGCATCACGCCGCCTTCCAGCAGACGCTCGTCCTGGCTGGCGCTGACGGCTGCCAGCAACACCAGCACACCCGCCGCCAGCGAGAACCAGAAGACCACCTGCACCACCGACGAGACCTGGTCTGCGGTGCTGCGCACCTGGTTCAACACCGCATCGATGTCGATGACCGAAAGGTTGGGAAACTGGCCGACCAGGTCGCGGGTGAATTGGGTCATCTCCGGCGGCACGCTGACCGCGGTGATGAAACTGGCCGCATAACCATCCAGCGAACCGGGTGAGGCAATCACGAAGAAATTGGGACGAAAGCTTTCCCAGTCCACCTTGCGGAAGCTGGTGATGGTGCCTTCGAAGGGTTGCCCGGCAATATCGAAGGCGATGCGGTCACCCAGCGACCATCCCAGGTCACGTGCGAACTCTTCTTCCACCGAGAGTTCCGGCGTTGCCGGTATCGTGCCGGTCCAGAATTTTCCGGCCACCACCTGGTTGTCATCCCGCAGGCTGTCGGCCACCGACAGGTTGAACTCGCGCTCGCGACGGCGGTTCAATTGCTGGTCTTCATCCGCCACGGCTTCGCCCGTGACGACTGCCTCGCCATTTTCGGCCGTCAGCCGTCCGCGAATCATCGGATACAGCACTGGCTCATCCAGTCCCTGTCCGGCGATGAAATCACGTACCGCTGTTTCCTGGTCTTCCTGCACATTGATGATGAAACGGTTGGGCGCATCAGCAGAGAGACTCAACTGCCAACGATCCAGAAGGTCGGTGCGCACGAAGGTCAACAGCAGCAACGCCATCAGGCCCAAACCCAATGCCGATACCTGCGCCACACTGGACGCGGCGCGGCGACTCACGTTGGCCAAGCCGTAGCGCAAACTGCCGCGCAGGCGTGAACGCAGTCGGCGTACCACCACGATCAACAACCACGCAAGCAAGGCCAATACCGCCAGCGTGGACAGGATGCCCAACAGCATCGCCGTTCCCAGCACTGCCGAACCGGCCTTCCACCACAACAAGGCGGCCAAACCCGCCAATCCGGTGATTGCCACCAACCATGCGCTGGGCTCGGTGGAATCCAGGTCACGCCGCAAAACCCGCAAGGCAGGCACGCGACGCAAAGCCAATACGGGCGGCGCACCAAACGCCAGCAACACCACCATTCCCACGCCATATCCCTGCAACGCCGGCACCAGGCCCGCCGGCGGGATATCGACTTCCATCGTCCGTGCCAGCCAGTTGCCCACGCCCCACTGCAAGCCGAAGGCAATCAATACACCCAAGGTGCATGCCATCAGCCCCAGCAACACCAACTCGCCCACATGGATGCCCACCAGCGTGCGCTGGCTGGCACCCAGGCAGCGCATCACCGCAGTGCCGGACAAGTGGCGCTCGCTATGCCGGCGTGATGCCATCGCCACGGCGACGGCCGCCAGCACCACCGACACCAGTGCCGCCAAGCCCAGGAAGCGGCCCGCACGATCCAGCGACGAGCGGATTTCCGGACGCGCATCCTGGATGGTCTCCATGCGCTGCCCGCGCCCGAGTTCCGCACGTGCCGTAGCCGTGAAGGCCTCCACTGCCGCCGACTCACCCGCCACCACCAGGCGGTAACGGATGCGGCTGCCGAGCTGCACCAGTCCCGTGTCCTGCAAGTCGGACATGTTGATGAAGACACGCGGTGCGACATTGAAGTAATCCAGCGCCGCATCCGGCTCCTGCGTTACGAGTGCCGCCAGCCGGAAGTGCGATTCGCCAATCCCGATCTCGTCACCCACTGAAGCACCCAGCGCATCCGCGCCAGCACGACTCATCCACAAGGTGCCCTGCATGGGCACGCCTTGTGCATTCCGCTCGGCACTACCCGCACCTTCGGTTACACGAAACGCACCGCGCAGCGGGAAACCTTCACCGAGCGCACGCAGATCGCCCAAGCGCAGGTCCTCGCCGGCGCGAATCATGGTTTGCAGTTCCAGCGTATCCGCCGCTAGTAGTCCGGGGGCAACGGAAGCCTCGCGGATGGCACCCTCGATCGGCGCATCCGCCCGTACCACCACGTCGCCACCCAGCAGGCGGTTGGCTTCCATCGCCAATGCGCGTTCGGCACGATCGGTGATGAAACCCACCGAGGTCACCGCCACCACGGCAAGCACCAGCGCCGCCAAAAGAATGCGGATATCGCCGGCCACCAGATCCCGGCGCAATTGCCGCCAGGCCAGGCCCAACGTCCTCATACGCACACCAACCGGCCACTGTCCATGCGCAATACCCGGCCACAGCGCGCGGCCAATTGCTCGTCATGCGTCACCAGTACCAGCGTGGTGCCGCTCTCCGCATTCAGGGCGAACAACAATTCGATGATTGCCTGCCCGGTGCGGGTATCCAGGCTTCCGGTCGGCTCATCGGCGAACAGCAGCGATGGCCCGGTGACGAAGGCGCGCGCCACCGCGACACGCTGTTGTTCCCCGCCGGAAAGCTGGCGTGGATAGTGCCCCAACCGCTCGCCCAATCCGACTTTCTCCAGGATCCTGCGCGCCGGCGCTTCGGCATCGGCATCGCCACGCAACTCGAGCGGCAGCATCACGTTTTCCAGCGCCGTCAACGAGGGCAGCAACTGGAAACTCTGGAACACGAATCCGACCTTCTCCCCACGTACCCGCGCCCGCCCATCCTCGTCCAGCGAGGACAACGGCTCGCCATGCAGCACCACCGTGCCACTGCTGGGCGTGTCCAACCCGGCCAGCAACGACAGCAGCGTGCTCTTGCCCGAACCGGAGGCCCCCACGATGGCGACCGTCGCGCCTGCCGCGATCTCGAACGCCACGCCCTCCAGGATGGTCAGCTCGCCATCCGGCAACGACACCCGCTTGCCCAGCCCATTGACGCGCAGGGCTGGAGGGGCGGCACCCGCGATGGCAGGGGATGGGACTTCAGCGTGCAGTTCAGTGGAATCGGCCATGATGGTCCTTGATCTAATGCATCGGAGACGTGGGATGTTCTCAGGTTATGCGGGCAAACCCCGGACCATTCAATGTGCCATCCGTTGGCTTTTGCTCGCGCTGGCCCTGTTCGCGCTGCCCGCATTGGCACAGAAGACCCCGGACACACCGCCACGCACTATTTTGGTGATGGGGGACTCACTCTCCGCCGCGTACGGCATGGCACCGGCACAAGGCTGGGTGGCACTGACCGCCGACCGCATCAAGACGCAAAAACCCGCCTGGCGCGTGGTCAACGCCAGCGTCAGCGGTGAAACCACCGCTGGTGGCGCATCACGCATTGCCGGCGAATTGCAGCGGAACAAGCCCGCAGTTGTGGTCATTGCCCTGGGCGCCAACGATGGCCTGCGCGGCCTGCCGCTGGCGCAGTCACGCGCCAACCTGGAAAAAATGATCCGCGCCGCCCAACAAGCCGGCGCGAAGGTTTTGCTGGTCGGCATGCGCATGCCGCCGAACCTGGGACCGGATTACACGCGCGGT
>JBQGFJ010000356.1:0-2571 GCA_052040085.1 Pseudoxanthomonas sp.
TTGTCGAACAGGCCGTCGCGCGACGACAGCAGGATGACCGGCGTGTCCTTGAAAGCACTGTTGTGCTTGATCACGGCGCAGGTCTGGTAGCCGTCCAGGCGCGGCATCAGCACATCGACGAAGATGATGCCGGGCTGGTGGTCGACGATCTTGGCCAGGGCATCGAAGCCATCGCTGGCGGTGATCACCTCGCAGCCCGCTTCACCGAGCAACATCTGTGCAGTGCGGCGGATCGTGCGGGAATCGTCGATCACCATCACCTTCAGGGGTTGTTCCATAGACGCCTACCAATGGAAATTAGCTGCATTTTTAGCACACTCCGGGTGGCCATTCCATCTGCGCCGCCCCTTGACCGGCGGCGTTTGCGGCGCCACCCTGAGCCACTTTTCTTTCGAGCCATCGCGGCACCTGCCGCCAAGAGGAACCACCCCATGAGCGTTCGCCTCGGCATTGTCATGGACCCCATCGCGTCCATCTCCTACAAGAAGGACAGCTCGCTGGCCATGCTGCTGGCCGCCCAGGCACGCGGCTGGAGCCTGTTCTACATGGAACAACAAGACCTGTACCAGGGCGAAAGCAAGGCCCGCGCCCGCATGCGCCCGCTGAAGGTGTTTGCCGACCCGGCGCACTGGTTCGAACTGGGCGAAGAGCAGGACAGCCCCCTGGCCGAACTGGACGTGATCCTGATGCGCAAGGACCCGCCGTTCGACATGGAATTCGTCTACAGCACCTACTTGCTGGAACAGGCCGAAAATGATGGCGTGCTGGTGGTCAACCGCCCGCAGAGCCTGCGCGACTGCAATGAGAAGATGTTCGCCACGCTGTTCCCGCAGTGCACCACGCCGACCCTGGTCAGCCGCCGCCCGGACATCATTCGTGAATTCGCGGCCAAGCATGCCGATGTGATCCTCAAGCCGCTGGACGGCATGGGCGGTACATCGATCTTCCGCCACCGGGCTGGCGACCCCAACCTGTCGGTGATCCTGGAAACCCTGACCGCGCTGGGCACCCAGCAGATCATGGCCCAGGCCTACCTGCCGGCGATCAAAGACGGTGACAAGCGGATCCTGATGATCGACGGCGAGCCCGTGGACTATTGCCTGGCGCGCATCCCGGCCAGCGGCGAAACCCGCGGCAACCTGGCCGCCGGCGGCCGTGGCGAGGCCCGCCCGTTGACCGACCGCGACCGCTGGATTGCCGCCCAGGTGGGCCCGACCCTGCGCGAAAAGGGCCTGCTGTTCGTGGGCCTGGACGTGATCGGCGATTACCTCACCGAAATCAACGTCACCAGCCCTACCTGCATCCGCGAAATCGATGCCGCCTACAACACCGATATCGGTGGCAAGTTGATGGATGCCATTGATCGCAAGCTGAAGGCGCGCTGACAGCCAACGCGAAGCAAAACCGCAGAGTGGGGTATGATGCCGGTCCTATTCGACTGAGCTGCTGCCCCGCCCTGCGGTTGCTGGATACCTGATGACGCTGCCCGCTGACATCCCCGCCACCCTGCTGCCTCCCCGTGTTCGCCCGGTGGACCGGCTTGGCTTTACCCTGTTCCTGGCTGCCCTGGTGCACCTGGCGCTGATCCTTGGCGTCGGCTTCAGCGTGGTCAAGCCTGCCGAAATCCGCCACACCATGGACATCACCCTGGCCACCTTCAAGAGCGAGAAACCGCCCGAGAAGGCCGATTTCCAGGCCCAGGACAACCAGCAGGGCAGCGGCACCCTGGACAAGAAAGCGGTGCCCACAACCACTGAATTGGCACCGTTCCAGGACAGCAAGATCAACAAGATCACCCCGCCGCCTGCCGCCAAGCCCGAGGTGGTGCCGCCCCCTACCCCACAAAAGTCGGCGGTAGTGACCACAGCGCCCAAGCCGCAGAAGGTTGAGCCCAAACCCAAGGAAAGCAAGCCACAGCCCAAGCCGGCGGCGCCAGCGCCAGACTTCGACAGCTCGCAGCTGTCCAGCCAGATCGCCAGCCTGGAAGCGGAGCTGTCCAACGAACAGCAGATGTACGCCAAGCGGCCGAAGATTCACCGGCTGAATGCTGCATCGACCATGCGCGACAAGGGCGCCTGGTACAAGGAAGAGTGGCGCAAGAAGGTCGAGCGGGTGGGTAACCTGAACTACCCCGACGAAGCGCGCCGGCAACAGATTTACGGCAATTTGCGGATGATGGTGTCGATCAACCGCGATGGTTCGTTGTATGAGGTGCTGGTGCTGGAATCGTCGGGGCAGCCGGTGCTGGACCAGGCGGCGCAACGTATTGTGCGACTGGCGGCGCCTTTTGCGCCGTTTACCGGGGATCTGGCCGAGTTTGACCGGCTGGAGATCATTCGTACCTGGCGGTTTGCCCGTGGGGACCGTTTGTCCAGTAATTGAATGCAGGCTTGGGCGTTGGGCTTGAGATGTGTGGTAGCGCGGAGATCGAGCGCCGCCCGCGCGGCGCATCGCGAGCTGCGCTCGCTCCTACGTTTGTTTCCGGCCAGTAACACCTGTGACAGCCGCGCGCGACCGCCGTGTATGTACGACGCAATAGTGCGCCATGCGCCAAAGCGTACGCGCGCAAAT
>JBQGFJ010000357.1:0-2910 GCA_052040085.1 Pseudoxanthomonas sp.
AATGAACGCAAGACATTTTCCGATGTTGGGGTGGCGTGTTCCTTCTGCCCTGCGCAAGTGCTTGCTGTGGATGTGGGTATTGTTGCTGTCGGGATGTGCTTCGACCTCGACGGGGACAAGGCTTCCTTATGACGGGTGGTACCTGGGATTCACCGGGCGGCCCTACATGGAAGTCTGGATCGAAACCGCTGACGTGGAAGATGTCCAGGGCCGTATTTTTCGTCGTGCCGGAGCGGGAGGTGCTTGGGGGGATATCTTAGTGTCAGACTCACTTAAACAAAGTCAGGTTCACCATCTTCCGTCTTGACCGAAACTCCTATTTCGCGCCTTCTTCTGATTGACCTTTAGAAAATCACTCCCGTGTAGCAGTGCTTCGACAACCGCCTGCGGGTGTTTCATCCACGCGAAATGATCGGCGGCTGCCGCCAGTGCCTTTGCATCCAGTGACACCATGCGGGTGCGGGAGCGCGGGAGTTTGTCCAGCAGGGCCTGCAAGGAAGATGGCGGTGCCAGCCAGTCGTCGTCCAGGACTACGCCCTTGGCTTGCACCTCCACATGGGACATGGAGAGTTCCAGGTCGGTTTCCAGGCCTGCGGCGGCATAACGTCCGCTCAATCCCACGCGCGACCAGTCACGGATCAGGCTGCGGGCTTCATCGCCGCCGAATCCCATGCGACGGCCGGGCAATGCGCCGCGCCGTTGCGATATCCAGTTGGCGAAGCGATAGAACAGGGGCAACGCGTAGCGGCGTGGTCCCGGGAACGTGTGCCAATAGGGCGTGCCGGAACCGACCAGCCAGAGATGCTGGAAAGCCTCCGGTTGCAAGCCCAGATAACAGGCCGCCAATTGGCCGCCCAGGCTGTGTCCGCCGATGGAGTGCGGTGTGGCGGGCGCCTGTGTACACATTGCGGCGTGGCTGGCCGGCAGGTCCTGCGTGAGCACCTGTCGGTAACCCCAATCGTTTTCGCGATTGGCACGCAGGCTGCTGCTGCCATTGCCGCGCCATTCGTGCAGGTAGACGGCGATGCCACGCGCACCGAGCGCCTCGGCCAAGGGCAGGTAATGGCGTGCGGCCACGCCAAGGGCGGGCAGCCATAGCAGTGTTGCGTGTGATTGTTCCGGAATGCGTGCGATCAGGGTGAAGCGGTGGCCATCGTCGGTGGCAAGCGGGATATCACGGGCTTCGATCTTCATGCAGCAGGTGCCGCTGCGAAATGATCGAGTACGACGGTCGCGCTGTTGCCTGGGCGATAGCCGAGCTGGAGTGCGTTGTGCACGTAATCGGAAGCGGCGAAACAGGCATCGCGCAACGGCAGGCCCAGGCACAGGCGGGCGGCAATGGCCGATGCCAGGGTGCAGCCGGTACCGTGGGCTTCCAGATGCAGCCGTGGATGTGCGGTTCGGGCCACTTCGTGGCTATCGGCGAACAGGTCCACCACGTCACCATCGCCCGGAAGGTGGCCTCCCTTGAGGAAGACCGCGCGTGCGCCGAGTGCAAGCAAGGCGTGTATTGCCTCTTCCATGGCCGCCGAGTCCTCGATCTTGCGGCCGAGCAGCAGTTCGGCTTCGGGCAGGTTGGGCGTCACGATGCTGACCAGTGGCAGCAGGCGCGTGCGCAGGGCATCCAGTGCCGCATCTTCCAGCAGCTTCGCCCCGCTGGTCGCCACCATCACCGGGTCCAGTACCACGAAAGGCGGTTGGTGGCGTTCCAGTGCATCGGCCACGGCATGGATCACGCTGGCGTTGGCCAGCATGCCCAGCTTGACGGCACCGATGTGGAAATCGTCGAAGCAGGCATCGATCTGGGCGTGCAGGAAGTCCAGTGGCGGCACGTTCACCGCGGTCACGCCGCGCGTGTGTTGTGCCGTGAGTGCCGCGATGGCGGAGAGGCCGTGCACGCGATGGGCGGCAAAGGTCTTGAGATCGGCCTGGATGCCGGCGCCACCACCGGAATCGGAGCCGGCGATGGTCAATGCGGAAATGGGCGACAAGTCATTCATCGCGGTATTGTGCCGCGTCCCGGCAGGCTATGGCTTGTGGCCGTGAAGCAGGTGCCATTGCCGGTAGAGCACGTAGCCGAGTCCAGTGAGTCCGGTCAATACGGCGGGTGCCAGCAACGCGTTGTATTCGAAACGACGGAACAGCCACGCGCCCATGACGCCGCCAGCGAGAAAGCCGCTGATGATCAGGCCGCTGAGGGTCAACCGCCGCACCTGCAATGGCATGCCACGCAGCAGGTGGCCCAGGCCGATGCCCAGGTCGGTGAACATGCCGCTGACGTGGGTGGTTCGTACCACCGCGCCGCTGTAGGTGGTGACCATGGCGTTCTGCAGGCCGCATGCCATGGCGGCGAGCAGGGCGCCCCAGATCTGTTCCTGCCGGAACAGGGGAATGGCCGCCAGCAACAGCAGTGATTCGATGCCCAACGCCACGCCGTAACGGCGGCCCAGCCGCAGTGTCTGATCCTGGATGATCAGGCCGCTCAAGGTTGCGCCCAGGCTGAAAGCGATCAGCATGCCCCACAGATGGCTGATGGCGCGCAGGTTGCCATCGGCCAATGCGGCACCCAGCAAACTGGTGGTGCCGGTGAGGTGGCTGACCGCCTGGTGCTCGAAACCCAGGTAGCCGACCACGTTCACCATGCCCGCCACGCATGCCAGCGTGACCGCGCCTACCCAGACCCAACGTGGCAAATGCACTCCCACGGCATTACCGGATCAGCCGGCCTCCTTGTGCGCATAGGACTCCAGATAGCCGCAGCCGGTACAGCGGTAGGTGCGTGTTTCGTAGGTGTCGGTGGCGGCTTTCAGTCCCATCCAGAATGACTTGCGTGGTTCGCCTGCCGACCACGTGGTGCTGGAGCGCATGTTGGCGTGGCCTTGTTCCAGCAGGTAACCGGGTTGCATCCGT
>JBQGFJ010000358.1:0-1926 GCA_052040085.1 Pseudoxanthomonas sp.
GACTGCCATGCTGTCGCGGGACCTCGCCACGCCAGTACGCCCACAGCACGGTCACCAGGCTGCCCACGAACAGGCAGCCCCCTACCGCACGCCCCAAACGGCTCCACCCGGTCAGTCCGACAAAACCATCCGGCGACAACCAGGTCATGCCAAATGGCCCGTGGACCAGCCAGTCCGGCGATGTCCCACGCACTTCCATGGCGGTCGGCAGCAGCAGCAACCAGACCCAGGCAAGGAAGCCGGCGACAATGCCGGCAATCACGGCACGCGGCGATGTCTGTGGCCACCAGATGGCGAAAGCCAGTGCCGGCGCCAGCGTGGCGAGGGCCGACATGGAGAGTGCCCCCACGTCGGCCAATGCATCGTTGCTGGCTACCAGCCGGCTATAGCCCCAGGCCAGCAGCATGATCACGAAGATGCCGATCCGGCGCTGCATCAATACGGTGCCGCGCAAATCATGGCCCTGCCGCGCCCATGCTGCACGCAGCATGCCGGGAGCCAGCCAGTGGTTGCCGATCATCAGGCTCAACGAAAGCGTGCTGACCACCACCATGCCGGTGGCCGCACTCAAGCCACCCAGGAAAGCCAGCAGGGCCAGGCCTTCGCTGCCCTGTGAAAGCGGCAGGGCCAACACGTAGAGATCCGAAGGCACGTCGCTTCCCAGCAATGCGCCACCGGCCCGTGCCAGCGGCAACAGTGGCAAGGCCATCAGGATCATGTAAAGGGGGAACAGCCAGCGCGCCGTATGCACATGCGACTCATGGCGGCACTCCACCACGCCGACATGGACCTGGTGCGGCAGCGTGAACATCGCCAGCACGCCCAGCACCACCAGCGGCACGAAGCCGTAGGTCGTTGGCGGTGTCTCCGGAAGGTTCGCCAACAAGCTGAAGTCCGGCAATCCGAGCCAGACGAACAGGCCGATGGCAAGCATCGCCATCAGCTTGAACAGTGATTCGAAAGCCATCGCCAACACCAGGCCACGGTTGTGTTCGGCCACGCTGGCACGGCGCGTACCGAACAACATGGCGAACAAGGCCATGGCCAGCGCCACGTACAAGGCACTGTCCTGCCACGCCGGCAATATCCCGCCATCCGGCGAGCGGGTCAGCAACGCGAAACTCATCGTCACCGCCTTCAACTGCAAGGCGATATAGGGGATCAGCCCCAGCGCCGCCACCAACGTGATGACGGCAGCCAGCCAGCCATCCCGGCCCAGTCGCGAAGCGATCAGGTCGGCCAGCGACGTGGCATTGGACTCGCGTGCCAGGCGGACCATCCGGACCAGCAATCCGGCGCCCAGCGCATACAGCAGGATGGTGCCGACAAAGGTGGGCGGCAGTGGCCACCCATAGCGTGCGGCCTGGGTGACGGTACCGAAGAACGTCCAGGACGAGCAGTAGACCGCCAGCGACAACGTGTAGATATACGGCCAACGGGATGCAAGGACGCGCGGATGCCGCTCCGCATACAGGGCGGAGCCGAACAGGACACCCAGCCAGGCCAGCGCGGCCAGCGCAACGACCCAGAAGCTCAACATGCGTTTGCCTGCGCCGGCATCATTCCCCCTTCACCCTTTTCCATCGCGTCCCGATGGAAAACAGCGCGAGCATAACGCAGCGGCGGCGGGTATTGCCCGCCGCCGCTGTGTCGCACTTGTTTTATTCCCGCCGTGACGAATCAGAAGTCGTAACGGGCCGTCAGCATGTACTGGCGCGGCGCACCGTAGAAGCCGGTCAACACACCCAATGCCGTGACCAGGTTGTAACCGGTGGTCCGGTATTCCTCATCCAGCAGGTTGGTGCCCTGCAGTGCGAAGGACCATGCACTGTTGTGCCGGTAGGTGATGCCGGCACTCAGCAGGCCATAGCCATCCTGGCGAATCGCCGGGCTCAGGTCGGTGGTGGGCCACACTTCGCTCTGGTA
>JBQGFJ010000359.1:0-2301 GCA_052040085.1 Pseudoxanthomonas sp.
AGTTGCCCCCGCTAGCACCTGAAGCTAGTGCGTCTACCAATTCCGCCACCTGGGCAGGTGCAGGGCGCGCATTTTGGTGGCTTCGCCAAAGAATGTCAACGCCATGCCGGGTTGGAAGTGATGCATTCGGCGGGGTGTACCATGGCCGGATGAGCAAAACACCCAAGAAAGGCGGCGGCAAGAAGCCTGCCGGCACATCGCGCAAGCCGGGCGGCGGGCCCGCCAAATCCGGCAAACCAGCGAAGGCCGCGGCCCGTCCGCCGTGGATGCCGGATTTGCCTGCGGGCAAGCCGATGGCGTCGTCACCCCGCAAGGCTGCGGCGCCCGGCAAGCGATCCGGGGGCAGTGCCTTCCGCGACCCCTATGCGAACCGTGAAGCGCAGCGGTATGCCGAACCCATTGCCAGCCGCGAAGCCATCCTGATGACGCTGGAAGCGGCGGAAGGGCCGCAGACTGCCGAAGAACTTGCCGCGCGCCTGGGCCTGACCGCGCCTGACCGTTTCGATGCGCTGGGCAAGCGCCTGGCGGCCATGTTGCGTGAAGGCCAAGTGGTACAGAACCGCCGTGGCGGTTATGCGCCGGTCGAGCAGACCGATCTGATTGCCGGCGTGGTCATTGCCAATCCGGACGGTTTCGGTTTCCTGCGTCCGGATGCCGGTGGCGATGACCTGTTCCTGCCGCCGTACGAAATGCGCAAGGTGATGCACGGCGACCGCGCACTGGCCAACGTGACCGGCATGGACCATCGTGGCCGCCGCGAAGGCAGCATCGCGCGCGTGCTGGAGCGCAGGTTGAACCGTTTGATGGGGCGCTTTGGCCTGGAGGCCGGCATTGCCTACGTGACCCCGGATGACAAGCGCGTGCAGCGCAACGTGCAGATCCCGCCGGATGCCACCGCAGGCGCACGCGATGGCCAACTGGTCATCTGCGAACTGACCCAGGCGCCGGACACGCGGCGTCCCCCGATCGGCCGCGTGCTGACCGTATTGGGCGACAAGTTGACGCCGTCGCTGGTGGTGGAAGCCGCCATCCACGGGCACAGCATCCCGGACGAATTCCCGCCGGAAGTACTGGCCGAGGCATTGGCGGTGCCGCTGACCGTGGAACCTTCCATGCTGGAAGGGCGCGTGGACATCCGCGGCCTGCCACTGGTCACCATCGATGGCGAGGACGCCAAGGATTTCGATGATGCGGTGTATTGCGAAAGCAACCGTGACGGCTTCCGCCTGATCGTCGCCATTGCCGATGTCTCGCATTACGTGCGTCCCGGCACGCCGCTGGATGACGAGGCACAGAAGCGCGCCACCTCGGTGTATTTTCCGGGTTTCGTGGTGCCGATGCTGCCGGAGACGCTGTCCAACGGCATCTGTTCGCTCAATCCGCACGTGGACCGCATGTGCTTCGTCTGCGACATGCAGGTCAATCGTGATGGCGAGGTGACGCGTTCCAAGTTCTACGAAGCGGTGATGAACTCGCACGCACGCCTGACCTATACGCAAGTGTGGAATGCGGTGGGACTGGAGGATGAAGAAGCGCGCGCCGCGATTGGAGCGCAGTTGCCGCAGGTGGAGCGCCTGCACCAGTTGTACCAGGTGCTGGCCAAGGCACGCGCTGCACGCGGTGCCATCGAATTCGAATCCTCCGAAGTGCGCTTCGTGCTGGACAACCGGGGCGAGGTCGCGCAGGCCGGCATGCTCCAGCGCAATGATGCGCACAAGCTGATCGAAGAGTGCATGATCGCGGCCAACGTGGAAGCGGCCCGTCATCTGCTCAAGCGGCATATCCCGGCACCGTATCGCGTCCATGACAAACCGCCGGAATCCAAGTACACCGACCTGCTGGAAGTCCTCAAGGAATTCAAGCTGAGCATGCCAGCCTGGAGCAAGGTGGAGCCGCGTGACTTCACCAAGCTGCTCAAGAAAATCCGTGACCGGCCGGATGTTGCCCTGCTGGAATCGGTGCTGCTGCGCAGCCAGAGCCTGGCGGTGTATTCGCCGGACCATGTGGGCCACTTCGGCCTGGCGCTGGATGCCTATGCGCACTTCACTTCTCCGATCCGGCGCTACCCGGATCTCTTGGTCCATCGCGCGATCAAATACACGTTGACCGGCGGCAAGCCGGAGAAATACGTCTACGCGCCGCATGAAATGGCAGCGTTGGCCCTGCAGTGTTCCGAACGCGAGCGCCGGGCCGACGAGGCCGAGCGCGAAGTGGACGAGCGTTATCGTGCTGCGTGGATGGAAAAGCACATCGGCGGCCGCTTCGATGGCGTCATCAGCGGCGTGACCAGCTTCGGCCTGT
>JBQGFJ010000360.1:0-6969 GCA_052040085.1 Pseudoxanthomonas sp.
TCCCGAATACCGGCAGTTGACCGTCCTGCACGAACGCTGGCCGCAGGTGCCACGCATCGCCTTGACCGCCACCGCGGATCCGCCGACGCAACGCGAAATCGCCGAACGCCTGCAGCTTGACGAAGCCAACCGCTTCGTCAGCTCCTTCGATCGTCCGAACATCCGTTACCACGTGACCCAGAAAGACAATGGGCGGCGGCAACTGCTCGACTTCCTGGCCGGTCATCGCAACGAGGCCGGCATCGTCTACTGCCTGTCACGCCGCAAAGTGGAACAGACGGCGGAACTGCTGGCCGAAAAAGGATTCAATGCCCTGCCTTACCACGCTGGGCTGGAGTCGGACATCCGTGCCGCGAACCAGCGCCGTTTCCTGCGCGAGGACGGCATCGTCATGGTCGCCACCATCGCCTTCGGCATGGGGATTGACAAGCCCGACGTGCGTTTCGTGGCCCACATGGACCTGCCCAAGTCGCTGGAAGGCTACTACCAGGAAACCGGACGCGCCGGCCGTGATGGCGAGCCCTCGGAAGCCTGGCTCTGCTACGGCCTGGGCGACGTCGTCCTGCTCAAGCAGATGATCGAGCAGTCCGAAGCCGGCGAGGAACGCAAGCGGCTTGAGCGCCGCAAGCTGGACCAGCTGCTGGGCTATTGCGAATCCATGCAATGCCGACGACAGGTGTTGCTGGCCGCTTTCGGCGAGACGCTCGCGCAGCCTTGCGGGAATTGCGACAACTGCCTGCATCCGATTGCCAGCTGGGATGCCACCGTGGCCGCGCAGAAGGCCCTGAGCTGCGTATATCGCACTGGCCAGCGCTTCGGGGCTGCGCACCTGATCGACATCCTGCGCGGCAGCGACGGTGAACGCATCCGCCAGTTCGGCCACGACCAGCTCAGCACCTTCGGCATCGGCACCGACCTGGATGCGCGCACCTGGCGCAGCGTCTTCCGGCAACTGGTAGCCAACGGCCTGCTGGCGGTGGACGCGGAAGGTTTCGGCGGCCTGCACCTGACCGATGCCAGCCGTGCCGTACTCACCGGCCGGCAAACCGTCCAGCTACGTCGTGAGAACCCGGCCCCCCGCGAACGTGATCGCGACCGCAGCCAGCGCAGCGGCCTCTCGGTATTGCCCGGCGACCTCCCCCTGTTCAATGCCCTGCGCGAACTGCGTGCCAGCCTGGCCCGCGAACAGAGCGTGCCTGCCTATGTCATCTTCCACGACAGCACCCTGCGCGCCATCGCCGAACACCGCCCGCAAACCCTGGACCAGTTGGCCCGTATCGGTGGAATCGGCGGCACCAAACTGGATCGCTATGGCGGACCCGTACTGGAAACCGTCCGAGAAGCGGGTTGATGAGCGATAGGGGAAGCCTGTCTTGAAACTAGTGGGCCATGATGGATTCGAACCGCGCCGCGCCTCGATCCACCTAACGTAATCGCGATCTCAAACGCGTCACAACGCGCCTGTGAAATAAACAATCCGGGGAAACTTTTCTGAAGTGGTGGGCCGTGATGGATTCGAACCGCGCCCCGACCAACCCTCACCCAACAACCTGCTCAAGCGCGTCGCAACGCGCCCATGCGATGAACAATGGGAAACTTGTCTGACTGGAGTGGTGGGCCGTGATGGATTCGAACCATCGACCAAAAGATTAAAAGTCTTCTGCTCTACCGACTGAGCTAACGGCCCGTTAGCACGCCCGGCCTTGCACCGGGGAGGCGAATTCTACCCTACGAACGGTCCCACCGCGAAATCACGCGTAACGCGTGGGGTCGGCGACACCGGCATCGACAAACCCGGCCTCACGCAGGCGGCAGGCATCGCAATGGCCACAGGCCCGGCCTTGCTCATCCGCGCGGTAGCAGGAGACGGTCTGCCCGAAATCCACGCCCAGGCGCACGCCTTCGCGAACGATGTCGGCCTTGCTCATCGCGATGAGCGGCGCATGGATACGGATGCCTGCGCCCTCCACGCCAGCCTTGGTGGCCAGGTTGGCCAGCCGCTCGAAGGCCTCGATGAATTCCGGTCGGCAATCCGGGTAACCGGAATAATCCACCGCATTCACGCCACAGAAGATGTCGGCAGCACCCAGCACCTCGGCCCATCCCAATGCGACCGAGAGCATGACGGTATTGCGCGCCGGCACATAGGTCACCGGGATACCCCCGCCACCGGCCTCCGGCACTTCGATGTCATCGGTCAGCGCCGACCCACCGATGCTGCGCAGATCAACGGTGACGGTCTTGTGTGCCGCCGCCCCCAATGCACGGGCAACGTGACCGGCCGCTTCCAACTCGGAGGTATGGCGTTGGCCGTAGCTCACGCTCAAGGCATGGGTCGCGAAACCCTGCTCACGGGCAATGGCCAGGACAGTGGCGGAATCCATGCCACCGGAGACGAGGACGACAGCTTTCTTCATGAGGCGATTCTAAAGGATCGTCACCACAACCACCCTCCGGATCTCACAATATCCGCGGGAACACCTGGCCGTGATGCTTTTCGCGGAAGACCCATCGCGGGCAGCGCCCGCTCCCGCAAAAGCGCACGCGATGACGGGCAATCCGTGATCCTGCAGGAGCGGCAGGCAGGCTTACCGACCCGGCTCGTCATTCCATAGAAGCTTGTGCAATTGCATCTGGAAACGCACAGGCAGACGGTCGGCGACGATCCAGTCGGCCAACTCACGCGGCGCCAGTTCGGATTTGCTGGGCGAAAACAGCACGCTGCAGCGCTCCGTCAATCCATGTTCGGCCAGCATCGTCTTGGCCCAGTCGTAATCATCACGGCCACAGATCACGAACTTGACCTGGTCGCGCGGAGTGAGCAGCGGGATGTTGTCCAGACGGTTGCGCCCCATCTCCCGTGAACCGGGCGTCTTCAGGTCCACCACCCGCGACACGCGAGGGTCCACGCCACTGATATCGATGGCACCCGAGGTTTCGAGCGACACGTCGTACCCGGCATCGCACAAACGCTCCAGCAATGAGAGGCAACGCTTCTGTGAAAGCGGCTCGCCCCCGGTGACGCAGACATGGCGCACGCCATGGGAAGCCACTTCCGCCAGGATGGCATCGATATCCCACCATTGCCCGCCGTGGAAGGCGTACTCGGTATCGCAATACTGGCAGCGCAGCGGGCAACCGGTCAGGCGCACGAACACCGTTGGCCAGCCAGCCGCATCCGCCTCGCCCTGCAGGGACAGGAAGATTTCCGTCAGCTTCAGGCGGTCCTGGGGCGCGGTGGTGTCACGGGAGTCGGTGCTCATGGCGGCAATTATGACGTCCGCCCGGAACGATGCCCATTGCGGCCTGCCCTGTGGGCAGGGAAAAATCGCAAGAATCAGCGTATGCGGCTGACCCGGATGGACCTCAGGCGGTCATCGGCGGTACGGGCGACATCGCTGCCCGGATAGCGGGTGATCACCGCTTCCAGCGTCTGCTCGGCCGCATCCGCATTGCCCAGGCCGAATTCCGACAGGCCCAGCTTCAACAACGAACCCGGCGCCTTGTCGTGGGTGGGGTACCGTTGCATCAGCAGTTGGAACTGCTCGGCGGCCAGACGGTAGTTCTGGGTCACGTAGAAGCTCTCGCCCAGCCAATAAAGCGCATTCGGCGCATACACGCCGTCTGGATACAGCTCCAGGAAGCTGCTGAACAGGCGGGCCGAATCCGCATACCGGCCGGTCTTCAGTGCATCGAAGGCCACGTCGTACGCAGCTCGCTCATCACCGGTGCGAGCCAGCGCCCCGGCATCGCCATGCACCGCGGGCGCCTTGTCGTTATGGCTGGAAGCCGCACCGGCACCTCCGGCAGCAGGTGGTGCCGTGACACCTGCTTCGGCAGGAACGGCAGACCCTTCCTCAAGACGCTTGAGGCGATCATCCAGATCCAGGTACTGGGACTTGCCGCTCTGCCGCAATTGCTGGTTTTCGTTCTGCAGCACTTCAACCTGCTCGCGCAACTCGCGCAACTCGCCTTCGAGCTGATCGATGCGGTTGAGCAACTCGAGCCGGGGTTGCGGGTTGTTGGCCTGCTGCTCCAGCGCGGCCACCCGGTCAGCCAAGCTGACCCTTTGCGCCTGTACGGGTGCGGCAACCACGAAGGTTGCCGCAACCAGCACGAGTGCCCGCATATCGAACGGAACCCTCATCGATGCCTTGCTCCCCATTACCTGGCGGAGTAGACGATTTCAACGCGGCGATTCTGCGCCCACGCTTCTTCGTTGGAGCCGGTGGCAACCGGGCGCTCTTCGCCGAAGCTGACGGTGGTCAGCTGGGTGCTGGAACCGCCAAGTGCCGCGTACACCGCATTGGCACGTCGTTCGCCCAGGCCCATGTTGTACTCGCGGCTGCCGCGCTCATCGGTGTGGCCTTCCAGGGTCAGGCGCGCCGAAGGACGGTCACGCAGGTACTTGGAATGGCAGGCAATCACGGCCTGGTATTCCGGACGCACCACGTACTGGTCGAAATCGAAGTGGAGGACGCGCTGGCGCAGGCATGGATCGGTATCCACGTCACCCGGGCCGTAGGTGCCCGTGGTGGTGGTGCCGTCGGTAACCGCGCCGGTGCCCGGGCCGGGGTCGACCACGGTCAGGTTGCTTTCGGGGGTCTTGGTGCTCCGGCAGCCCGCCAACACCGCGACGGACAGCAGGGAAACCACAAGGATGCGTGCAGTCGTTTTCATGGTCATTCCTTCGGGCTTGTTAAGGGTGGGTGAAATCGCGATTGTAGTCTCAATTCTGGCGTTGGGTGCGGAATGGCGACCAGGCGGGTTCGCGAACATCCACGCCTCCCAGGCTCAGGCGCTGGCGGACCCGTCCGTCCGCCGAAACGGCATACAGCACCCCGCGGCCGCCTTCGCGCGCAGCGTACAGCAGCATGCTGCCATTGGGCGCGAAACTGGGGGACTCATCCAGGTTGCCAGGTGACAGGTTGGACCAGCGCGGGCTGCGCAGACTGCGGTCCAGCAGGGCGATGCGGAAACTGTTGCCACTGCCCTGCACCACGGCCATCTTGCTGTCGTCTGCTGAAAGCGTAGGGCTGGTGTTGTAGTTGCCCTCGAAGGTGACGCGCGTGGCCGCGCCGCCGCTGGCGGCCATCTGGTAGATCTGCGGCCGGCCAGCACGATCGGACACGAAATAGAGGGTGCTGCCGTCCGCGCTCCATACCGGCTCGGTATCGATGCCCGACTGCTGGGTCAGCTGGGTCAATTGGCGGCTGGCAATGTCCATCACGTAGATTTCCGGATTGCCACTGCGCGACAGGCTCAGGGCCAGCTTGCGGCCATCCGGGGAGAATGCCGGGGCGCTGTTGATGCCGCGAAAACCCGAAACCCGCTCACGCGCGCCGGTGGTGATGTCCTGGATGTATACCGCCGAATTGCCACTTTCAAAGCTGACGTAGGCCAATTTGCGGCCATCCGGGCTCCAGGCTGGCGACAGCATCGGTTCGGAGGAATTGACGATGACCTGCGGGTTGAAGCCATCCGCATCGGACACCACGAGCGCGTATTTGGTGTTGCGACCAAGGCCACTCGCCGTCACGTAGGCAATGCGGGTCCAGAACGCGCCGCGTACGCCGAGGATCTTTTCGTAGATGGCATCCGCCATCTGGTGGGCGGCATCCCGCATGGCGCCGCCACGGGCGGATACCGCATAGGCCAGCAGGCGCTGTTGCTTGGCCACGTCATGCAATTCGTATTCCACCCGGTAGCCGCCGTCCCCGCTGTCGACCACCTTGCCCACCACGATGTAGTCCTGGCGCAGGGCACGCCAAGCCGGGAAGTCGATTTCACTGCCGCGCACGGGGCGCTGCGGCATCTGCGATTCCGGCAACGTGCGGAAGGCGCCGGAACGCTCCAGGTCCGCACGCACCACGGCGGCGACATCGGTATCCGGCGGCGTCCCGGTACCCTGGTAGGGCATGGGCACGATGGCGATGGGCAGCGCCGATTCACGCCCCCCCACCACGTCGAATTCCAGTTTCTGGGCCAGGGCAGGCACGCACAAACCCAGGAAAATCAGCAGTCCGAAAAGTACTCGCCTTGTCATCATCAGTTTCCGCAGAAGGTCGTTTTGTTGCTGGACCCAAGGGTAGAGGTTTGAAGTGTCGATTGTCTGCACATCACCTGAACCAGACTAGTTGGCAGGACGGAAACGCACGGTGAAATCACGTTCCGCCACTTTGCCGAATCCGTCATAGGGAAGAGGACTGGCCCTGAGCACCGCACGCTCCACGCTGTCACGTATGGCTTGGTCATACGTGCAACTCGGTTGCGCTTCGGCGGACATCACCTCTCCTCCCGGCAGCACCCTGATCCGTACCGGGCACACCATGTCCGAAGGTGTGCCCGGGGGGCGAATCCACTGTCGCTCAATGGCAGCGCTGACGGCACCTATCCAATCCGATTGAGTGGGTCCACTTGCCTGCCCGGCAGGCGCATTCGATCCGGTTGATTGCTGTGCCGCCTTTGGCGTAGAGGGCGCTTGCCGTGTCTGTGCATCCCGCAGTTGCTGTTCCTTCTGCTCAGCCAGTTGCGTCTGGCGGGCCGCCTGCTCGCGCTGGCGACGGATATCTGCCAGTTTCTGTTGGCGATCCGCTTCCTGCTTCTGCTTTGCTTCCTGCGCTATCCGCTTCTGCTTTTCCTCTTCCTGCTGCGCGGCCAGCCGGCGTTGTTGCTCGGCCTTTTCCTGGCGCTGGCGCTCGCTCAGGTCGATCTGTTCCTGCCGGCGCTTGGCTTCCTGCTCCTGGCGGACCTTTTCCTGCGCGATGGCCTCGCGCCGTGCCTCGTCCTGGTCGGTGGTATCAGGTACCGGGATGCGCTCCTGCGCTTCCTGCTGCCGCAGCACCCGTGCATCCTGCGGCGCAGGCTCGGGAACCGGCTGCGGCGGCGGCACGGTGTCTTCCGGGATCAGTTCCGGCATGGGGTCCTGCATGGGTTCGGGTTCGGAGGCAAGTGCACGCTGGACCGCAC
>JBQGFJ010000361.1:0-4047 GCA_052040085.1 Pseudoxanthomonas sp.
CGCCGCACTTCGCTGCTGCGGCGATCGATGCTCAGCGTGCCGATCCGCAGGAGGTGGGATTCGCCCGCCCGATGGCGATGGGACAGGGCCAGGCAGCGTGCCAGCAGTTCCGCGCCGGCAAACGGTTTGACCAGATAGTCGTCGGCGCCGGCATCGAAGCCTTTGAGCTTGTCGTCCAGACTGTCGCGTGCGGTCAGCATCAGCACCGGAACATGCCGGTCGGCCCGTGCACGCAGGCGTTCGCATACCTGCAGGCCATCCAGGCCCGGCAGGTTCAAGTCCAGCACCATGACATCCGGTGGTTCGGCCAGGGCCGCTTGCAGGCCGGTATGGCCATCGGCAGCGCATTCCACGCGATGGCCATGTGCCTGGAGCATGGCGGCCATGCTGTCACGCAAGGCCGCGTTGTCCTCGACCACCAGGATGCGGAGCGCATGCGGCGACATGGTTCAGCCGTCTATCTGTTGCAGGAGCTGCCTAGCTTCGTCCATGTCGGGCTTGGCCGCCAGCACTGCATCCAGCAGGGTGCGCGCCTGACCATGTTCACCCAGTCGTACATGCGCCTGGGCCATGCCCAACTGCAGTTGCGGTTCGTCCATGTACGGCGCGGCGAGCTTCATCACCGACAGGGCGTTGCGCACGGCCGTGGTGTCCTGCGCTGCCTTGGACTGGTAGTAGCCCAGCATGCCGATCAGCTCCACGTGATAGCCCTCGCGATCAGTGGCCAGTGCCGCCGTGGCGGCATCGGTCTCGCCGTCCAACAGGCGCTGTACCAGGGCCATGCTGGCTTCATCGCGCCAGGGTGTACGCGCGACGGGCTCGCGACCGGTGGCGCGGACGATGGCCTCGGCGAGTGCTGTGGTGGAATAGGGATTCTGTCCGGTGATCAGGCGGCCATCCACCACCAGCTTCGGCATCATCAAGGGCGCTTCCTGCCACTGTGCACCGCGCTTGCGCAATGCATCTTCCAGCAGCCACGGGAATTCCTTCGCCCATTTCTTGCCGAAGAGGGCTTCTTCCTCATTGCTGAAGCCGGTCATTGACTTGCCGGCCACCAGCAGGCGGCCATTGGACAGCCGTACATCGGCCAGTGCGGCAGGGCCATGGCATACCGCCGCGACGATGCCGCCACGTTCGTACACCTCTGCCAGCAGGCGGTGCAGCGCCTTGTCGCGTGGCAAGTCGAACATCGCGCCCTTGCCACCCACCACGTAGACCGCGGCGTATTCCCCGGCTTGCACGTCGCGGGTGGACAGCGTGTCCTGCAGTTTCCGCATGGCCTCGCTGTCGGCCAACAATTGTGCATTGAAGGGCTCCGCCGGGTTGTACTTGTCGGCTTCCACGGCGCCGCCCTGTGGACTGGCCACGTCCACTTCCAGACCGTTGTCGCGGAATATCAACCAGGCTTGCGAAAGTTCGTCGAACTCGTAGCCAGGCCGTGTCTTGCCCTGGTCGCGGCCTTCACCGCTGACCACGACAAGTACTTTGTCCTTGTCACCGGCATGCAGGGGCAATGTGGTGATGGCCAGCAGCATGGCCAGCCCGGCGACGGAAAGTTTTTTCAGGCACGGTTGCATCGGGAATCTCCATGGGTTGACGGGAGCAAGTCTGGAGAACCGATGTGAATCATTCTTCAAATGAAAGACCCCGGAAGCCAAAGGCCTCCGGGGTCTGGGTCACGCGTTTCATCGGTGGCCGGGCCTGCCTGCCCGGCGGCATCAGAACTTGACCCGCATGCCCAGCGCGTAACTGCGCGGTGCGTTGCCGCGTGCACCATCCGCTCCGCGGTGGGTGATCTTCTGTTCGTCCAGCAAGTTTTCGATGCGTGCGTAGACTTCGGCTTTCTGCGAGAGCGGATAAGTGCCGGAGACATCCACGGTGAACAGGCTGTCGGTGCGCAGGAAGCGGTTGTCCACGCCGGCGCGTCCGGCAGTGTTGCTGGTGTAGGTGCTGCCGGCATAGTTCAGTGCTGTGTAGGCACGCCAGCCGCTTTCGCTCTCCACGCCGAGCTGCAACTGGCCGATGTGCTTGGGCGTGTACTCGATCACGTCGCCCTTCAGCACGTTGCCGGTATCCGATGCGCGGGTGTATTCGCCATCCGTCCAGGTGTAGGCCAGGCGTACCGGCACACGGATGTCGCCGTTGGAATACAGATCGGCGAACAGGCCCAGTTCCAGGCCATGCACGTCCTTGGAGCCGGTTTGTTCGGTACCGTCCACCACGCCGCCGGAACACGGGTTGGCAACCAGGCAGGTGCGCATGGAATTGTCGTAGTTGGTCAGGAAGCCGATGGCATCGACGCCGAGGCTGCCGTTGCGATAGCGCACGCCGCCTTCGAAGTTGGTGCTTTCCTCGCCCTTGGTGCCTTGCGTCGCGCCGTTGCCGGGAGGGGCAAAGCCCTGGTGCACGCCACCAATCAGCGTCCAGTTGGCGTTGATGCTGTAGTTCGCGCCCAGGCCGGCGGTGGTCTTGTTGATGCGGTTGCTGGCGCGTGCGGCGATCTGTGCCGGCGTGGCCGTGGTGGAGAGATTGGCCAGGGTGCGGATGCGTTCATGGCGCACGATGGGCATCAGGCTCCATTGGCCGAAGCCGATGCGGTCGGCGGCCCAGATCGACCAGGCATCGGCCTCGCCTTCTTGCGGGCTGGTGGTGTCGGTGCGCTGGAAGACCAGGCTGCCGTTGATCTGCTGGTAGAAGGTGTTGGAAATGCCCTTGCGGGTGTTGCCGGTGATGTCTTCGTGCCAGCGCGTGCCCACGACCAGGTCATGTTGCACGTTGCCGGTGGTGAAGGCGTGGTCGAGTTGGAACTGCAGTCCGCGCGATTCGAAATCCTGGTGGTTGTGGCCGTAGCGCACGCCATTGGCGTGGGTGGTATTGGCGGTGCCATCCAGGATGCCCTGGATCAGCGCGGCATTGGCAAGCCCGCGGTTGACGATGTCGGTGACACCACCCAGGTTGATGCCGTTGATCTGGTTGAGGCGATCGTAATAGCGATAGGTGTCGGCCCAATAGGCGGTCGAAGTCAGGCGCGTGCCTTCGTTGAACCAGAACTGGTGCTGCGCACTGGCCGAACTGCGGCCACGGTCCATGCGCTCGAGTTCACTCAGCCCGTAGCGGCGGTTGGGATTGGCACGGAAATCCGCATCGGTCAGGCCCAGGTAGCTGACCCGGGCCACTTCGCGCGCATAGTTGAGCTTGATGTCCAGTTGCTGCGCGTATTGCGCACCTTCCGCGCTGGTCCAGCGCAGCTTGCCGACATATTCGTTGATGTCGTGCCCGGCACCGCGATCGGAGCGGTCGATCTCGTGGAAGCCGTCGCCATCGGCCTGGTAGGTCTCCAGCAGGAAGCCCCACTGGCCGGCGGTGGCGCCGTAGCCGGTGTGCAGGCGCAGGTTGCCGAACGAGGCGACCTCGGCATTCAGGAAGCCGGAAGCTTCGCCGGGGATGGGCGTGGACAACAGGTTCACTACGCCAGAGGTGGTATGTGGCCCATGCAGCAGGATTTCCGGGCCCTTCAGCACTTCGACGCCGGACATGCGGCCAATGTTGGGGAAAAAGTAGGCGCTGGTATTGGCATACGGCGCCATGGCGGCAGGAATGCCGTCTTCCAGCACCGAAATGCGATCGCTGCGGCCGGACGAAGAAGCGCGGATGCTGATGCGCGGGAACACGCCTTCACCGGTTTCCTCGCGCGTGTACACGCCGGGCACGCTGCGCAGGATGGCGTTGACATTGGTGCGGTCGAATTTCTGCAGTTCGCGTTCCGTCAGCACGTAGGCCGACCCGGTGGAGCTCTGCGGGTCTTCCGGATTCGCAATCACGCGTACTGCATCCAGATCCTTGGCGCGGCTGGACTCCGCGTCTGTCGCGGCATCGGCGGCTGCCGTGGCCATGGCAGGGACGGCCATCATGCAGATGGCGATGGCCATGGCCTGGTGCAGGCGGTTGTGCTGACAGGCAGGGGTGATACGCATGCAATGTTCTCCGGGTCTGGGGGCGGACACGTGCGCTGGCTAAGGGCGTTGTGCCGATCAATCGGTGGGCCTT
>JBQGFJ010000362.1:0-5545 GCA_052040085.1 Pseudoxanthomonas sp.
GTGGCGGATCGTGGTGGCACCACCGGCAGGCTGCGAAGACGCATGCGTCGGTCTCGCGCAGGATCTGGACAAGGTGTGGCGCCTGTTCGGCCATCGTGCCGACCACGCCGAGCTGTTGTGGATCGGCACGCTGCCACAGGGCGCACCAGGGAATGCCGCTTGGCGCGAAGTGCGCGTGGATGATCCCTTGCGTGCGCTGCTGCCGGGCGTGGACGATCCGTCTGGCATACCGGTGTATGTGATCGATCCCAATGGCTTCGTCATCCTGCGTTACCCGCCGGGTTCCGATCCGGGCGGCGTGCGTACCGACGTGGCCCGTTTGCTGAAATTGAAGTGAGGCTGCGTATCCGATGAACCTGCCTGTCCGTCCCGTGCTGTACCGGCATTTCCACCGCATTGCCTGGCTGGCCGTTGCCTTGACCGTGGCGGTGGTGGTGTTCGGTGCCTTCGTGCGCTTGTCCGATGCGGGCCTCAGCTGTCCCGATTGGCCCACATGCTACGGGCGTGCCACCTGGCCGAAGGCGGCGCATGAAGTGGCGGACCACGCCGCCAGCACGATCCGCCCCTTCGAGAACCACAAGGCATGGCGCGAGCAGGTGCATCGCCACCTGGCGGCCACGCTGGGTGTGCTGGTGCTGATCCTGGCGCTGCTGGCGGCGCGCCATCGCCGTTTCGGGATTGCGCATGTGCTGGTGGCATCGGGACTGGTGGCCATGGCCATCCCGCTGTACATGCAGGGCCAGCACGTGGCCGCTTCTGTGCTCGCGATCATGGGCGAGGCGATCCTGTTGTTCGCCGCGTTGCGCTGGTCCAACCTGGATTTGTCGCGTGTGGCGGTGCTGACGCTTGCCGTGATCATTTTCCAGGCCCTGCTGGGCATGTGGACGGTGACCTGGCTGCTGAAACCGATCGTGGTGATGGGGCACCTGCTGGGCGGATTGCTGACGTTCTCGCTGCTGGTGTGGATGGCGTGGCGTGCCACCGGGCAACCGATCCGCCTGGTGGAAGCCGCTTCGTTGCGCTACTGGGTCATCGGAGGCCTGGCGCTGCTCGGCATCCAGATCGCACTCGGTGGCTGGGTCAGTGCGAACTACGCTGCGTTGTCTTGTGGTGCGGGCAGTTGGTCGATCGCGAATTTCCCGCAATGCGTGGGTCAGTGGTGGCCGCCCCATGATTTCAGCGAGGGCTTCGTGTTGTGGCGGGGCATCGGCGTGGATTACGAAGGCGGCATCCTGGATGGCGCATCGCGCATTTCCATCCAGATGGCACATCGTCTGGGCGCCGTGGTGGTGACCGCTTACCTGCTGGCATTGGCATGGCGCATCTATCGCACGCCGGGCATGCGCAGTTGGGCGGCAGCATTGGCCGGGCTGACGGCCCTGCAGGTGACGCTGGGCATCCTCAACGTGAAGCTGGCACTGCCGCTGGGCGTGGCGGTGGCACACAACGCCGGTGCGGTAGCGCTGCTGTTCCTGCTGGTGACCTTGCTGGCGCGCCTGCGCACGCTGGAATAAACCATGTCGTCCTCCGTTTCCCGCCAGTACTGGGCACTGACCAAGCCGCGCGTGGTGGCACTGATCGTATTCACCGCGCTGGTGGGCATGTTCCTTGCGGTCCCGGGCTTGCCGCCGTGGCGCGAAGCCATCTTCGGATTGCTGGGCATCTGGCTGGCGGCGGCTTCCGCCGCGGCCATCAATCATCTGATCGACCAGCGTATCGACAAGGTCATGGTGCGTACCGCCGACCGGCCATTGGCGACTGGCGCATTGCAGCCATCGCAGGTGCTGGCCTTCGCGGTATTCCTGGGCGCGCTGTCGATGACGATCCTGATCGCGCTGGTGAACCTGGTCACCGCCGCGCTCACGTTCGCATCACTGATCGGCTATGCCATCGTCTATACCGGTTTCCTGAAGCGGGCCACGCCGCAGAACATCGTCATTGGCGGCATTGCCGGTGCAGCACCGCCGCTGCTGGGCTGGGCGGCGGTGACCGGCATGAACAATCCGTGGGATTGGGCGCATGCGTTGTTGCTGGTGCTGATCATCTTCGTGTGGACGCCACCGCATTTCTGGGCGTTGGCCATCTTCCGCCGCGATGACTATGCGCGTGCACTGGTACCCATGTTGCCGGTGACCCATGGCGTGGAATACACGCGCTGGCAGATCCTGCTCTACACCGTGTTGCTGGTGGTGGCGACCGTGTTGCCGTGGGTCGTCGGCATGAGTGGCCTGTTTTATCTGGGTGGTGCGTTGGTGCTGGGTGCGGTGTTCCTGGGGTACGCATGGAAGTTGCAGGATCCGCCGGATGAATTTTTTGCCATGCGTGTGTTCAATTATTCGGTGGTCTACCTGATGGCGCTGTTCGCCTTCCTGTTGGTGGATCACTGGCTGTTGCCGTGGTTGCAGCCTACGGCGGCCATGGAGTTCGTGCCGTTGGGTTGATGGCTAGTAGCACGCGCGTTGCTTCGGCAGCAGTAGCTATTCGGTCACAAACACAGCCTGCGTAGCCTGGATAAGCGAAGCGCACCCGGGGCTATTGGGTTGCGTGAAGCATCACGCGAAGAGCGTTTCGTGCGCTTTGCGCCCGAGTTCCTTTTGAGGCCAAAAGGAACCAAAAGCCCTTCGCCTGACGCTAGCCGATCCGGCTGCGCCGGATCGGTTCCCTGTGCTTCTCGTTCGATGAGGCACGGCCCCCAAACTCGCTGCGCTCAGACAAGGGGGCCTCTACGGCCTCATCGACCTGCGATGCTCGGCTTGCTTTAGGGCGAGGTAGATCAAGAGCACAGCAAAAGCCGCTTGGCTGCGCAGGTCGGCAACATCAAATCACGAACATGAAATGAGATGGTGTCGTTGGCGGCTTTCAGTGCGGGGTGTTGTCCGGATTTTCACCGCGTTCGTAGACCACGTGGGCACGGCCGACGATCAGGGGGTCGAGTTTTCCGATCGTGTCCAGGTTGCGGTTGGTGTAGGGCAATTTGCGCAGGACGTAGCGCATGGCATTCAGGCGTGCACGTTTCTTGCAGTTGCTCTTCACCACGGTCCACGGCACGTCCGCGGTGTCGGTTTCGACGACCATGGCTTCCTTGGCGCGGGTGTAGTCATCCCACTTGTCCAGCGAAGCCATGTCCACCGGGCTCAGCTTCCATTGTTTGAGGGGATGCGCGCGGCGTTCCTTGAAGCGGCGGCGCTGTTCTTCCTGGCTGACACTGAACCAGAATTTGATCACGTGGATGCCGCTGGCGGCGAGGTGGCGTTCGAACTGCGGCACCTGGCGCATGAACTCGTGGTATTCCTCGTCACTGCAGAAACCCATCACGCGTTCGACGCCTGCGCGGTTGTACCAGCTGCGGTCGAACAGCACGATCTCGCCCGCGGTCGGGAGGTGCTCGACGTAGCGCTGGAAATACCATTGCCCGCGTTCGGTATCGGTCGGCTTCTCCAGTGCCACCACGCGTGCGCCACGTGGGTTGAGGTGTTCCATGAAGCGCTTGATGGTGCCGCCCTTGCCGGCGGCGTCGCGTCCTTCGAACAGGATCACCACGCGCTGCCGGGTTTCCTTCACCCATGCCTGCAGTTTGAGCAGCTCGACCTGCAGTTTGAATTTTTCCTTCTCGTAGGTGGAGCGGCGCAGCAGGTTCTTGTACGGGTAGCTGCCATCGCGCCAGTTGGCGGCAAGCTCTTCATCCGGGTTGATGGCGGGCAGCGCGGTGCCGTCGAGACGGTCGGCGAGGGCGTTGCGCAGCGCCAGTTGGTCCTCGGTATCGGCACCATCGATCAGGGCGCGCAATTCCTTCGCGCGCATGCGGCGTTCGCCATCACTGTCGATGACATGCAGCACCGAAGATGTCAGCCGCTCCTGCGCGGTGGCCGTGGCTTGAAGGCGCTTGGCTTGTTCCAGTGCGTGGAGTGATTGCACGGGGTCGGTGTCGCCCGCCTTGGCCGGCCGCGTTTTCGCAGGCTTGCCGGCGGTCGATGCTCGCTTGCGGGCCGGGGCTGCGGAGCTGGAGCGAGGTGTGCTGAGTTTCTTGGTAGCCATGATCGGAGGTGTCGTGATGCTGGAATGGAAAAGGCGCGGCAGGCCATCGCCCGGCACCGCGGGCCGGACGCTGTCGCTACCGGGTCAGGATGCGCGTTTGCCACATTTGCCGCATTGGGCTGTGTCATGGAGAACACGTGCGGATGGCAGTAGAATGCAGGCACGTGCAAGACCGGCTTTCATGTGCCGGCAGGACGGTCAGGATTCCATCGGGATCCGGGTGATGGGACGGTGGGGTGCCGGTGGATCGGCCCCGGCCCCGGCACCGAAAGCGTGGTTACCGGGCCGGTGAAGGCGCTTCCCGCGGCGGCAACGTTTCCAGCCGTTCGACCACCGCAGCTTCCATCGACGTCAGTCCGGCTTCCCTGCCCAGCGCGAGGGCTTCCTCTTTCGTGGCGCCTTCATACTGCACGGCGATCATCGCCAGCAGTGCGCCGACCCGGTTGCCGGAACCGCAATGCAGCAGCACGCCATTGCCATCGCCCAATGCCTGCTTCAGGGCGGAGGCATTGGCAGGCGTGAGCCCATCGGCGCCATGGATGGGCAAGCTGATGTAATGCATCCCCAGTGCCTTGGCCTTGGCGCGCTCGTCGAAACCCCGATCTTCGTTTGCCCCGCGCAGGTCGATGACGGTGTGCACGCCGCTGTCCGACAGTTCCGCGAGTTGTTCGGGCTTTGGCTGGCCGCCGGTGTGCAGGCCGGGGCGTGGCTGGGTGAAGCCGGAGGCCGATGCCGCCAGTGGCAGGATCAAAAGCGAAAGCGCCAATGACAGGGCGCGGAACGACAGTGGATGCGTCATGGAAGCCTCCGGGGGTAGTCAGGCAGGACGCTGGCCACGCCGGCGCTGCGCCTGCAGCAGGGTGCTGAGCTCGTATTTGTCGGCGGCATCCAGCGTGCCGGATTGCATCTTGATGCGCAAATCATCGATGCGCTGCTGTACCGACTGGTCTTCCAGTTGTTCGATCGCATCCAGCAGTTCCTGGCGCCAGGAGGCGTCATCACCGGGAATCGCATGCAGGGCCAGCTTTTGCAGGGCGTCGAATTCCTCGCGTTCGGCGAAGTGCTCCAGCAGCGCACCGGTGGTGATGTCAGGGCGCGTGTGCACGATCTCCAGTATCTCGATCAACAGGCCGACGCCGGGTTGCTTGAGGTCCGCGAACGAATAGGGCGGTGCGAGTGCCAGCGCCAATGAAGGTTGGTGCAAGAGGCGCACGATCGCGCTGCGGACCAGGCTGGGTTTGCCGGCGGCATTTTGTGGGCGGCGCACAGTGGGGGCGGGCTTGGCGGCGGGCTGCCCACCGACGCCGGTGATTTCGGTCAGCCGTTGCCGCATCAGGTCACCGAACGCGCCATCGGGGATTTGTGCCAGCATCGGCCGGGCACGTTCGGCCAGCCGTGCCTTGCCATCCAGCGTGGCCAGGTTGACGTCCTTGGCGAGTTCATCGAAGAAGAACGCCGACAACGGGGTGGCTTGACCGAGCCGCTTGTCGAAACCTTCGGCGCCTTCCTT
>JBQGFJ010000363.1:0-2650 GCA_052040085.1 Pseudoxanthomonas sp.
TACCACGACATCCAACTGCTTTCCCGGGATTCCCAGCCGGCCAGGATGTCCTTGTTCTCGAACTTGTCGGTGCCAATCAGGTTGATGTGGCGGATTTTGGCGGCTTTGCCTTCATCGACGGCAATGGTGACGTCGACGCGATTGCGATCCAGCCGGGAAACCGTCGGCGTGATGCTGACGCTGTATTTGCCGCGATTGTTGTACTGGCGCGTCAGTTCCTGCGTCACGCGGTCCAGGCCCAGGCGGTCGAAGGTGTCGCCCTCGGCCAGGCCGATATCCCTGAGGCCGGACATAAGATCTTCCGTCTTGATGTCCTTGTTGCCGGTCAGGGTCAGCTTGTTGATGGCCGGTCGTTCGGCAACCGTCACGACCAGGATGTCGCCTTGCCGGTCCAGCTGGACGTCTTCGAAGAAACCGGTCTTGTAGAGCGCGCGGATTGCATCGCCCACGTCACTGCTGTTGACGGTATCGCCGCGCTCGATAGGCAGGTAGGTAAGCACCGTACCGGCGGAAATGCGCTGAAGGCCATCTATGCGGATGTCGCTCGCGGTGAAGGATCCGCCATCGGACTGCGCCCATGCAGGCACGGCGAGGGCCGAAGTGAGGGCGAGGGCAATCAGGCGGCGTTTTGGCAGTCGCGTCATCATTACTTCCATCAGGGTGTCACGGTGCAGTCGGGCGACTGTGGAGCGGAGGGGTTACCGCATTTTTTGTTCAGGTGGGGCTGGCGAATAGCGGATTGGAGCATCAGGTCACCAGGCGAAGGATGTCGTTGTAGAACGCGAGACCCATCAGCCCGGCCAGCATGGCCAAACCCACGTATTGCCCTGCGGCCATGGCGCGTTCGCTCAGCGGACTGCCCTTGACCAACTCTATAAGGTAATACAGCAGGTGCCCTCCGTCCAAGACGGGGATGGGCAGGAGATTGATGATGGCCAGACTGAGTGACAGCAGGGCCAGGAAATACAGGAACCACGCGGGTCCCCTTTGAGCCGTTGCATTGGCTACCTGGGCGATGGTGACGGGTCCGGAAATGTTCTTGACCGAAGCCTGTCCGGTCAGCATGCGGCGGATCATGCCCAACGAATCCGACGCCATCCTGCCGGTCTCGCGGAAGGCGGCCGGGATGGCGGCAATGGGGCCAAAGCGTTGCACGGCATCGTATTCGGCCGGGGCCGCGTTCTGTGGCCTGCCGACGCCCAGTGCCCAGTACTCGTCGCCACTGTTGGGGTCGCGCATGCGGCTGGGTTCGACTTCCAGGGCGAAACGCTCCCCGCCGCGCTCGATCTCGACCATGGCGCTGCCCCCGCGCTGTCCGAGTTGCTGGACGTGTGGGCCTATTTCGTCGAAGAAGCTGACGGGATAGCCGTCGATGGCCGTGATGCGGTCACCTGCCAGCAATACGCCTTCCGCAGGCATGCCCGGCGAGGTACTGCCGACAATGGCAGGGAGCTGCTGGTGTTTCCAGGAGAGTCCAACCAATCTGGCCACGTTCTCCTGATCGAATCCGCTGGGCAATTCCGAGAGCGCGAGCGCGCGGGTGCGCGCAATGTCCTGGGCGTCACGCACTTCGACCCGGAC
The DNA here is from genome assembly GCA_052040085.1 of Pseudoxanthomonas sp. Taxonomy (GTDB): domain Bacteria; phylum Pseudomonadota; class Gammaproteobacteria; order Xanthomonadales; family Xanthomonadaceae; genus Pseudoxanthomonas_A. Next base: position 1,582 of record JBQGFJ010000363.1, read on the forward strand.
ATCACGCTGGTCGATGGCGGCGGTGGTCAGGCTTTGCAGGGCATCCATCCAGGTGCGGATGCTGCGCCCATCGATGCGTTCAATGCGGTCGCCGGGCTGGAATCCGGCTTCGGCGGCCAGTGCCGTGGAGGGACCGAGGGTGGCGGAGTGGTCTGGCCGGCCAATGACGAACATCGCCCACAGAAGCGCGATGCACAGCAGGAGATTGGCCAGTGGGCCGGCCGCGACGATGGCGATCCGCTGGAGTACCGGCTTGCGATTGAAAGCATGTTCCAGATCCGCGGCCGTGACTTTTGCCGAGGCTTCGTCGAGCGCGGTTTCGTCCAGCATCTTGACGTAGCCGCCCAGGGGAATCGCGGCAATCGCGAATTCGGTGCCTTCCCGGTTGTATCGCGACCACAGCGGCTTGCCGAAGCCAACGGAAAAACGCAGTACCTTCACCCCGAAACGGCGTGCCACCCAGTAATGGCCGAACTCATGGAAGGTCACCAGCAAACCCAGGGCAACGATCATCCACCAGATGGAGCCGGCCAAGGTGCTCATGAACAGGGGTGCCCGTTGCGGTCGTGGCTCATGCGTGGCGTTTGTTGATGGCGTTCTGCGTCAGTTGTCGGGCTTGCGCATCTGCTGCGAGCAGCCGCTCCAGCGAGTCGGCTGGTTCGACGGGCAGTTTGGCCAAGGCTTCCTCGACCAGTGCGGGTATGGATAGGAAACCGATCTGGCCCTGAAGAAACGCTGAAACGGCGATTTCGTTGGCGGCATTGAGGATGGCCGGGGCGGTGCCTCCGCTTTCCATGGCTTGCCAGGCCAGGCGCAGGCAGGGGAAGGTCTGGGTGTCCGGGGCTTCGAAGTCCAGCCGTCCCTGCGTGAGCAAATCCAGCCCGGCCACGCCCGAGTCCATGCGTTCCGGCCAGCCAAGACCTACTGCCAGCGAGGTGCGCATGTCCGGCAGGCCCAACTGCGCCAGCGTGGAGCCATCCACGAATTCCACCAGTGAATGCACCAGGCTCTGCGGGTGCACCAGTACGGCCAGGCGTTCGCCACTGATGCCGAACAGGTGGTGGGCTTC
>JBQGFJ010000364.1:0-2663 GCA_052040085.1 Pseudoxanthomonas sp.
TGCTGATCATCCTGGTGCCGATGATCGAAAGGCAGATCGTCACCCTGGTCAACTCACTGCCGGTCTACAAGGAATGGCTGTTCACGACCGCCTTGCCGTGGCTGGAGCAGCGCACGGGCCTGGAACTGGTGGAATGGCTGAATCCGGATCGCTGGATGGGGTTGTTCAGCGAGCACTGGAAAGAAGCGGGTGGCGCGGCTGCGGCATTCTTCGGGTATCTGTCCAGCTCGGGCATCGCGCTGGTGGCCTGGGTGGTGAACCTGGTGCTGTTGCCGATCCTGACGTTCTACTTCCTGCGTGACTGGGACGTGCTGGTCGAACGCATCGCCGCGTTGGTGCCGCGCGATCACGTGGCTACCGTCAACCGCTTGGCACGCGAATCCAACGATGTGCTGGGTGCATTCCTGCGTGGCCAGTTCCTGGTGATGATTGCGCTGGGCGCCATCTACGCGATCGGCTTGTCGGTGATTGGTCTCAAGCTGGGCTTGTTGATCGGCATCATCGCCGGACTGATCAGTTTCGTTCCCTATCTGGGGACGGCGACCGGCGTGGTGCTGGGCTTGGTGGCGGCGTTGGTGCAGACCCAGGGTTTCGATCTGAAGTTGCTGCTGATGGTGGCCGCGGTATTCACGGTGGGGCAAATGCTGGAAGGTTACGTGCTGACGCCGCGCATCGTGGGCGACCGCATCGGCCTGCATCCGGTGGCGGTGATCTTCGCCATCATGGCCGGTGGCCAGTTGTTCGGTTTCCTGGGCATGTTGATGGCCTTGCCGGTGGCCGCGGTGGCCAACGTGTTGCTGCGCTTTGCGCACGAACGGTACACCGAGAGCCGTTTGTATGCCGGCGATGCAAAGCCCGCGATCGTGCTGGATGCCTATGTCGACAAGACCGTTGTCGGCGTAGAGAAATCACCGGGTGATGGTTCGAAGTGAGTCCGTGGTGATGACTGTGCAGCAGTTGCCGCTGGCGTTGCGCTATCCGCCCGACCAGCGTTTGGATAGCTTCATTGCAGCCCCGGCAGGCAGCATTGCCCAGTTGCGCGCGCTGGCGTCTGCGCCTGATGCGGACTGGGTGTATTTGTCGGGTGCCAACGGCAGTGGCAAGACGCATCTTGCATTGGCCCTGTGCGCGGCAACCGAGCAGGCGGGCCGGCGCGCGGCATTCCTTCCGTTGGTCGCTGCAACCGGCCGCATGCGCGATGCACTCGAGGCGTTGGAAGGCCACGACGTAGCGGTGCTGGACGGGCTGGAGGCCATCGCCGGTTTGCGCGAGGACGAAGTGGCGCTGTTCGATTTCCACAATGCCGCGCGTGCCGCAGGATTGAATGTGCTGTACACCGCACGTGGCACGCCGGAGGCGATTGGCCTGGCGCTTCCCGATTTGCGCTCGCGCCTGTCGCAATGTGCACGCGTCAATCTGCAACCTCTGGATGACGAGGGCAGGAAGGCGCTGCTGAGGGATCGTGCGCAGCGCCGCGGGCTGGTGTTGGAGGAAGGCGCGATCGACTGGTTGATGACGCGGAAAGAGCGTGACCCAGCCAGTCTGGTGGTGATGCTGGAGCGGCTGGATCGTGCTTCCCTGGCGGCGCAGCGCAGGATCACCGTGCCGTTCCTGCGGATGGTGCTGGAAGAATAGGGTCGAGTCTGTGTCGGCCCCGGCGCGTGCTCAAGCGTGCGCTTCGGCCAGCTCGCTTCGCAGGGTGGCCAGGCGTTCCGGCGTGCCTACGTCGGTCCAGCGTCCCGTGTGGTGTTCGCCATGGACGCGGTGTTCGTGCATGGCGGCGCGCAACAACGGCGCCAGCATGAAACGGGGAGGTGTTTCATCGGCACCACCGGTGTGGCCGATGACGTCGCGCCAGGTAGACAGCAGTTGCGGGCGGTAGACGCCGATCCCCGCGAAAGTGAACTTGTGGGTGCCTTCGGATTGCAGGCCACCATCGGCCTCCAGATGGAAGTCGCCCTGCGGATGGTGTTCCGGATTGTCGACCAGCACCAGGTGCGCAAGGCCCTGGGGTTCGCGGGGAAGGTGCGCGAAATCGTAATCGGTCCAGATATCGCCATTGATGGCGATGAAGGGCGCTTCACCCAGCCAAGGCATGGCATTGAGCATGCCGCCACCGGTTTCGAGCGGCGTCGGGCCTTCGTGCGAAAAATGCAGGTGCAGTCCCCAGTGCGAACCATCGCCCAATGCACGCGGCAGTTGTTCGGCCAGCCAGCTGGTATTGATGACGACGTTGCGGATGCCGAGGGCGGCCAGCTTTTCCAGATGCCACGCAATCAGTGGCCTGCCGCCGACGTCCAGCAGTGGTTTTGGCAGGTGGTCGGTCAGTGGCCGCATGCGCGCGCCCAATCCGGCGGCGAAGATCAGTGCGTTCATGCCGCTGCCCGGGCTGCCAGCGCAGGCTTGATCCGGTAGTCCAGCAACTCGCGCAGAGGCTGCAATTCCGGATGGCGCGGCACGATTTCATCCAGATAGGCGATGAAGCGGGGAGTGTCGGTCATGTAGCGGGATTTTCCGTCGCGGTAGTGCAGGCGGGAAAAGATGCCGAGGATCTTGAGGTGGCGCTGTACACCCATCCAGTCAGCGTCACGCAGGAAGGTGGCCAGCGGCGGCACCGGCAAGCCGGCCTCGGTGGCGCGGGCATGGTAACGGACCAGCCAGCC
>JBQGFJ010000365.1:0-3458 GCA_052040085.1 Pseudoxanthomonas sp.
GCTGGAGGAAGTGCTGGCGATCTTCCCGTCACAGGAAATCCATGTGGGCGGTGACGAAATCAAGCATCCTTTGTATGCCGACTTCGTGTCGCGGGCGGCGGCGATGGTGGACGAGATGGGACGCACCCCGATTTTCTGGGAAGAGGCGTCGGTTGCCGAGACCAAGCCCAATGTCATGTTCCAGTTCTGGAATGATGGCTACGACATTGCCGCGGCGGTGGAGGAAGGGCATCCGCTGATCCTGTCGCCGTGCACGTACTTCTACATCGATCACGGCAACTACGCTGGCCAGCCGGAAACCTACGACTGGTGCCGCAAGGAAGGCGTGCCGCTGGAACGGCTGTACAGCTTCGATCCCACTCCGTTCAAAACGGCTGCCGGTATCGAGGCGGCGCTGTGGACGGAACTGGTGCACACGGATGAGGCCGCAGACAACCGCCTGTGGCCGCGTCTGGCTGGTGCCGCGGAAGTGGCGTGGAGCCAGGCCGACCAGCGCAACTACGAGGCGTTCGTGCAGCGCATGGGCGCGTTGCGTCCGCATCTGGACGCGATGGGCGTCCAGTACCACCCCGAGCCGGATTTGGGCTGGGCGGAAGCAGTTCCCGATACCGATACCGCGCACTGAGCTGTGAACCGAGGTTGACGCTTCAGCGCTTGCCTTTGCAACACGAGTGCGCTGAACCTGGGCCTGTCTATCATGCAGGCCCAGTTCCGTTTCCTCACGGCGTGTCTGCCCACTAGCGATGTCTGCTCCGCGTCCTGTCCTTGACGGTGTTCCTGCCAGCCGGCTCCAGCTTCCCGAGGGGCCTTGGGAGACCGTATTCGACGCCCTGTGCGCGCATTTCCCCGGCGTGGACCAGGCCATCTGGCATGACCGTTTCGAACGTGGGCGCGTGCTGGACGCGGAAGGGCGGGTGTTGGATGTGGCGGCGGCTTACCGGAAAGGGGCCGAAATCCATTACTTCCGCGAGGTGCCGGATGAGCCCGTCATCCCGTTCGCTGAAACCGTGGTGCATGCCGATGCGCATCTGGTGGTGGCCTGCAAACCGCATTTCCTGCCGGTGGCGCCGACGGGTGCCTACGTGCGCGAGACGCTGCTGACCCGGCTGGTCCAGCGCTTCGACAATCCTTCGCTGGTGCCGCTGCATCGCATCGATCGCGATACCGCGGGCCTGGTGCTGTTCTCGGCTAATCCCGACAGCCGCGCATGCTACCAGGCGCTGTTCCGTGAGCGACGTATCCGCAAGCACTACCTGGCCGTCGCGCCGCCGCTGCCGGATATCGTATTTCCGCATGTGCATCGCAGCCGGCTGGAACCGGGCGAGCCGTTCTTCCGCATGCAGGAAGTGCCGGGAACACCCAACAGCGAGACGGTGATCGAGGTGCTCTCGCGCGGCGAGAACACGTGGACCTATCGCCTGGAGCCGGTGACCGGGCGCAAGCATCAATTGCGCGCGCACATGGCGGCGCTGGGTGCGCCCATCCTGCATGACCGGTTCTATCCGGACTTGCAGGAACAGGGGCCGGACGATCCGGAGCGGCCCCTGCAACTGTTCGCCGACACACTGGCTTTCGACGATCCACTTACCGGCGAGCCCCGGTGCTTCAAGTCAGGAAAGGGTGGCGGGAGCTAGCCGCGACAGATCGTGACCAGGTGCTTAGAAGCGTTCACCCACCGGTAGGTAGCGCCATGCACCCATTGGCATCTTTGACAGCGATACCTTGCCTATCCGCAGGCGCCGAATGGCCACTACCTCCAATCCGACTTGTGCGCACATCTCGCGAAGTTGCCCGCCTTGCACGCTCTTCAATGCGAAACGCAAACGGATTTCGTTCTGCCAGCTCACTTTGCACGGGGGCAGGGCACGGCCGTTGTAATGCAAGCCATGGTTGAGTTTTGCCAAACCATAAGGCGCGATCTGGCCACTGACTTCGACCAGGAACTCCTGCTCGATCTCGTCGCCATCTTCGGTCAGGCGGCGCCAGATGCGCCCATCCTGGGTCAATACCATCAAGCCGCTGGCCTCGGTATCGAGTGGCACCAGCGGGGTCAGGCGATGGAAATGGCGTTGCAGCAGGCGTACGCCGGAGGGATCGTCTGCCCAGCGTGTGTCTGGCTGCACCAGGGCGGCTGCGGCTTGGGGGCCGCTGATGGTGTCGTAACCGGCAGGTTTGTGCAGCAGGATGGTGGCCGGTTCGGCAACGGCCAGACGTGCCGCGGGGTCGAGTTCGACGGTTTCGGTCGTTACCAGATGCCCGGGTTTTTCCACCACCACACCGTCGACCAAGACCCAGCCGCCCTGGATGTACTGCTCTGCCTCCATGCGCGAGCAGGGGACAAGGGTAGCCACGCGCTTGGCCAGGCGAACGGGATCAGGCATGCATCGACACCACGGGATTCAAGGCGGGCAGTGTAGCGATCCGCTGCACGATTGCCCGGTTTTTTTGATGCCGTGGTCGAGCAGCAGGCTCATTCCTCGTCCTGCGCTTCGCGGCCTTGCTGGCGGATCAGCGCAAGCTCGCGCGCATCATTGATGGCATCGCGCACGCCGTCCAGGTCAACCGTGCGTTGATCGAAGGTGAAACGTCCGGTCAGTTCGGTGTCCGGCCGCAGGGTGCCGGCTTCGAACAGTGCCCACATCTCCTCGCCGTACCACGTATCCAGCAGTTCCGGTGCCCAGCGGCCCAGGGTGGCGGTCATGTTGTTCACGTCGCGCAGCAACATGGTGCGTGCGGCGTTGTTGCCTGCGGCACTGACCACTTGGGGAAAGTCGATCACCACCGGGCCATCGGACCGCACCAGCACGTTGTACGCGGAAAGGTCGCCATGGATCAGGCCGCAGCACAGCATCAACACGATCTGGCGCACCAATACGGCATGGAACTCCCGCGCCTGTTCCGCCGTGAGTTCGATTTCACCCAAGCGTGGAGCCGAGAACCCATCCGCATCGGTGACCAGTTCCATCACCAGCACGCCGTGGAAGAAGCCATGGGGTTCGGGCACGCGCACGCCAGCCTCGCGCAGTTGGTACAGCGCATCCACTTCGGCGTTCTTCCATTCCTCTTCCTGCTGCCTGCGGCCATAGCGGCTTCCGCTGGCGACCGCGCGGGCTTCGCGGCTGCCGCGTGACTTGCGGCCTTCCTGGTACTGCACGCGCTTCTGGAAGCTGCGTTGCGCCATGTCCTTGTAGACCTTGGCGCAGCGCACATCGTCACCGCTGCGGACCACGTATACGGCGGCTTCCTTGCCGCTCTTGAGTGGACGCAGCACTTCGTCGATGACGCCTTCGTCGATCAGCATCAACAGGCTTGCAGGTGTTTTCACGGATTCCGGGGATCGAAACGCGCGGCCTGGGCACGCGACGGGCGCGTAGTGTCGCCGAAAGCGGGCCGGCGTGCTTCCGGAAGAGGGCGTGGCCAGGTTTGGCTGGGCAGCTGCCCGGGGTGGCACCGGCGGC
>JBQGFJ010000366.1:0-9720 GCA_052040085.1 Pseudoxanthomonas sp.
CACCGACTTCCAGCTCAACGCGTTCCTTGGTACCAGCTTCGTGGTGCACTCCATCCCGAAGGTGACCTCGCGCGGCATGGATGCCGAAATCATGTGGCAGCCGAGTGGCGTGCAGGGTTTGATGGTGCAGGGTGGTTTCACCTATGCCGACACCAAGTTCGGCCGCAACATCCCGGGCAACGACTTCGTGGAGCGCACGCCGCTGAGCACCTCCGGTGCGATGTACAAGCTGCCAGGTGCCACCATGCCGTTCGCGCCCAAGTTCTCCGGCTCGGCCTCGGTTACCTACGACTGGGATTTCTCCAGCAACCTGATCGGCCGTTTCAATATCGGCGCCAAGTACATGGGTGAATACAACACCGGTTCCGATCTTGACGTCGAGAAGCACCAGGATGCGTACACCATCATGAATGCGCGTATCGGCATCGGTTCCAGCGACCAGCGCTGGATGGTGGAGTTGTGGGGAACCAACATCACCGACACCGATTACGTGCAGGTCGGCTTTGATGGCCCGTTGCAGGCCTTGTTCCCGGATCCGGGCAATCCCTTCAATACCTACAACGCCTTCCTGGGCGCCCCAAGGATGTATGGCATCACCTTCCGCGTCCGTTACTGATCCACTGAAGGTTTGCACACTGAACCCACGCATCTTCGGATGCGTGGGTTTTTGTTTGCCGGCAGGTCACCACAGCAACGCCTGATTCGGGTAAAACGGATCCCGTATTCCCTTGTGTGCAAACGACATGTCCAGCCAGAGCCCGAATGACGAGGCGTTGAGTCTCCTTGCCACCCAGGTGGGTGAGCGCCTGCGTGCTTCGCGCCACATGCTGGTGACGGCTGAAAGTTGCACCGGCGGCTGGATCGCCAAGGCGGTGACGGATATTGCCGGTTCATCCGAGTGGTTCGATTGCGGCATGGCGGCCTACAGCTACGAGGCCAAGCAAGCCCTGTTGGGGGTGCGGCCGCAAACGCTGGAGGTCTACGGTGCGGTCAGCCGCGAAACAGTGATCGAAATGGTATCCGGCGCGCTGGTGAACTCCGGTGCCAGCGTCGCGGTGGCCGTCACCGGCATTGCCGGGCCGGGCGGCGGCAGCCCGGACAAGCCCGTCGGTACGGTCTGGATCGGCTGGAAGCGCCGCGGCGGCTACGCCAAGGCCGAAGTGTTCCATTTTGGCGGGGACCGGGACGCCGTGCGCAGGCAGACGGTGGCGGCGGCCCTGGAAGGGCTGCAGGGCTTGCTGGATTAGCTGCCGGTATTTTGTGTGAGGGGGCTTGGCTTTTCATGTCGTTAGTAGTATTACTACACACATGGACATCACCAGCACCCAGCAAGCCATCCTGACCTTGATTGCCGAGCGGATCGAAGCCGAGGGCATGCCGCCTTCGCAGGCAGAAATTGCCAGGGCTTTCGGCTTCAAGGGTGTCCGCGCGGCGCAATACCATCTGGATGCGTTGGAGGCGGCTGGCGCTATCGAGCGCGTGCCCGGCCGTGCCCGCGGCATTCGTCTCAAGTGGACACCGGCATTGCCGCAGCAGGAAGAATTGGCGTTGGCCGCAGCCAACGACGAGAACGCATTGCGCCTGCCGGTGCTGGGCAGGGTGGCCGCCGGTCTGCCGATAGGCGCGGACGTGCCCAGTCAGGCTGCCGAAGACTATCTGGTGCTGGATCGGGTGCTGTTCTCGCCCAAGCCGGACTACCTGTTGAAGGTATCCGGCGATTCCATGCGCGACGAAGGCATCTTCGACGGCGACCTGATCGGGGTCCACCGTACCGGCGAGGCTCGGTCCGGCCAGATCGTGGTGGCCCGTATCGACGACGAAATCACCGTGAAGCTGCTGAAGATCGGCAAGGACAGGGTCCGCCTGCTGCCACGCAATCCCGACTATGCACCTATCGAAGTACTGCCGGACCAGGACTTTGCCATCGAAGGGCTGTACTGCGGCCTGGTAAGGCCCAATCGGTGAGCTTCACGGCAGAGAGGGGATTTCCTACGCGATACCCAGCGATTTGCCGATGTTGCCCGGCAGCTCCGAAGAATATTTTCAAGACGTATCCGCGAATCTCAGTCCGTGCGATACGCCGCCGTTAGATTGCATTCAACACATTCACAACGCTTGAGGACACCACGATGGACGAGAACAAGAAGCGCGCATTGGCTGCGGCCCTGAGCCAGATCGAAAGGCAGTTCGGCAAAGGCTCGGTCATGCGCATGGGGGATCGTGTCATCGAGGCCGTCGAAGTGGTGCCCACCGGTTCCTTGATGCTGGATATCGCCTTGGGTATTGGCGGCCTGCCGAAGGGTCGCGTGGTGGAAATCTACGGGCCGGAGTCCTCGGGCAAGACCACGCTCACGCTGCAGGCCATCGCGCAATGCCAGAAGCTGGGCGGAACCGCTGCCTTCATCGATGCCGAGCATGCACTGGATCCCATTTACGCCGCCAAGCTGGGCGTCAACGTGGACGAGTTGCTGCTCTCCCAGCCGGATACGGGTGAACAGGCATTGGAAATTGCCGACATGCTGGTTCGCTCGGGTTCCGTCGACATCGTCGTCATCGATTCCGTGGCTGCGCTCACTCCCAAGGCGGAAATCGAAGGTGAAATGGGCGACCAGTTGCCCGGTCTGCAGGCTCGCCTGATGAGCCAGGCGCTGCGCAAGCTCACTGGCAACATCAAGCGCTCCAATACGCTGGTGGTGTTCATCAACCAGCTTCGCATGAAGATTGGCGTGATGATGCCCGGGCAGAGCCCGGAAACCACCACTGGCGGCAATGCACTCAAGTTCTATGCTTCCGTACGCTTGGACATCCGCCGTATCGGTGCGATCAAGAAAGGTGACGAAATCATTGGTAACCAGACTCGCATCAAGGTGGTCAAGAATAAGTTGGCCCCTCCGTTCAAGCAGGTTGTCACCGAAATCCTCTATGGCGAAGGCATCAGCCGCGAAGGTGAGCTGATCGACATGGGTGTGGACGCCAAACTGGTGGACAAGGCAGGTGCCTGGTACAGCTACGGCAGCGAGCGAATCGGCCAAGGCAAGGACAACTCACGTCAGTACTTGCGCGAGAACCCGCAGGTGGCGGCAAAGCTGGAGGCGGAGCTGCGTGAGAAGTTCCAGCCAACTGAAATCAAGCCGGATGATGGTGACGATTCGGCAGATGAGTGAGCCGGAGGGCATGGACAGCCTTCCGGAAGCAGGGATGCGATTTGAAGAGGGCCCGGAAACATCTTCGGCAAAGGACATGCCGGAGGGAGCCTCTTCAGCACGAGGCCGGGGACGCAAGGAGGCGACCCCGGTAGAGCGGGCACTGGGTCTCCTGACCCGGCGCGAGCATTCAAAGCAGGAACTGGCGCGCAAGCTGGCGGCACGTGGCATTGAGCCTGCGCAAGCCAAGGCGGCGGTGACAAAGCTGGCTGAGGATGGCTGGCAAAGTGACGACCGTTTTGCTGAATTATTGATACGCAGCCGTGCGGCCAAGGGCTATGGGCCACTGCGTATCCGTGCCGAATTGGCTACCCATGGCTTGGACAGGGAGGCCGTTTCGGTGGCGATGGAAGCGTTTGAAGGTGACTGGACCGAAAAGGCGAGCGACCTCGTCCGCCGCCGTTTCGGTCCGGGCAACCCAAATGATCTTGCACAGCGGCGCAAGGTGGCTGACTTCCTGTTTCGGCGTGGTTTCGACCACGACACGGTCTCCGCCGTGTCGGCGGGCCGCCTGGAAGACTGAGCCGACGAAGGCAAGGCCTGTTAATCTAGGGCGTTGGGTTGTCCATGCCGGTCCGTCCTCGGCTGTCGAGGTGCGGGGTGTGGAGATGCCCGTTAGCCGAAACCAGCCAGATGACCAGTCTCCCCCCCGTCAGTACACGTCAGATCCGCCAGGACTTCCTCGATTTCTTCCAGGGCAAGGGCCATACCATCGTGCCCTCGGCGCCCTTGGTGCCGGGCAACGATCCCACCCTGTTGTTCACCAACTCCGGCATGGTCCAGTTCAAGGACGTGTTCCTGGGTGCCGAGAAGCGCAGTTATGTGCGCGCAGCCGATGTGCAGCGCTGCCTGCGTGCGGGTGGCAAGCACAACGATCTCGACTCGGTGGGTTACACCGCGCGCCACCACACGTTCTTCGAAATGCTGGGCAATTGGTCTTTCGGTGACTACTTCAAGAAAGAAGCCATCGAATGGGCCTGGGAACTGTTGACGGGTGTCTGGAAGCTGCCCAAGGAGCGCTTGCTGGTCACGGTGTACCACACCGATGACGAGGCCTTCGACCTGTGGCACAACCACATCGGGGTCCCAGCGGAACGCATTGTCCGTATCGGCGACAACAAGGGGGCGCTGTTTGCCTCCGACAATTTTTGGCAGATGGCCGATACCGGTCCTTGCGGTCCCTGCACTGAGATTTTCTACGATCACGGTGATCACATCGCCGGTGGCCCCCCGGGCTCTCCGGATGAGGACGGCGATCGTTTCATCGAAATTTGGAACCTGGTATTCATGCAGTTTGATCGCCAGCCGGATGGCACCTTGGTGCCGTTGCCGGCCCCCTGCGTGGACACCGGCATGGGTCTGGAGCGACTGACGGCGGTTCTCCAGCATGTCCACAGCAATTATGAAATCGACCTCTTCCAGGCATTGATCCGCAAGGCCTCGGAGTTGACGGGCACCGAAGACCTCGAAAACAAATCCTTGCGGGTGATCGCGGACCATATCCGTGCCTGCAGCTTCCTGATCGTGGATGGCGTGCTGCCCTCCAACGAAGGACGCGGCTATGTGCTGCGGCGGATCATCCGGCGTGCGTTGCGCCATGGCTGGATGCTTGGAGTCCGCCAGCCATTCTTCAGCAAGCTGGTGCCGACCCTGGTCGAGCAGATGGGCGACGCCTATCCGGAACTGCCGGCTGCCGTGGCTACGGTGACGCGTGCGCTGCAGGCCGAAGAAGAGCGCTTCGCGGAAACGCTTGATGCCGGCATGAAGATTTTCGAAGACGTTGCGGCCAAGGCGACGGGTAGTGTGATTCCGGGCGAAGATGCTTTCCGCCTTTACGACACCTATGGTTTTCCGCTTGATCTGACGGCTGACATCGCGCGTGAGCGTGGCATGACGGTCGACGAGCAGGGCTTCGACGTGGCGATGGATGAGCAGCGCCGTCGCGCCCGTGAAGCGGGCAAGTTCGGGGGCGGAGTGCAGTTGCCGGCGGACTTGGTGGCGACTTTGACGCCAACGGTTTTCCTGGGCTATGAAAGCCTGCAGGCCGATGGCTTGCGCGTGGTTGCCCTGCTGAAAGATGGGCGCCCGGTGCAAACGGCGGATGCCGGTGACGAGATCATCGTCTTGACGGACAGCACACCTTTCTATGCAGAGTCCGGTGGGCAGGTGGGCGATGCCGGTGAATTGGCCGGCAATGGCGTGCGCGTCGTGGTGAGTGATACCCAGAAGTTCGCGGGCCAATTCCACGGCCATGTCGGTGTCCTCTCCGGTGGCAGCCTGAAAGTCGGCGACGTGTTGTCCGGTCAGGTCCAGGGTGATCGCCGCGGCGCGACCATCCTGAATCACTCGGCGACCCACCTGTTGCATGCAGCCTTGCGTGAAGTGCTGGGTACCCACGTACAGCAGAAAGGTTCATTGGTGGCGCCGGATCGCCTGCGCTTCGACTTTTCCCATTTCCAGCCGATGACTGCGGCCGAATTGGCGGAAATCGAGCGTCGCGTGAATGCCGAGATCCGCGCCAACCATGAAGGCGAAGTGCATCACATGGGCATGCAGGAGGCGCTGGATTTCGGGGCGCTGGCACTGTTCGGTGAAAAGTATGGCGAACATGTGCGTGTATTGCGCTTCGGCCCGGGCTCGACGGAGCTCTGCGGCGGTACGCATGTGCGCCGCACTGGTGACATCGGCCTGTTCAAGATTGCCAGTGAAGGCGGCGTCTCGGCTGGCGTGCGGCGTATCGAAGCCGTGACCGGGCAGGGCGCACTGGATCTGGTGGCGGAAGAAGAGCGGCGATTGAGTGAAGCGGCCGCATTGCTCGGCGGAAACGCCGCCGACGTGGTCGACAAGGTGCGCGCCTTGGCTGAGCGCCAGAAGCGGCTGGAACGTGAGTTGGAATCACTGAAGGCGAAGGCGGCTTCAGGGGCAACCGCGGACTTGGCCGGTGCGGCAGTGGAGGTGGCGGGTATTCGTGTATTGGCCACCCGTCTCGAGGGGGTTGATGCCAAGGCATTGCGTGACGCGGTTGATCGCCTGAAACAACAACTCGGTGATGCCGTGATCGTGTTGGCGGGAGCCAGTGATGGCAAGGTTGCATTGGTAGCCGGCGTGTCCGGTGCCGCTTCCGGCAAGGTCAAGGCAGGGGAGTTGTTATCGCACGTTGCCAGTCAGGTTGGCGGCAAGGGCGGCGGACGTCCCGATCTGGCGCAGGGTGGTGGGGAAGACGGTCCTGCCTTGGCTCCGGCACTGCAAGGTGTCCCGGACTGGGTGGCAAGCCGTTTGCACTGAATCAACTCCCTGAATCGCCCCGAAATATCGGTTTTTTTGCTTGCGGGCTGGCATGCGGGCCCGCTACCATGATCCACTTGTTTGAATGATTGTACAGGCATGTGGATGCTCGGCATCCGGTCTGCGTAGCCCCCGATCCAGTGATGGGTCGGCTCAGGGAGAACAGTTAGATGTTGATTTTGACCCGCCGTGTCGGCGAAACATTGATGATTGGCGACTCGGTTACCGTGACCGTACTGGGTGTCAAGGGCAATCAGGTGCGAATCGGTATCACCGCGCCGAAGGATGTTGCCGTGCATCGCGAAGAAATCTATCAACGCATCCAGCGTGGCGAGGATGCGGGTGGTGTTCCGTCGGATAGTGGGAGTTCCGATTGAAGCAAGTTTGCCGTCGGCATGGCCGATCCGGTATCCTTGCTGGCCTTGTCGCGTTGGCAGCCATCCTGCCCTCGCAATGAAGAAACCCGGAGAGTTGCCCGAGCGGCTGAAGGGGCTCCCCTGCTAAGGGAGTATAGGGTCAAAAGCCTTATCGAGGGTTCGAATCCCTCACTCTCCGCCAGTTGTAACCGAAGCCCCGCCCAGTGCGGGGCTTCGCTTTTTTGTGGCGACGGGAAATTCCCGGATGGGCTGATTCATCGATGTGTGCAGTCGGGAATCACATGATCCTGCGATCTAATCGAGACACGAAAAGTCGCCGGGAACAGTCTCTGATATTGCGCAGCGATGGCGTGAAGGATTGTCGCCATGGATGGCGAGCAACAAAAAAGCCGCACGGTGCGGCTTGATCGTGTTCATCGGTTGGTGCTGCCCTTGGTTTTACATCGCTACCCGGCGTGCCTGCATGAAGCGATTGCTCCAATAGCCGGTTACCAGACTGTCCACGCGGACGTCCTTGCCGCGGCTAGGTGAATGCACGAAACGTCCTTCGCCGACGTAGATGCCTACGTGATCCACACGGCCACGGCGACCGAAGAACACCAGATCGCCTTCCTGAAGTTCATCACGGCTCTTGATCAGTTCAGCGTCGTCCTTGCGGGCCATGTCCCGGGAGATGCGGGGTAATTCGATGCCGAGGGCATTGCGGAATACGTAGCTGACCAGGCCGCTGCAATCGAAACCGCTATCCGGCGAGGTGCCACCCCAGCGGTAGGGGGTGCCCATAAGCGCCAGTGCGTGCTTGAGCACCACCTGGATTTTGCTGTCATTGGCGGCTTCGCTGCTTGAGCCGGTGTTCTGCAAGTCATGGCTGGCCAGCAGGCGACTCAGGTCGCTGGCCACGATGGCGGAGCGATCGAACAAGGGCATGGCTTCATTGGCCGCAAGCCGCGGAAGCAGTGCGGTCAATGTCGCAGTGGCCACATCGGCGGCTTTTTCACGGATGCCATTGCCAGTTGCTTGCGGTGCAGGCTTGTTGGTGGTGGCGGTGTTTGTTTCGGCTGCATCGACTTCGGCTGTAGCAGCTGCGCCAGCGGGTGTCGGTGCAGGAACTGCTTCCTGTGCAAGGGCTGCCGCCGTGGAAGTGAACAGGCCGGCGAAGACCAGAATAGCGATTGCACCCCGCGGGCGATGGCGGGAGGTGGCGGCGGGCAGGCCTGTTGTCAGGTCGTCGGTCGTCACGCGTTCGGGAGGGGGTGCAGAGGGTGAAGTCCCAATGATGCCGTCACAAGCCGGTCATCATGTTCAAATTTTGTTAAAAATTCGTTGTGACATGCTAGTTTTGTCAACGCAGTACACGTTTTGCTCCACTGTAATGGTCGCGCCAGTAATGGCCATCCAAGTGGTCGAGGCGCACCGTTCCGCCGGTACTGGGGGCATGCACGAAGCGCCCTTCGCCTACGTAGATACCCACATGGGTGACATTGCCCTTGGTGCCGAAGAACACCAAGTCGGCGGGTGCCAGGGAGGCAGGTGCGATGCGTGGGCCCTGGACTTGTGCCAGCTCCCGGGAAGTACGTGGCAGGCGCAGGTCCAGCATGTCGCGATAGACATAGGTGACCAGGCCGCTGCAGTCGAAGCCGGATTCAGGGGTGTTGCCGCCGTAGCGGTAAGGGGTTCCGACCAATCCCAATGCGCGCATCAGTACGGCGTTGGCCGCCACGGGATCGGCTGATTCCGTGAGCGGCCATTGCTGCCGGGACGCCTCGGGCGTATCGCCCCGGGTCTGCTTGCCGCCACCGCAGGCCGCCAGCAAGACCACGATGCCTGCCAACAGGAAGACATGGCGCAACATTCCCGCCCGGTGCGCTCCTGGCGGCAGTGGCGGTGGAGGGGTCGAGCCGGGATAATGCGTCGCATCCATCGTGGCGCATCTTCGCCGCATTCCTCCAGGCCCACAAGCCGTTCACTCCTGCATTGCAAGCAGGACTTCGCAGAGCCCAGCATGAAAATCGCAAAAGACAGTGTCGTCCGTTTCCATTACACCGTGTCCGAAGTCGGCCAGCCGCCGCTCGAGTCCTCGAAGGATCGTGAGCCGCTCGCCATCCTGGTGGGCCATGGCAACATCATCCCCGGTCTGGAAAATGCCATGCAGGATCGTGAGGCGGGCGAGAGCTTCGGCGTGGACGTGACCGCGGCCGAGGCCTATGGCGAGCGCCGCGAAGGGCTAACCCAGCGCGTACCCAAGAAGCACTTTGGCGAGCAGCGCCTGGTGCCCGGCCAGCAAGTGGTGCTGAACACCAACTTCGGCCCGCGCGCCGTGACCGTGCAGAAGGTCGGCATGAGCGTGGTGGACGTGGACCTGAACCACCCGATGGCGGGCAAGGACCTGCATTTCGACGTGGAAATCGTGGACGTGCGCGAAGCCAGTGCGGAAGAAGTGGAGCACGGCCATGTGCACGGTGAGGGCGGTCATCATCATTGATGCCGTCCAGTGCCGGTCCCTTCCCGGGATGACGGGTATTGCCTGTATGGATGCCGCGATTCGAATGGATCGCGGCATTTCTTTTAATAAGGTGTCAGCCAAAAGCGCAGGGTGAATGTGATGGACAAGGTATTGCCTCCCGTGTTGTCGCCGGTATCGGCGGTAGAGCGCGTAACCACGCTGGATGTACTGCGTGGCTTTGCATTGCTCGGCATCCTGCTGATGAATATCGAGGGCTTCGTGGGGCCTCCGTTCGAATCCGGAACGGGCTTGAATCCCGCCCTTGTTGGCGCAGATCGCGTGGCTGATGCGCTGATCTACATCTTCGTGCAGGGCAAGTTCTATACCTTGTTCTCGCTGCTGTTCGGCATGG
>JBQGFJ010000367.1:0-5924 GCA_052040085.1 Pseudoxanthomonas sp.
AATCCTCGTCGGTGGTCGCCGGCTTCTCACGCTCCCTGACCAGCAGGTCAGCGTAATGAATTACATCCGCGCCGTTATCCGGATCGGTGAAATATTCAGTCAACGCCTGGCCCAGCGCAATGCGGGCATCGCCGCCTTCGCTGTTGATCAACATGATGAAACCGCTGCGGCGATCCGGCAGCAACACCATTGAGGAGTTCATGCCGGACAACGTTCCGGTATGTGCCACCTTCCACTCGCCATCCACATCGGACAAGCGCCAGCCATAGCCATAGCCAGCCATCCGCGTGCCATCCCATTCACGCATCCGCTCGGTGATCGGCATCGGCACATGCAGGGTCCAGAGTGCGCGGCGCTGCTCCACGGACAGCCAATCCGGATGCCGCTCCGGCTCCAGCAAGGCTCCCATCCACGCCAGCATGTCATCCAGGCTGCAGCGGATGGCGCCTGCTGCCGTCATCGGGATGTCGGGGATGATTTCACCATCCTCCCGAATGACCACGTTGCGCTCCTCCACCCGCCGATGCGGCTGGGCCACGTTGCCCACCCCATCGCGCGACCATTCGCCCACCTGGCATCGCTTCATGCCCAGCGGCTGGAAAACTTCCTCGCGCACGAGTTGGTCGAAGGGCTTGCCTGCTGCACGCGAAGCCACTTCGCCCGCGAGCACGTACATGACATTGCTGTAACCGTAATGATTGCGGAAACCATGTCCTGGCTTGAAATAGGCAAGCGCATTGATGATGTCAGCACGGCTGAAATGATTCGGTTCCGGCCACAACATCATGTCGCCCGTGGCCGAGCCCAATCCGCTGTTGTGGATCAACAGTTCACGCACCTGCATGTTCTCGCTGACCCATGGGTCATTCATGCGGAACTCGGGCAGGTATTTCGTTACCTTGTCATCCCAACGCAATACGCCGCGGTCGACCAACCGTGCCAGCACCGCCGCGGTCATCGCCTTGCTGTTGGAGGCAATCTTGAACAGCGTATCCGCATCGACCTGCTGGCCTTCACCGGCACGCAGCTCACCGCCAACACGCCGGGATACCACTTTCCCATCCTCGATCACGCCCACCACCATGCCGGCAGGCTGGTAACGCTCCATCGCCTGGTCGAACAAGGTATCGAGATCGGGTTTGGCCCATGTCGGCGCCGGGGACAAGAACATCGTCGCCGCAACAACGGCAGACATCACGAACGGTGCACCGAACATGTGCCGGCGGCCTGAAACAACACGGACCCGCTTCAACATCACCTCACCTCGGGACAGAAAAGTGGGCGATCGTTCATGGCTTATCGCCCCATATAAAACGACGGAGCCAAGGTTTCCCTTGGCTCCGCCGCAGGACTTGGTTGTTTAGAAGTCCCAACTCATGTTCACGAACACCTGACGACCGATTGCGCTGTGTGAAAGCTGGCGGTGGTAAGGCCAGCTGGTGTACGACGGATCGAACGGAGGCATTTCGTCAAACAGATTGATCACGCTCAGGCCCAATCGCATCTGCTCCACGATCTGCTTGGAAAGGTCCAGGTTCCATATCGTCTGGCCGGAACCACGGCCCGGGTTGGTGACCTGATTGAAGTTCGGAATACCTCCCTGGTGATGCGCGTACAGGCTGGTGTTCCAGTCCTCGTAGGCCCAGTTCAGGCGCATGTTCGCGCGCCAGCGTACGGGGTTGTATTGGCGATCGTTGCGGGAGTCGATGATCGGCGAATCGGCGAAATCCGCCGTCTCGAACGAGAACACGTGGGTGTAGCCGACTTGCACGCCCAAGGAACCCCAGCGGTCCATCTGGTGCATGTACTTCAGCGAAGCATCCACGCCCGTGGTCTGCATCAGCGATGCATTGATCGGGAACGACCTCCACCGGGTGATGCGGCCCAGTGGGTTCTGGTCACCCACCGGCCGCTCCACGTAGTACGTCATGTAGAAATTGCACTCGGCCGAGCTGGTATCCACCGGGTTGCCCTGCCGGTCACGGCCCAGGCGGCAGTCCGCTTCACGCTCGAACGTGACCTCGTCCGGAATCAGGCGTACACGGTCCTCCAGCTTGATCTGGTAGTAATCGACCGTGGCTGACAGGTTGGGCAGGACATCCCACACGAAACCGATCGTGGTCGACTTGCCCGTCTCCGGCTCCAGCAGCGGACTGGATCCCGAAACGCGGGCCTGGTTCGGCTGGTAGTAGTAGTCCGACGATGTGTTCTGGCAAGCGGTCGACAAGGGATCGATGCCGTCACGACGGCAGAAGTACTCGTCGAAAATGTACGGGTATCCGATGACCTCGCCTGCATAGATCCACATCAGATCCGGTGCACGGAAACTCGTCGCATGGCTGGCGCGCGCCATGAAGTTGTTGGTCGGACGCCATTCCAGGCCGGCCTGCCAGGTGACGGCATCCTTCGAACTCCGGAGTGCCGAAGCCAATCCCGTATCCTCGTACTGGTCGTAGCGGCCGGCCACCGTCGCGTCGAGCGACGACAACAGCGGCACACGGAATTCCACGCCCGCCGCGTAACGCTCGCGCGGGCCGCCACCGGGGGTACGGCCCAGGTTGTAGATCTTCTCAGGCCCGAGGTAACCCTCGACCACGCGGGGATCGGGCCGCAAATAGTATTCCGCCTTCGATGCTTCCAGCACCGCTGCCATGTCAACCTCGCCCGCCCAGGTATTGAACAGCGGACCGGAGAACACGAACTGGAAGCTGTCGTTCTTCGACTCGCCGTTATTGACGACGAGCGTGGTGATCTGGTTGTAGACCTCCGGCGTGACCGGCGCGAACAAACGGTCGGTATTGAGCTCACGGATCTGGTTGGCATAATCGCGGCCATCAGCCGCACCTACGCCATTGACGTAACCCAGTACCGGGCCCAGGAAGTAGTCGCGCGCGCCATCACGCAGGAAGCGCGGCATGGACTGGGTCATGTCGAACCGCGACATGGCTACGCTCGCATCCCAATCGAAGCGGTTGTTGAACGCCGTGCCCTGCAGGCCGAAGTTCAGGTTCCACGACGTTTCCTCCGAGCGGATATGGGTCATGCCGGCTTCGCTGACGGTAACCGCGCGCTGCCCGCTCATGACCTGGTTCCTGCTCTGCGAGAAGTGCGTGAAAATGTCGCCACCCATGTAGTACTGCGTCTGGGCACTGCTCTTGTCGTTGGACTTGTTGATCAGGAACTGGGCGTAGCCCTGCAGGTTGTCGTTGAAATCGAACGTGCCGGACAGGTAGCCGGAGCTCTTGTTGTAACTGTTTTGCAGGGTACGGCCATTGTAATAGTCGTAGTTGCCGCAGCGATTGGGCAGGGCCTGGGTCGTGCTGCTGTAGAAAGGCACGAAATCGGGATTGGTCCGGTTGCAGGCATACAGCATGGCCTCATGCGAACTCGACAGGTTGCCGTTGGCGTCCGGCCAGAGGTAGGTGCTGGAATTCGTCGTTGCCCAGTAACCGACGCCGGTCAGGATCCAGGTCGGCTTCTCGCCCGCGGGGGTCTGGAACCTGGGATCGGCCCAGTAGGTCAACCCGCGCTGCTCGGCGACGATTTCCTCGCGAGCCAACTGCTCGAACGTCCACAGCAAGTTCCAACGATCCCCGCTCCTGCCGCCGACATACTGGAACAGGCCGGTGTCACCGCCACCCTGGGTGGTGGTGCCGCCACGCAGGCGCACCGTATCGCCATCGTAGCTGGTCTTGGTGATGATGTTGATCACGCCGGCCACCGCGTCCGAACCATAGATGGCCGAGGCACCGCCGCTCATTACTTCAATGCGCTCCACCGCTGCCGCCGGGATCGAACCGGTACTGACCGCGTTGTTGTTGGTGCCGTAGACCGCCGGATAATCGGCAATGCGCCGGCCGTTGAGCAGGATCAACTGGTAGCCAGGGCCGAGGCCACGCAGGTTGGCGAACTGGCCGTTGATGGCCTGGGTACCCGTGGTATCCGTCTCATTCGTGACCTGGCCAGTGAACTGGGTCAACGTGCCCAACGATTCCCAGACAGTAGTGAAACCTTGCTTCTGGATTTCCTCGGCAGTGATCACCACCACCGGTGCCGGACCCTCCGTGTTGGCCCGCGCAATGCGCGAACCCGTCACCATCACCTTGTCCAGCTCCTTGGGCGCACTGGCTGTATCGGCCGTTTCCGTGGTGGATTGGGCCATCGCCATGCCTGGCAATAGCAGGCTTGCAAATATGGCGGATGCGAGGTGGCGTCGCTTGGGGAACAAGGTTCGGGTTGGCATCGGGCTCTCCTGGGTCGAGTTTTGCAAAAATTTAAGTGAAAGAACGGCGGACTTAGATTGGTGTCATACGGCCGCATTGGATCCGGCAAGTCCTTTGCCGCGTACGCCATTCCATCGAGTTTTCGTACAAACATCGGAAGCAGGCATCCCCTCCCCCTCCACACTCCATTCCGGCGAACGCGGCACATGCCTGTTTGTTCTACCGAAATAACCACATAACGCGGATGTAACATGTAATTGAGATCAATGTCAATAAATTATTCTTGACAGGAATAGGCCATGGCGTAAATATTCTTTCGTCATTGGGACGAATACCACTTGACCTTCTCCAATCAAGGATTTGCATGGCTATCGACTTGGATCCGGCGCGCTCCGTTGCCGCTGCGTAAATGAGCATCCATAAGCAAAACAAGCCTGCCGGGACAGCTTTTCCGGGCAGTTCCGCTCGCCGCCGCCATACACCGGGGTACGCCACCAGCACAGGAGCCAAGGTATTCGTGCTGCTCCTGGCGCTGTGCTGGGTACCGCTTGTCCTTGCCCTGCAGCCAAACCCCTTCCATGTCGAGCCACAACAGTTGGACGCCCATTACTGGATAGATCGCCATCCCACCCCGGAAGCGCCACTGCTGACACCCGGCCGGATCGCGGCGTTCAATGCGGACCTGGTGGAAAAGGATCCCTCCATCCATGATCTGCACATGCTTCCCGGCACCTATGACGAGGATGAAGTCCGCGCCCTGATAGGTCGCGTCTCGTCGCCACCCAAGCGGGTGCTCTACGACGAAAAGGGACAAGTACTGGAACCCGGACGGTTGGCCGAACTGAGCCGGATGCTGGATCTGGATGCAGTCACCAAACACACAACCCCTGGCTATGGCCTGGTCGTGCGCCGGGCGGACCTGCGGGCGTTCCCGACGACCCAGCGCGTTTTCAGCAGTCCGGACGACACCGATATCGATCGTTTCCAGGAGTCGGGCCTGTATCCGGGCACGCCGGTGGCCGCGCTGCACCGCAGCGAGGACGGACGCTGGCTATTCGTGGTGTCCCCGAACTACGCCGCCTGGATCGAGAGCGAAAACATCGCCCTCGGCAGCCGGGACGAGGTCCTCGGCTTCACCCGGCAGCAACCCCGCTTGATCGTCACCGGTGCACAGGCACGCACCGCCTTCACCCCCGAACAACCGTCCGCATCACTGCTGACGCTGGACATGGGCACGCAACTGCCGGTGCTGCAGGATTGGCCGCCGCACACCCCCGTCAACGGCCAACTTCCCTATACCGCCCACGTGGTGCAGCTCCCCCTGAGGAACGAGGACGGGTCCCTGCGCTTCTCACCAGCGCTGGTACCGCGCAGCGCCGATGTTGCCGCGGCCCCCTTGCCCGCCACGCCGGCCAACCTGTTGCGGCAAGCCTTCAAGTTCCTGGGCGAGCGTTATGGCTGGGGCCACTCCTACGAAGCACGTGATTGCAGCGGCTTCGTACTGGACGTGTATCGCAGCCTGGGCATCGACCTGCCTCGCAACACCATCGACCAGTCACGCAGCCCGGCACTTGAGTCCGTGCCCTACGATGCGTCAGCCCCCTTGCAGGAGCGGCTCGATGCATTGGCGCGGCTGCAAGTCGGCGACCTGGTCTACATTCCCGGCCACGTGATGATGGTGATCGGCCATGACAAGGGCCA
>JBQGFJ010000368.1:0-2862 GCA_052040085.1 Pseudoxanthomonas sp.
GAACCACAACTTCAACGACCACTACCTGGAGGTTGATTACGACCTCTCGGACGTGATGTTCCTGTGCACCTCGAACTCGATGAACATCCCGCCGGCGCTGCTCGACCGTATGGAAGTCATCCGCCTGCCGGGCTACACCGAGGACGAGAAGATCAACATCGCGGTCAAGTACCTGGTGCCCAAGCAGGTCAAGGCCAACGGCTTGAAGAAAGAAGAGCTGGAAGTCGACGTTTCGGCGATCCGCGACATCATCCGTTATTACACCCGCGAAGCCGGTGTGCGGGGCCTGGAGCGGCAAATCGCCAAGGTCTGCCGCAAGGTGGTCAAGGAACATACCGGGCAGAAGCAGGTCAAGGTCAAGGTGGCCAGCGAGCAGTTGGAACACCTGCTGGGCGTGCGCAAGTTCCGCTACGGCCTGGCCGAGCAACAGGACCAGATCGGCCAGGTCACCGGCCTGGCATGGACCCAGGTGGGCGGCGAACTGCTGACCATCGAAGCCATGGTCATTCCCGGCAAGGGCCAGCTGATCAAGACCGGCTCGTTGGGCGATGTGATGGTCGAGTCGATCACTGCCGCACAGACCGTGGTGCGTAGCCGCGCCCGCAGCCTGGGTATTGCCGCCGACTTCCACGAGAAGCATGACGTGCATATCCACATGCCGGAAGGCGCTACGCCGAAGGATGGGCCAAGTGCCGGTATCGGCATGTGCACCGCGCTGGTGTCGGCGCTGACGCAGATTCCGGTACGTGCCGATGTGGCCATGACCGGCGAAATCACCCTGCGTGGCCAAGTGCTGGCCATTGGCGGGTTGAAGGAAAAACTGCTGGCGGCACACCGTGGCGGGATCAAGACGGTGATCATTCCCGAGGAGAATGTTCGCGATTTGAAGGAGATTCCTGAAAATATCAAACAGGATCTGCAGATCAAACCGGTCAAATGGATTGACGAAGTCCTGCAAATTGCGCTGCAATACGCCCCGGAGCCCTTGCCAGATGTGGCTCCGGAGATTGTCGCGAAAGATGAGAAGCGCGACGGCGATGCTAAGGAAAGAATCAGCACGCATTAGTAGTTTTTAGCTGGGGGGCTTTCCTTGACAGTTTTTTCGGGGCCTTGCTATAAAGCGGCACGCTATTGTCATCAGGCCACCCAGCGCACGTTTCATAAGCTTTTCATTACATACTGAGAAACAAACTCAATAGAGAAATAAGGGGACTTAGAGTGAACAAGTCGGAACTGATTGACGCTATCGCCGCATCTGCTGACATCCCGAAAGCTGTAGCCGGCCGTGCGCTGGACGCAGTCATCGAATCCGTCACCGGCGCCCTGAAGCAAGGTGACGATGTGGTACTGGTTGGCTTTGGTACCTTCTCGGTCAAGGAGCGCGCCGAGCGTACCGGCCGCAACCCGCAAACCGGCAAGGCAATCAAGATCGAAGCCGCCAAGGTTCCAGGTTTCAAGGCAGGCAAAGGCCTGAAAGACGCCGTCAACTAAGTCGTCTTTCAGCCGGACCCGGCCTGGCCTGGTCCGAGCACGGTGATGGCGGGGCGCAAACGTTCCCGCCTGACACGTTTGCTAAGAAAAGGCGCATCCTCGGATGCGCCTTTCTTTTATCAGGATTCTACCCACGCTCCGCGGTTGTCGACGCAGTGGTACAGCCGTTTCTGGGGGACGCATGCTGCAAAATATCAGGGACAATTCACAAGGTTGGATTGCCAAGACCATCATCGGCCTTATCGTCGTGTTGATGGCGTTGACCGGCTTTGAAGCCATTTTCCAGGCCGCCACCCATAGCCAGGACGCCGCCAAGGTGAACGGCCAGACCATCAGCCAGAATGAGCTGAGCCAGGCCGCCGACATGCAGCGCCGTCAGCTGATGCAACAATTGGGCAAGGATTTCGACCCGGCGCTGCTGGACGACAAATTGCTGCGCGAAGAGGCACTTAAGGGCCTGATCAGCCGCAAGCTGCTGCTGCAAGGCGCCGAAGATGCCAAGTTCGCCTTCTCCGAGGCCGCGCTGGCTCAGGTGATCCTGCAGACGCCGGAATTCCAGGTGGACGGCAAGTTCAGTGCTGACCGTTTCGACCAGGTCATCCGCCAGATGGGCTACGGCCGCATGCAGTTCCGTGACATGCTCGCCGAGGAAATGCTCATCGGCCAGCTGCGCACCGGCCTGGCCGGCAGCAGCTTCGTCACCGACCAGCAGGTGGATGCTTTCGCCCGCCTGGAGAAGCAGACCCGCGACTTCGCTTCCCTGACCTTCAAGGCCGACCCGGCCTCGGTCAAGGTCAGCGACGAAGAGGTCAAGGCGCACTACGACCAGCACGCCAAGGAGTTCATGTCGCCTGACCAGGTGGTGATCGACTACATCGAGCTGAAGAAGTCGGCGTTCTTCGACCAGGTCAACGTGACCGACGAAGAGCTCAAGGCCCAGTACGAGAAGGACATCGCCAACCTCGCGGAACAGCGCCATGCCGCGCACATCCTCATCGAGGTCAACGACAAAGTCACCGATGCCCAGGCCAAGGCCCGTGCTGAAGAGATTGAGCAGCGTCTGGCCAAGGGTGAAGACTTTGCCGCATTGGCCAAGGAATTCTCTCAGGACCCTGGCTCGGCCAACAACGGTGGTGACCTCGGCTTCGCCGGCCCGGGTGTGTACGACCCCGCCTTTGAAGAGGCGCTGTACAAGCTGAAGGAGGGCCAGGTATCGACCCCGGTACGCACCGGCGCCGATACCTGGCCATCCTGCAGCTTGTACAGCGCCTCTTCGAAGGCCGGGTCATACACACCCGGGCCGGCGAAACCAAGGTCACCACCGTTGCCGGCCGAACCCGGGTCCTGGGAGAACTCCTTGGCCAGGGTGGC
>JBQGFJ010000369.1:0-24413 GCA_052040085.1 Pseudoxanthomonas sp.
AACACTTCGGCGTTCACCTTCGCATTGGAGAAAGACAGCCCCATGCCGATGCCGACTCCCGCCAGTCCGCCCACGGCCACGTTGCCGGCCAGGTTGCTGGACTTGAGGCGATCGGTGGCATTCACCCCGGCGTCGCCGCCAGCCACCACCGTGCTGCCATTGATGCGGGCCACGGTTTCGTGTTTGTAACTGGCCGGTGCAGAGGCATGCAGGCGATCACTGCCGGTGGCCTTGGTGCTGCTGTTCAACGTGTTCTTCGAGGCGGCATCCGTGCGTTCGACCCGCTCGTACTCTCCCGTGGTCGAGTTGTAGACGTAATCCTCATAGGTGATGTCGCCGACACGATCGTCGCTGCCAATGCCGTCCAGCGTGGACAGCGTGCCGTTGCCGTCCTTGTTGAGCTCGCCCATCGGGTCGAACGATTCGCCTTCTTCGCTGACCTGGGTGGATGCGCCCGAGCCCAATACCAGCAAACCGATGCTGCCGCCCAGGGCAACGCCCGTACCACCCGATCCGGTGACGGTGTTCATGGTCACTTCGGTGGTGCGCTGCGCATCGACGTCGACGTTGCCCGTGGCATGCACGCTGCTGTTGTCGAGCACGGCGCGAGTGGCGCTGTTGGCCACCAGCACATTGGCGCTGGCACCAACCGAAAGCCCACCGACGGCAGCCGAGCCCACGGCGACATTGGCCTTGAGCTGGTCCCTGGCATCGATATCGAGGGAATCGATACGGTTGCCGGCCGATCCGAAGTCGGCCTGGCTTGCACCGGCTTCGGTCACCGTTTCGACGATGGCGATCGTGGCAGTACCTGCCACCGCCGCGCCACCGCCCGCCACGCCGACGGCCAGCATCTGCAAGCGCGTGGCGTTGTCAGCGGAGATGTCGACGGCGCCAGCATCAATCTGCGTATTCACCGCCGAACCGGCGGTACCAAGCGGTTCGCCAACCCAGGCACGGGTGGTGCTCTGGTTGTAGACCATCCCGAAGCCCGCGCCCAACGCACCGGCACCGGCCGCCAGCGTTGCCACGTTCGGTGCGATGACCTGCAGGGCAGAGGCATTGACGTCCAGCGAACCCACGTTGAGCTTGCTGCCACCACCGACCAATGCCTCGGTCGTGCCCTTGAGCACGCTGATCTGCGCCGCTGCAGCGCCACCGAAGAACGCTGCACCGCCAGCCGCTGCCACGATGCTGCTGGCGTACTGCGTGGACTCGGCCTCGACCTCGGTCTTGCCCACGCTATCCAAAGTGGCGCCGCTCACGCGTGCCCGGGTCTCGCGCTGGTTCACCAACGCATCCACGGCCGCACCCACGCCCGCCGCGCCTGCGGAAACCCCCAGACTGGCTTCGTAGCTGGCACTGAAGCCATGGCTGGCCGCCCCCACGTGCACGTTCTGCGCACTGCCGGCACCAGCGACCTGGTTGATCTTCGCCGATTCAATGTAAGCCTCGGTCTTGCCGCCCAGCACGTTGGTGTTGAACAAACCGGCCACGGATGCACTAGCAAGCGGCACCACCGAGATGGCGGCCGCCAGCGACAGCTGGCCCACCTGCTGCACGCTGCTGGCCTGTACTGCCAGGCCAGTGAAGTTGCGCGTGCCGATGCCCAGGTTGGGCGCCGGATTGAACAGGTCGCCACCCACCCATTCGTCGTTGTCGCCGTGGTCTGCCTCGACCGTGGATTTATCGAACCACTCGCGATCATCCAGCGGCGCATTCAGCAGCTCGCCGCTGTCGATGGTCATGGTGTCACTGGTGCTGAGACCCAGCGCGGTGACCTCGGTGTTGGCACCGGCGATGTAGGCCTCGGTCTGGGTTTCGATCAGATTGACCGTGATCGATGCACCCACTGCCGCCGTACCCGCACCTGCAATGCCGGCACCGATGCCAAGGATCGCATCGTGATTACTAGCACTGATGCCGATGTTGTGCTGTGCAATGACCTTGGCACCATCACTGATATGGGCCTTGCTCTGCGTGGTGACCAGATTGGTGGCCACCGCGGCACCGACACCGGCCCCGCTGCCGCCACCGCCGCCTACGGCCACCGACAGGATGTCGCTGGAAGAATTCGCATCCACGGCCAGGTTGGTCACGTTCCAGCCGCTGTTGCGCGTGCCGGTCAGTGCCGCTTCGATCTCGCTGTCGATGCGGTTGATGGCGGTGCCGGCACCTGCGCCTGCACCACCCGCCACGGCAACGCCGCCGGAAATGGCATTGATCTCCGAATCGTCGGTGGCACGGACGGTGACATTGCCCGCCGTGCCGCCACTGTTCTGCACCAGTGCGCCGGTGCGCGCGGAAATATTGTTGCTGGTATTGGAGAAAGCGCCAGCACCGCCGCCGCTGCCCGCGCCGGCGACCGCCAGCGTGTCGATGCGTCCACTGGTCGAAGCCAGCACGTCCACGGTGCCATTGCCGACAGCCAGGCTGCTGCCCACGATGCTGGCATCGCGTTTCTGGCTCATGGTGCTGATGGCAACCGCGCCACCCACTGCCGCAGAGCCGCTGCCCTGCACATTGCCCGCAAGTGTCTTGATGTCCGCATCGCCGCGGGTGACGTCGATGCTGATGGATTCGGCCGAATGGACCGTGCTGTTCGCCAGCGTTGCCGATTCCTCACCCTCGATCACGTTGATCGCCACCGAAGCGCCGGCGGCAACACTGCCCGCGCCACCGCCACCGACGGCTGCCGAGCGGATATGCGCATCACCGCCGCTTTCCAGCTTCAGTGCACCGTCCAGGGTGAGGTCGGCGTTACTCACTTCAGCCTGGCGCTTGGACAGGATCACGTTGTTGGCATTCGCCACGCCCACCGCGACGCTGCCAGCACCGCTGACTGCACCGGCCAGGCTCCAGATGGTGCGATCACCCTCGGCTGCCGAAAGATTCAGCGAACCAACGTCCAGGGTGCCACCCTCTATCGCGGCCCGCTCGGTGCCCGACAGGATGTTGGTGGTGGATGAACCATTGACCGCGATGTTGCCCGAGCCACCACCTGCAACGGCAATGGCATAGATGTTCTGCTGGGCGCCGCTGAGCAGTTTCGCTTCGGCGAAGCCGGAAATCGTGTTGCCACTCCCGTTCTTGATCAGGGCGGTGCGATCTGCACCGATGCGATTGACCGAGATGGCACCGCCGATGGCATTGCTGCCGCCGCCCTTGATGGAGCCGGTCAGCGAGGCAATCATCAGGCCATTGCCCGCGCTGGCATCCAACAGCAACTTACCTGCCGCATCCGTGGTGGTGATGTTGCTGTTTTCGATCAGCACTTCGTCCTTGCCGTCGATGTTGTTGACTACGATCGAGCCGCCTGCGGCATTGCCACTGCCGCCCGCGACGTCCACGGCGAAGCCCCAGATTTCGCCATCCAACGACGACGCCAGCGAAGCGTCGCCACTCAGGTTGACCGTACTGCCGCTGACCTTGGCGGTACGCTCCGCATCGATCAGGTTCACCGCCAGCGCAATGCCGCCGGCACTGGCGCCACCGCTGGCCGCCAGGTTGAATGCCAGCGACCAGATCTTCGCGCCCATGCCCGGCTGCGTCGCCGAAACCGAGAGGTTCTGCGCGGTCAGCTGCGCATTGGTCAACGCTGCCGTGGTGGTATCGGCGATACGGTTGAACGTGCCTGCACCACCCAATGCCAGGTCACTGAGCGAAACGCTGCCGGACAAGGCCGCCGTGATGATGTGGCTTTGCTGGCCGGCCTTCAGTGAAGCATCGCCTTCCAGCTCATACGTGCCGCCCTTGATCTCGGCGGTGGTGCTCTGCTCCATGTCGCTGATGCTGAAGGCCGCACCCACCGCCTTGGAACCCGCACTGCCAGCGATGCTGCCAGCCAGTGAATACGCACCACCGGACTTGGAGGCTTCGACATTGAGATTGTCGGCCTCCAGCGCCTCGCTGCGGCCGGTCATGTCCACCGACGCGGTGACCGATCCCCGCGCAATGATGGCGGTGACCGAACCGGCGCCCGCTTCATCGGCATTACCCATTGCACCAGCAACGGCCGCTGCCAGCACTTCGGTGCTGTTGCGTGCAATCACGTCCAGGTCGCCATCCAGCTTGATGTCGGTGTTGGCGATGGTGGCGCTGTAGTCGCTGCCGGTGTAGATGCCGCCCGCCGCAATACCGATGGCCTGTCCATTCGACAGCGACAGGCTGCCCGCCACGCCCAGGATGGCTTCACCCGCCGGGATGCCATCGAACAGGTTGTGGGTGGTGTTCTCATCGTCGTCCGCACCGAACACGCTGTCGTCGGTGCTGGCCTGCACTTCAATGCCAGCCACCGTGGAACTGCCATCCAGGTCCAGTCCGCTGGCGGAAAGCGCCGAGGTGGAGGCGCTGTCGAACAACCCGTCCAATGCACCATGGCCGCTCACGCTGCTCGCGCGCACCTCCACGTCGCCGCCTTCCAGCGACGAATGGTCGGTGTCATCGCTGGCATCCACCTTCGCGGTGACTTCGTTGTCCACGATCAAAACGAAGGCCGAACCCGTACCGGCCTTGCTGTCGCCACCCGTGGAAACCGCACCCGCCAAGGCACCAGCCAGTACGCGCGTGGCGCTGCCCGCGGTTACGTCGAACGTGTCGAAATTCCGGGCCTGGCTGCCCAGCCACTCGGCCTGGAGCTTGTTGCCCAGGTAACCAATCACCAGTGAGCCGCCTGCGCTGGTGCCACTGCCCGAGGTACCTGCAAAAGAACCGCCGCCAAGCAACACGCGCGAGCGGTCGTAAGCCGACACTTCGATGCTTTGCGTGCTGCCAGTGTCAACGCGCTGGTTGACGACACTGTCTTCGACCGCGGCACGCGTCGTGTTGGTGATCACGCCGCCGGAAGCGGAGAAGCCCACCGCGGTGTTGTCGTTGCCGCCCGTGCTCACCGCCAGGCCCAGGCCCAGCGCGATCTGGTCGCCCGCGCTGGCCGCCTGCACCTTGAGTGCATCACTGTCGTTGAAGGTCACGTCATCGACAGTGGCTTCCGTGACATTGAACAGGTGGTTGTAGGCAATGGCTCCCGCCACCGCCGAGCTGCGGTCGGATTTCGGGCCACTGGCCAGGGTCAGCGCGCCGGCACCGGCACCACTGAATTGATTGGTCTGGTTGAGTGCCAGCACGGTGACATCGCTGCCCGTACCGGTGGTACGCGGACCGATGGTGATGCCGCTGATGCTGGCGCGTGTCTTCTGGCCGGACACATTGACCGAAGCCGAGCCCGCACCCGCGATCTGGTTCTCCGGCTTGTCCGCTGCATTGCCCGAGGCATCCAGCTTGCCCTTCACCTTGTCGGACGTATCCGATACCGCATCCTTGATCTTCTTGCCGTATTCCACGGCCGTGTTCAGGCCATCGAAGAACCCGGCCTTGGACAGCGCGAATTTGCCCAGCAACTTGAGGCCTTCGCCGCTGAGAAGATCGGTACCGCCCTTGGCCGCACCACCGTCATCTTCACTGGCCTGGTCCTGCTGCTCCTGTTCCTGCTCGCTGCGTGCCAATGCACCGGCCACGGCGAATGCGCCGCTCTGCCCGGAACTCTTCGCGTCGACCAGCATCTCATCCACTTGCCAGGTCGCGCCGTTGCCTCCGGTGATGCCCGCCCCCATCGCATCAGGGCGCCAATAGTTGTCGCCATCACCATCACGGCCATTGTTTTCGCCCACCAGCGCCTGCACGTCCGTGGTCACCACGTTGACGGCGGCACCAATGCCGATGCTGGTTTCCTGCGATACCGCCAGTGCACCCGCGGCGCTCCACAGGCCGATGTCATGACCGGCGGAAATGCCGACCTTGTCCGCCTGCACCTGCGTGCTGTGATGGATGGAAGCAATGACGTCCGAGCCCACCACGCCCACCACCACCGCACCGTTGCCGGCCGCACTGGTACCCTTGCCCGCGGACGGGCTGATGCCGATGATCAGCTCCTTCTGGTCGGCGGAGACATTGACCGCCTTCGCCTCGACCTCACCGTTGGCGCCGATACCGGCCACGCTGCTGTTGGTCGTCACCTGTACGTTGACGCCGCCGCCCGCAGCCTTGCCATCGTCGCCATCGGCTTCGATGTTGAAAAGCGTCCACCACAAATTGCCTGCGATGGAGAGCTGTTCCACCACGGTATCGGCCTGCACGCTGACGGGAGCGGCCCAATCCCATTGCAGGTTGCGCAGCTTCTCGCGATCTTCGTTCGGCTCATCCGGCGTGTCCGGATCACCCGAGTCATCCATGATCCTGTCCAGCACCAGAAGCGGCTTGCTGCTCCAGCCGGCACCATCGGTGGCGGTGCTGGTCAGGGTCACGCCATCACCTACCCAGGCCGTGGCATCAAGATCGTGATAGCTCACCGCCACCGAGCCGGCCAGCGCGAAATCCTGGCCCGCGCTGGTGGAGTTGGCGTATGACGTGGAAAGTTCGCCCGGGATATCCGGCGCACCCCCGGCAATGGTTTTCAGGTTGCCGAAGATATCGGACAGCGAGCTCCAACTGGTGATGTCGCCCAGGTCCAGCAGTTGCTCGTTGCGTGCGCCCACGCCGATGCGGGCGGCGGTCAGGCTGCTGCCGTCCCCCACCAGTGCGCGGGTCTGCTGACTGGTCTGGTCGTAGGCGGCTGCAATGCTGATGGAAACCTTGGAACCATCATCTTTCTCGGCATCCGCATTGACGGTGCTGTCGGCACTGTTGTGCATCGAAGCCTGCTGCTGCATGGCTTGCACACTGAGGTTGCCGGTGATGTTGATGTCCGGTGCGGTCGCGCCGCTGCCGATGATGGCCTCGGCCTGGTGATCGGAAATGCCGATGGCCAGGGCCGATGCCAGGCGGAACTTGCTGTCGGTCTGGGTCGGCGCCTTGTCGGTGCCCGGCTTCTTGCCGAACAGCGCCTTGACCTTGTTGCCCAGCGCGTCGGTGACGCCCTTGACCTGCTGGCTGCCCATCACCTGCTTCTTCAGGTGGTCGGCTTCGCTCTTGCCGGTCTGTACGGAAGCACTGTTGCTCTGTTCGTGGACCAGGTTGGTGGCCGATACGGCCAGATCCTTCGCACCGGTCAGGTCGGCATCGAATATCGCGCGTGTCTTGCTGTTGAACAGGGTCAGTGCAATTGCCGGACCACCGCTGGCGCCGTTGCCAATCGCCTTGAAGTCGGCACTGTTCGACAGGTTCTGTTCGGTCAGCGCCGCCACATGGACGTTGCCATCCACATCCAGGTCCGCGCCCTTGTTGACCTTGGCCTCGGTGACGATGTCGCTATGCGCCATGCTGAATGCGATACCCATCGTGGTGAGCGCATTGCCGTTCGCATCATGGTTGTTGACCGAGGTGGCCGAGACATTGAGCGTGTCGTCGCTCAACGCCTTGATGTCCAGGTTGCCGCCGGCATCGATGTCCGCGCCATTCTCCACTTCGACCGCCGTGCGGCCATCGATGCGGCCATAGGCCACGCCGAAATTGAATGGCATCTTCTTGTTGACGATGGGCAGCGAGAACGTCGAAGCCTGCACCAGGCGGGTGCTGTCGGCCTGCAGGTCGATGTTGCGCGATGCGTCCAGCGTTGCCGTCGAACGGATGGTCACGTCGGCGTTGGCACGTGCAATCAGTACCGACAGGTAGGGCAGCAACACGCTCAGTTCGCTGTAGTTGGCCGAATCCAGCCCCAACAAGCCCAGGTCACTGACCCGCTCGTAATCCACCGATTCCTGCAAACGGCTGAATACCTGCTCCCACGCCTGTGACTGCTTTTCTTCGTCGGTACCCGTGAAGGTACCCGCGAGCGCGGAGATATCCGATGCCAGGCCCGAGGTGTTCAGGAGATTGTTGAGGATGCTCGCCGAGACATAGGATTCACTGGACGCACGCAGGTCGATGTCGCGACCCACGATGGTGCCCGCCACATCGATGGAGCTGGTGGCTTCGGCGAAACCGGCCATCTGGCGATCGAAAGCGAATGCCACCGCACTCACGTCACCGGCCTTTTCACCATTGCTGGCATGGCCCGCGTCGAGACGCGCGTTTTCGCCAATGACGATCTTCGCCTTGCCCAGCTTGGCCTGCAGCATCGGGCTGGCCTTGCCTTCCAGCTCCGCTACCAGTTTGTCGAGGGTGTCGATGTCCTGCATGGCCTCGTCGGCGCCATCTTCCGGCACGCAGAGCACGCAACTCACATCACTGTAGGCCTGCAGGGTGATGTCGCCGGACTCGCCATTGCCTTCGGCGCGGGTCACCACGGTCGCATCGCCTGCCAGCGTGATTTCCGGTGCTTCCAGCCATACGTCACCGGCGTCCAGGCCACTGGTCGCGGCCTGCGTGGAAATGCTGGCGCCGTCCTTGAGCTCGATGGCGCGCGCCGCCGACACCTGCACGCCGCCGCCGCTGCCATTTTCCATCCAGGCCTTCAGGTCACCGGCGATTTCGACATTGCCGGTTCCCGCCACGATCCTGATCTGGCCATCCTTGCGGGTGGCGCCCGTCGCATTCACCACGCCCAGGCTGTTTACGGTGGCGCCGAACAGCGCACTGCCCGCATTCAATTGTGCGGAAGAAGCCACGGTGACCGATGCCGCGAACAGGTCGATGGCGCCTGCACTGTTCACCCGGCCATCGATGGTGACGTTGCCGCTGCCATCGCGATAATCACCCGCCAGCAGTTCGCCAATGGCGGCATCCGCCTCTGCCGCGCTCACGCCGCTGCCGGTCAGATCCCTGAGATCGCCCATTTGATCGCTGCTGGGCGTGGTGACGATCAGGCTGCCGACATTCAGCACGCCGCTGCTGCCCACCACGAAACCGTGGGAGCTGGCGAAAATGATGTTGCCGCCAATGGCGCCGTTCTTCATGCCATTGAGGGTGCCGTTGATCTGCACGGCGCTGTCATGCACCAGGTTGACCAGGTTGTCGGCCACGTCCGGGACATGCAGGTTGACGGTGTTGCCCTGGCCGACGGTGAAGTGGCCGAACGAATTGAATCCGGATTTGCCACGCACCGTGTTCGTGGTGATGTTCGTGACGTTGCCAGCCCCCGGGGTAATGGTGGTCTGCGTATGGCCGGTGGTGGTGATGTTGTTCTGCGCCCAGGCCGGCACGGCACCCCATGTCGCGAGCAGCGCCAGGGTCAGGCGATTGAACGCGGGCCCCTTCCCATTCTTCCAGTTGTTCCTGTGGGAGGCATTCCGACGACTGGTGCTGCTCATGTTGTTCCCCTGGTTACTTGAACCGCCATGCCCCGGCATGACGACGGCAGGGATGCATCCACGCGGATGCATCCCCGGATATGCGCTACGACAACCCGACACCCCAAGGGGCACATGTCCCCTTAATCTCATCTACCGGCAAAAGCGGACGGAAACTATCGCCGCCTTACTTCCCCGCCCCCACCTGCCACCAAACCCGGGCCCGGCATCCCCGCCAACCCTGCCGCCAGCAACCGGTCCACCCGCCGGATGAACTCGGAATCCGGCACCAATTGCGCCCTGAGCCATGGCTCTGCCAGCGCCAACTGCACACCTGCCCCGTCCCGCTCACCCTTGCCCAGCAAGGTTTCCGCCAGCGCTACCCGCACCTTGGCGGTCGGCACGCTGTCAGCCCCATACAAATCAATGGAAGCCTCCAGGGCTTCCTTCCACAGATCCGCCGCACGCCCATCACCAGATCGCTGTGCCAATTCCGCCAGTAATTGGCGGTGACGCAGCCTGTGGGAGGCGGGCCACCCCTCGCCAGGGGACAAGGCCGCCAACGCAGTACCTGCCTCTGCAAAGCGGCCGCTGCGGATCTGCCACTCGGCATGCCCCAGCCGGGATATCCGCAAGTCGGGAGCACCGGCCTCCAACAGCTCCGACCAGACTCCCAGCGGGCGCTGGATCAGGGGCAGGGCTTCGGCAAGCCGCCCCCTCCTCATCAACAACCGCCCCAGGTTGGATTCCGCCCTCAGGCTGGCCGGGGCATCGTCACCCAGGTGTTGCCGGCGGATGGCCAACGACTGCCGGTAGAGCTGTTCCGCATGCGCCATGTCACCGCGCATTTCCTCCAGGGTGGCGAAATTGTTCAGTTGGATCGCATGGCTGACACTGTCCTCGCCTTCCACGCGCGCGGTGATTTCCAGGGCGCGTGCATACTCACGGGTCGAGTCCCCGTATTCCCCCAGGTCCTGGTAAAGGCCCGCCAATTCCGAGTAGGCCGATCCGGTTGTCGCGCTGTCCTCGCCATACAGGGCCAGCGACAGCTCCAGGTTCTCGCGGTACAGAGTCGCCGCTTCCCGCAAGCGCCCCTGTTGGGTCAGCGTGATTCCAAGCGCCTGCAAAGTGCCTTGGTACTCCGGCCCCGAAGGTGAAATCAGGCGCCGGGCCTCCAGTACTTCGCGCAATATCGTTTCGGAGCGCTCGTTGTCGCCACGATTGCGATAAAGCAGGCCCAGGTTGTGCTTGACGGTGATGATGCCCGGGGCGGCCACCGCGGAGGGCAAGGAGGCACGGATCCGCAGCGAGTGATCAAACGCGGCTTCGGACTCGTCGAAGCGTTGTTGCCCCATCAGGGCCAGGGCCAATGAATTGAAGGCATGCGCCTGTACCGGCGCAATGCCATCCCTGCCTTGCAGCAATTCCAGCGCGTGACGGGCCGCCGCTTCCCCTTCTTCGCCACGGCCCTGGTTACTCAGCAGGACCGACAAGTCGCTGAAGGCCTGGGCGGCGTCCACGGGCCGCCCGGCCCGTGGATCCAGCAGCACTTCGGCTGCCTGCCGCAGCAAGGCCTCGGCTTGCTGGGGTTGGCCCATGTGCTGATAGGCCTTGCCCAGTACCGCCTTGAGCCGGGCCAGCTGTGCCGGGGCATCCACCAGTTCACTGTCGATCCTCGCCGCACCGGCATCCAGCACTTCGCGCGCGGTCACTTCACGGGAAGGATTTCCACGCTTGCGCGGATCCGCCGCCTCGAACGAAGCCACCAGGAAGTCGCTGACCTGCTGCGCGACCACCGCCTCTTCCTCGGCCTGCGCACGCGCCTCCACCAAATGCCACACAAACCCCGATGCCATGGCCACGATGACCGCGGACAGGGCAACGGCACGCCAGTGGCGGCGCAGTCCGCGCCGGGCACGGTACGGCCACGCACCCTGCCGTGCATGTACCGGGTAATGGGACAGGTAACGGCGGATGTCATTGGCCAGAGACGCCACCGAGGCATAGCGTCCGGCCGGATCCAGTGCACATGCCCTTGAAGCGATGGCATCCAGGTCCCCCGCCAATCGACGGCGCCAGGGACACTCGTTGCCAGCCCACTGACTAGGCTGCATTACCGGCTTCCCGGTGTCCGCGAGCCCGCGTTCCAACCGGCGCGCGGCCAGCATCTCCACGAGCATCACGCCCAGGCTGAAAACATCGCTGGCCACGCCCACCGGCTGTCCTGCAATGATTTCGGGACTGGCATAACCCGGCGTACAGAATTCGATGCGCTCCGCCTGCATCGCCCCATCGAGCAATCGCGCGATGCCGAAGTCGAGCAGGATCGGTTCGCCTTCACGGGTCACCAGCACATTGCTCGGCTTCAGGTCGCAATGCACCACCAGCTTTTCGTGGGCGGCCTGTACCGCGGCGCAAATGCGCAGGAACAGGTCCAGCCGCGCCTCCAGGCCCAGCGATTGCGCCTCGCAGTACCGGTCAAGCGGCTGCCCATCCACGTACTCCATCACCAGGTAGGGCTGTCCCGATGGCGTGGTCCCGCCGTCATACAGCCGCGCCACGTTGGGGTGCTGCAGACCGGCCAATATCCGGCGCTCGGCCGCCAGCCGCTCGGCCGTGCGCGGGTCGGGCAACCCGGGCAACAACTTCACCGCAACCTGCTGCTGGTAAAGATCATCGGCACGCTGGGCCAGGAAAACCGTACCCATGCCGCCACTGGCCAGGCGCTCGGTCAGCCGCCACGGGCCAAGCTCATCACCTACCCGTTGTTCCGGCTCCACCGCACGCGCCATGACCTTTTCCAGCGGGGCGAGCACGCGGCCAAGCTGCACCGTCTGCGCTTCCAGCAACTCGACCGTGCGTTGCACAAGGCCCGGATCCGAGGTCAGCCGCTGCAGCTCCGTCCGCCACTGGTCCGCGGGCAGGTCACAGACAGCGTCGAACAGGTTGCGTACCTGTTGCCACTGTTCCGCATCCATCCGCTCCTCTTCCACGCTGCCCCCTCAGGCCAACTTGCGGTTAAGCCACGCCTTGGCGAACCTCAGGTCCCGGTCCACGGTAGGTACCGAAACCCCGAGCACCAGCGCGATCTCCTCGCGCACCATGCCACCAAAATAGGCAAGTTCGACTACCCGTGCCGAACGGATGTCCAGTTCGGCCAACTGGTTCAACGCCTGGTGCAAGGCCAGCACTTCATAGCTGTCCGCATCCTCGTCCGCCGCGTGGCCCTGATCGACGCTGGACAGCGTCAGCCCGGACGCGCCACCGCCACGCTTGGCCGCCATGCTGGACCGCGCATGGTCCACCAGCACCGCGCGCATCTTCAACGCGGCCAGCGCGAAGAAATGCGCCCGGTCCGCGAAATCGATGTCGCGCCCCAGCATCCTCACCATGGCCTCATGCACCAGCGAGGTCGGTCGCAGCGTGACATCCGCGCTCTTCGCGCCAAGACGGGACTGCGCCATTTCCCTCAGCGTGGCATACACGGAGTCGAACAGCGCGTTCTTCGCCCCTTCGTCCCCCCCACGCCAGGAATGCAGCAACCCGGTGATGTTTTCCTGCAACACGCGCCCCCCCTTCATTACCATGCCGACGACAGGTCCAGGGCGACCGCAGCTTCCTGCGACCATCCCGTATCCAAAATCCGTAGTGCTTCCTGTTCCAGGGACCGCGCCCCGTCAGCCGCCATCGCTTCCCGACAAGCCGGATGGCGCTTCGATCATAGCGCGATCATCGTTCAGCAAGGTTGCAGGATCCGCGCGCCCGGATCATCGCGACTGGCGCGGAACAGCCGGATGGCTGACAATAGCCGGCCCGCAAGGGGCTTCCTGTCTACGCGCCCGTAGCTCAGCCGGATAGAGTAGTGGCTTCCGAAGCCATTGGTCGGGGGTTCGAATCCCTCCGGGCGCGCCATCTGTTCCATGGCGTCAATCACCTGCGACGCCTTGCGCAATCTACCCACCTAGCGACCCGCCTACGGGAGTGCGCTGGGCTATTCCTCATCGGACAGCAAACGCGCCTTCCCGTCGCCCTTTATCTGCTCAAGGACAGCAATGCGGATGAGTGCGTTCACGCCACCGGGATTCACCTTCACCGCATGATCGAGCATCCACGTTGTGGCAAAAATTGCGTCCTGAACCGTCGGGGGATCATCGCCCCAAAACACTTCGCGAAGCATGCCCAGGAAAGGGTCGATGATGGACTGACCACTGCCCATCGGCACATACCAAAGATTCTTGTTCTTCAGCTCTGGCTGAAAGTCTGTAACTGCATACCCGACAAGATGTCGACCCGTCTTGCACGGTAAGGCGACGAGAGCGCCGTACTGCCCGGTCAGGCAGGGTCCGCCCACCTGGCCTTCATCTGCGCGGATAGGGACATCGTCAGCAGCGACATGGCCACGCTTTGGCCGGAAAAAGTTGCCGCCATCGCATTCCTGCCTGGCGTTTTCGAGCATCGCCGCACATCTGGATCCGCGAAACTGGACAATCTGTGCTTGGCCAGTTCGACATGGCCCGCACGAGCCCAGAGCCTCGCCAAGGATAAAAATACAAATCCTGTTGTGTTTTTCTATAAAACAGTCTATAAACTGTATTTCGTAAAAACAGCCTGGAGTTTGTACGCATGGCCTATGCCGTCCATACCGCAGAACAATTGCCCGCCCTGCTGAAGGCATTCCGGAAGGAAAGCGGACTGACCCAGACACAGGTCGCGGCCAGCCTCGGGGTCACGCAACAGACGCTGTCGGCGCTGGAACGCAACGCCCAGAAGGTCAGTGCTGAGCGGCTGCTGCAATTGCTGGGCATCCTGGGTGTCGAGATGGTGTTGCAAGGAAGACAGGCCTCCTCGCGCAATTCCTCGACTGAAGATGAAGGGGCTGGCGGATGGTAACGACCAGCACGCCACGGGCTTCCCGCAGAAGGGCGCTGGGCCTGTGGATGAACGGAGCGTTCGTCGGCACTTGGCGGATGGGCCATGGCTCCCAAGACGTCCTTGAGTACGACGCGCAATGGAAAGCCTCGCAGCAGGGTCGCCCCCTGTCGCTCTCGCTGCCATTCACCCCGGGAAGCACACCACACCGTGGCGAAGTCGTCCGGGCTTACTTCGACAACCTGTTGCCGGACAGCCAGGACATCCGGGCACGTGCCGCAAGCCGCTTTCGCGCGCGATCCACCGATGCCTTCGATCTTCTTGCCCAAATCGGGCGGGACTGCGTCGGTGCGCTGCAGATACTGCCCGATGGCCTGACACCCGAAAACGTGCACATCGTGGAGGCAACGCCCCTTGCCGAACACGAAGTCGCCGCCATCCTGCGGGGCACCGTGGCGCCCCCCCCTCTGGCAGGCGGCGCTTTTGAGGACGACGGCGATTTCAGGATTTCAATCGCCGGGGCGCAGGAAAAGACCGCCCTGACGAACATCGACGGCCAATGGTACCGGCCACACGGTTCGACACCGACCACGCATATTCTCAAGCTGCCAATGGGCTTGGTCGGGAACATGCAACTCGACCTGCGTCATTCCATCGAGAACGAATGGCTGTGCTCGCGGATCCTGGACGCCTACGGACTGCCGATCGCCAACTGCGCGCCCCTGCAGTTCGAAGACATGAAGGTCTTGTCGGTCACGCGCTTCGACCGCGCCTGGCTGGATGGCCCGCAGGGCAAGTGGCTGGCACGATTGCCGCAGGAAGACTTCTGTCAAGCAACCGGCACCCCGGCCGACCTGAAGTACGAGGCCGATGGCGGTCCGGGGATCGAACGGATCATGGGCCTGCTGGCCACCTCTGCGTCGCCGCAACGCGATCGACGCACCTTCTACCTGGCCCAACTCCTGTTCTGGATGTTGCGCGCGCCCGACGGCCACGCCAAGAACTTCAGCCTGTCCATCCGCCCCAAGGGCGCCTACGCGCTGACCCCGCTATATGACGTGATGTCTGCATGGCCAGTCATCGGAGATGCGCCAAACAAAGTGTCCGGGCACAAGGTCAAGATGGCCATGGCGATCCGCTCTGCGAACGCCCACTGGAAGATGAAAGATATCCTGCCGCGGCATTGGTTGGCGCTTGGCAAGCGATACGGCGTGCTGGACGAAGACGGGCGGACGGTGGAAACGCTTATCGACGACATCATCGAACGGACACCGCAGGTGGTTGCCACGATCGAGGCCGTACTGCCGGCCGGATTCCCGGCGCATGTTGCCGATCCAATCCTGCGTGGGCTCGAGCGTGAGGCAGGTCGCCTCCGGGAAGGCTGATGGCCACTCTTCCGAGGGCTTATCCGGATCCTGCCCGCTCCACCTGCCGCAACCCGATGTCCGCGCCGCGCCGGAACGCGCCAGCGACCACCTCAATATCCTGAGGTGGTACCCCGGCGTTCTCGAATACGGATTTCCACGGGCGCAGGTCCTCCGTCATCTGCTGGATCAGTTCGGACGCCTCGCGCGGGCGCAGGCCGAACTGCCCTGCGTGCGACAAAGCATTGTCCAGTGTGGCCAACCGACCCTGTTCGCCCACCCCAATGGCAAGGAACCGCTCAAAACCAACCGCAGGCGAAGGCACCACATCGTAAAGCGGACTCAGTCGCCAGCGCCCCTGGCCGACCGCGTCGAGTCGGTCGAACAGAAAGGCGTGATTGCGCAGGTGGTCATCGTTGTTGGTCACAAGGATGTTGAACACCATGCGCCGGAACAGTTCGATACGATCCTGCCTCACGTACTCACCAACACCCCGGCTGTTGATGACGCCCGCCAAATCCGCATAGGTGCCGGTGCTAGCCTCGGACTCATGCTTAC
The DNA here is from genome assembly GCA_052040085.1 of Pseudoxanthomonas sp. Lineage (GTDB taxonomy): Bacteria > Pseudomonadota > Gammaproteobacteria > Xanthomonadales > Xanthomonadaceae > Pseudoxanthomonas_A. The sequence continues at coordinate 15,953 of JBQGFJ010000369.1, forward strand.
CCAGCATGGTCAACGCCGACACCATGTGTCGCCGCATGATTCCGCCAGCAGTTGGTACCCGATCGAACCGCTCGATCAACATGGCGGAACGCCCGCGATCCAGCTCGACCAGCCGGAGATCCGGCACATCCAGTCCGACTGCTTGAGCCAGTCGCAAGGTGGCGAACTCTACCCGGGGCACATCAAAACGGTTGTCGGCCTTGGATGGAAACTTGGCAACGTACTGCCGACCTTCCACCACGACAACCGCTTTCGGGCGCATGCCACCCAGCGTCGGACCACCCTCGAAGTACGGCGCCAACCGGGCTGGTACCGGCTCCCCGTCTTCGATCCTGTCGACTGCTTCAAGCAGGTAGTCCAGATCGACTTGATGAGGCAGGGTGTGCGCAACGGGTACGCTGTCGAGATCGCGGCGAATATCCAGCGCACCGGACCGGTCGCTGCCGGCATTGTCGAGGTAGTCCACCTCCGGCAGGGGGCCCTGGCGTCGCAGCCGGTTTTCGATGACCCGGCGACCCCAACTGTCCGGACTGGCATCGCGAATCGCGCCGAACAGTTCCAGGCCATTGGCGGGCTCTGATTCCCGACCATCGTCGGCCAGGGGCAGCGAGACTGGATCGACGTCGATCGCATCTTGGCGTCGTGGATAACGGTCACCGTACCGGAAGCGTGAGGTGCGCAGCTCGCCAGCTGCCATGACCAGTTCAAGGCGCCCGGCGGGTATGGCATCGACCTGTCCCGGCAGATGGATGAAGACGAAGCGTGTGGTCATGTCAGAAGTCCATGTCGGCCGCGCGGGAGCGTCGCGCGCGCTTGCGACGCTGCTGTTCGATCAGCGCTTCCGATACCGGATCCGTGAGCGTATTGAGCTGTTTGAGCAGACCCAACTGCTCCATCAGCAGCAGCACGTTGCCCAGACCGGCTTCGACACTTCCTTTCTCTATCCTCATGACTGTGGCAGGGCTGGTCTTGGAGCGCACCGCCAGTTCCACCTGGGTCATCTTGCGCGCCAGACGTGCCGTACGCACGAGCTGCCCGAGATGCTCGGCGGTACGTCGCACTTCAGGGGTTGCCATACTCTCAATGGAGGCACGCATATCCGTCATTCATGGTATCTAATTTGATTTAATCTATCACATATGATGTCTTAATGACCAAATAAGCTTCTATCAAGACAACCAACACGTCGACTTCCCGCAGAACGCCCCGGTCCACGATGTCTCGGGTGGGAGATGGAGGACACAGTCCAAGCTGGTCATTAGTCATTTCCAAACAATAACTTGTGACAAGTTTCGTAACGGAAATGGACGCGCAAAACGACGTAGATCGGTTTGCTGCGAAACTTCCAAACCAAAATGGATTCAATCAGTTATCCATAATTTCGCTGATTTACACCCATTCCGGACACTCGAAATCTTCTGCGGCAGACGTTCAATACTGCATTCCGAAGCCATTGGTCGGGGGTTCGAATCCCTCCGGGCGCGCCATCTCCCCCTGTGCCCAAACTGCGCCCCATTTTTCCAAGGGCACGGCCAGGCGTGGCCACTAGCCTCCGGATCATCACTGTCCTCTGCTGTTAGCCTGACAACCTACACGCAAGGCGCTTCCGGACCGCTGTCGTAGCCTGCTCCACACCGGGGCCATACAGCCGTATCCATTCCTGTTCACCTGCCGCAAGCGTGCGCAGCACGCGCCGCCCTTTATTGCGAGAACGGCGTGCTACGGTGAAGGGAACTGCTGATCCGCTCCCCCCATGACCAACTTCATTTTTTCGCGCCGTGACATCCAGCAGCGGATCAACCGCCTCTCAAGCACCGTGACCGCGGATCAGTTGGAAGTCATGGTAGCGAAACTCAACACGCCCGGAAGGAATCGTCTTCCGACGATGTGGGAGGTCTTGGTTCTGGACGCATTGGCGCAGGAAGGCGCGCTGCGCCATGAACTACCCCTCTCCAGCGGGAGGAAGCCAGACTTCGAACTGACGTATCAGTCGTCCGGAGGACACGCATTGCTCGTCATCGGAGATGTGCTAACCGTCTCCGACACGGGGCTCAAGGAGCTGAATCCGGTTGACGTACTCTTCGAGCAGACCCCCGCGATCGCCAACAAGCATGGCGTTGATCCAAACCGGATCAGTTACAAGATTGACGGCCAGCAGGTTGGCCGACATGGCGATGCCCGAATGCAACTCGGGCTTCCAAAGCGTGGAGAACTCATCGCGCTTCTCAACGGCGAAGTTTCGGGTTGGTTACGGAAAGTCGGCAGGAATCCAGACTCACCCTCCCAGTTCCAGCCTTCCCAAGAAGGACTGACATTCACCATCTCCTACGATCCTACCGGCAGGTCGCGCTCCGGCAGCTATCTCAGCTACGACGTCGCGGCTTCTCGCGAGAAGAATCCGCTCTACAAGGCGCTGCGAGACAAGAAGATCCAGCTTGAGGGCGCATCCTAAGATGCCATCAAACTGCTAATCGCTTGCGACGGGGGTTGTGCCGTTCTGCGAAGCAATACGTCATCGTTTCGCGCACCTGGAACCTATAACGCATCGCAGATCGCCGATCATTTCCTCAACAAGCATTCCGGCATCGACGCGATCCTGCTCATCACCGTGGAAGAACAGCGATCACCATTTGATCCCAAGACCTCTCGCCGACTGCGCTTTGACCTGAGGGCAGATGCCGAGACCGCGCCTGCTCAACCCCTTCCACTTGTCTACAGATTGCTGGATGAGTTGGCCAGGAAGTCCATTCATCATTTTCCAGTGCCGCAACGTGCTCCATATAATGCGATTCGCAGATGTCAGGAGCCTGGCTTGGGGCATAGTCAGATGGGAGTCTATCGAATGGCGGACAAAGGACTGAAGGGAAGAACTGTGAGTATCTCCGCACGCGGGCTTTTGGAGTTGCTTTCCGGCAGGATCTCGTCGGAACAGTTCAAGCAGGCACACCGGTGGGACAGCGCCATGCCAGGCTGGAACCCCTTCGCCAATGCTTTGGCGGAAGGCAGAATGATCGCTGACGTGAAAATCGAGGCAATGGACGACTTGGATGACGACTGGTTGACCCTCGAGTTCGGAGAAGTGGATGCAGCAGTTGCTCCTTTCTCGACACCTTTCACGGACACGAAACTGCAACATCAAGAGTGATACGGCGGCTTGGCTGTCATCCTGTTGTGGCACCAGTCCTGCCAGACTGAGTTCCTCAGCGCTGCGTTGAAAGACTGGGCCCGCCGTCACTACGTCGATCTAGTCCACATTTAGCCCAGCAAGCCAACCCACAACGCATACATCAAACGATTCAATCGCACTTACCTGTTCGTCTGGCCATTCCTGAAGCGGGTCAATGCGCAGGACACGGAGATGCTCCGCCTGCAGGCGGAAAACCGGCGTCGCTTCGGCGAACGCAAGGGGGCATCGACGGAACTGGACATCGTCCGCAACATCCTTGAGCAGTTCTGGATACAGGGCGATCTTTCCCATATCCCCGAAAAGCGCCTTATCCACATGATGCTTTGAGCCTGTTATTCCGCATGGATGATGGAGGCCTCTGGCTACCCGCACGTTGTCCAACGCTGGAGTCATGCCGTTTTTGTGCGCCCAACACACGCCTGGTGCGCGTCAAAAGCATGGCAACTACACCGCAACTGGCCGAGCCGCCCCGCTCTGGGTAAGGTATGGACCCGTCTCCATCACCCGCCAGGAATCCCGTCATGTCCCGTTCCGCTCCCCTCGTCGCATTTTTCGCCGTCATCCTGGCCGCCTGCAGTGCAGCCGAGCCCGATGAACAGACCGTCGCCACCGAACAATCCCAGGCTGCCGCGCATGCCGTCGCGGAAGCAGATGCCGTCGAACCCGTGGTGGAAGAAGGCGCATGTGATGACACTCAGGCACAGTGGACGGTCGGCAAGACGGTGACCGAAGCCGAAGTGGAACAGGCCCGCGTGGATGCCGGCGCCGAATCCGTGCGCACCATCAAGCCGGACCAGATGGTCACCATGGACTTCAATACCAACCGCCTGAACCTGGACATGGATGAAGCTGGCACGGTGACGGCCGCCCGCTGCGGTTGATTGGCCTCCCTCGCACCCTCCCCTCGCGGGGAGGCGTGCGTAGCAGTGAACCCGCAATACCTCTTTCGGACCACTCGGCCGCCTTCAGAAGCGGCGTGCATGCCGACCCGAAGCGCCAGAAAAAAGTTGCCAGTGCAACCATCCGACGCTTGATTTACGTCGTGTTGCGGCACCGCACCAACTGTGCTGTAGTCGGGGCTCCGGTGACATCTTGAAATGCCGCTGTCGGGGCAGGGTGGGGTGTCTCCAACACCCATGTACCTACCGATACAGAGGCACAGATGGCCCCCCGCAATCGCCAAGGCAGCCGTCACCAAACGCTGTACGACCCCAACGACGAACGCGATGCGTGCGGCTTCGGCATGATCGCGCAGCTGGACGACCAGCCTTCGCGCGCACTCGTCGATACCGCCATTGCCGCACTTTCGCGCATGACCCACCGTGGCGGCGTGGCCGCCGACGGCCTGACTGGTGATGGTTGCGGCCTGCTGATCCGCAAACCCGAAGCGTTCCTGCGCGCACTCGCGCAAGAGTCTGGTATTGGCGTCGGTTCGCGTTTCGCCGCCGGTATCGTGTTCCTGCCTGCGGATGAAGCCGCAGCCGCCCACTGCCGTGCCGTGCTGGAAGAAGAACTGCAACGCGCTGGAGCGCAGCCGAAAGGCTGGCGCGACCTGCCCACCGATGATTCGGTCTGCGGCCAACTAGCGCGCGACACCCTGCCACAAATGCGCCAGCTGTTCGTCGATGCCGGTGAGGGCCAGAACGAAGATGCCTTCACCCTGGCCTTGTTCCTGGCACGCCGCCGCAGCGAGCAACGCCTGCGCGACACCTCCCCCGATTTCTACGTGGTGACGCTGTCACCGCATGCCATCGGCTACAAGGGCATGGTGCTGCCGGACAAACTGTCGCGCTTCTACGTGGACTTGCAGCGCAGCGACTTGGCCAGCAGTGCGATTGTTTTCCACCAGCTCTTCTCCACCAACACTATGCCACGCTGGCCGCTGGCGCATCCGTTCCGGCTGCTGGCGCACAACGGTGAAATCAACACCATCGAAGGCAACCGCCGCTGGGCACAGGCGCGCAGCAAGGTGTGGAAGACGCCGCGCTTCGATATCGCCGAATTCGACCCGGTCATCTCCATGCATGGCTCCGATTCGCAGAGTCTGGACAACATGCTGGAGCTGCTGGTCGCAGGTGGCATGGACCTGTTGCAGGCACTGCGCATCCTGGTGCCGCCGGCCACGCAATCACTGGAGTTCAAGGACGCCGACCTGGCCGCGTTCTACGAGTTCTACGGCCTGAATACCGAGCCGTGGGATGGCCCTGCCGGCATCGTGTCGATGGATACGCGCTACGCCGCGGCCATGCTGGACCGCAACGGCCTGCGTCCGGCGCGCTGGATGCTGACCAGCGACCGCCACTTCATCATCGCCAGTGAAGCCGGCGTGTGGGAAGTCCCGGCCGAACGCGTGGTGCGCAAGGGCAAGCTGGGTCCCGGCGAGATGATGGCCATCGACCTGAAGCGCGGTGACCTGCTGGACAGCGAAGCGGTGGATCGCATCAACCGTGGACGCGCGCCGTACAAGCAGTGGCTGCACCAGGGCGTGACCTACCTGCAGACCGAACTGATCGACCCTTCATTGGTCGAGGAGCCCTTCGACGAAAAGACCCTGCGCAGTTACCACAAGCTGTTCCAACTCAGCAGCGAAGAAGTGGAACTGGTGCTGCGCCCGCTGGCCGAAACCGAGCAGGAAGCCACCGGCTCGATGGGCGACGACACGCCCATGGCGGTGCTCAGCCAGCACATCCGGCCGCTGTACGACTATTTCCGCCAGGCATTCGCGCAGGTCACCAATCCGCCCATCGATCCGCTGCGCGAAAACTGCGTGATGTCGTTGTCCACCCAGCTCGGCAAGGAGACCAACATCTTCCATGCCGGTGCGGAGACGGTGAACCACGTCATCCTCAATTCGCCGGTTCTCAGCCAGCGCAAGTTGCGCCAGTTGCTGAAGATGGCGCCGTACGACGTCAAGCACCGCACAATCGATCTGTCCTACGCACCGGAAGAAGGATTGAAGGCCGGACTGGAACGCATCTGTGCCGAAGCCGAACGCGCCACGCGCGAAGGCAACGTCATGCTGCTGCTGACCGACCGCTACCCGGTGCCGGGCCGTCCCATGGTCCATGCCCTGATGGCCACCGGCGCGGTCCACCACCATCTTTCGCGCCAGGGCCTGCGCTGCGATGCCAACCTGATCATCGAAACCGGCACCGCGCGTGACCCGCACCACATCGCCTGCTTGCTGGGTTTCGGCGCTACCGCCGTGTATCCGTACCTGGCCTACCAGACCCTGTTCGACCTGGGCCGGCGCGGCATCCTCAGCCTGAAGAAAGCGGGCGAACAGGCGCAGATCGGCCGCAGCTACCGCAAGGCCATCTGCAAGGGCCTGTCGAAGATCATTTCCAAGATGGGCATCGCTACCATCGCCAGCTACCGCGGCGCGCAGCTGTTCGAAATCGTCGGGCTGGACCCGGACGTGGTGGACCTGTGCTTCCCGGATACGCCAGCCCGCATCGGCGGCGTCGGCCTGGCGCGGCTGGATACCGAAGCACGGCAACTGGACCAGCGTGCCTGGAACGACTTGCAGAAACCGGAAGTCGGCGGTTTGCTCAAGTACGTGCACGGCGGCGAATACCACATGTACAACCCGGACGTGGTGATGACGCTGCAACGCGCCACCCGCACCGGTGATTCGCGTGATTGGCAGTCCTACGCCGATGCGGTGAACTCGCGCCCGCCTTCGGCACTGCGCGACCTGCTGCAACTGAAGAAGGCCGAGACGCCGACGCCGCTCGATGACGTCGCCGATGCGTCCGACCTCTTGCGCCGTTTCGACACCGCCGCCATCAGCCTGGGCGCGCTGTCACCGGAAGCGCACGAAGCACTGGCCATCGCGATGAACCGCCTCGGCGGGCGCAGCAACTCCGGCGAAGGCGGTGAAGACCCCGCACGCTATGGCACCGAGAAGCGCAGCAAGATCAAACAGGTGGCTTCCGGCCGCTTTGGCGTGACGCCGGAATACCTGGTCAATGCCGAAGTGCTGCAAATCAAGGTGGCACAGGGCGCCAAGCCGGGCGAAGGCGGGCAGTTGCCCGGCCACAAGGTCAACGACCTGATCGCGCGGCTGCGCTATGCCAAGCCGGGTATCGGTTTGATCTCACCGCCGCCGCACCACGACATCTATTCCATCGAAGACCTGGCGCAGTTGATCTTCGACCTCAAGCAGGTCAATCCGCAGGCACTGGTGTCGGTGAAGCTGGTCTCGCATGCCGGCGTGGGCACCATTGCTGCGGGCGTGGTCAAGGTCGGTGCCGACCTGATCACCGTGTCCGGCCACGATGGCGGCACCGGCGCGAGCCCGGTCAGCTCCATCCGCTATGCCGGCGTGCCGTGGGAACTGGGCGTGGCCGAATCGCACCACGCACTGGTCGTGAACAACCTGCGCGATCGCACCATCCTGCAGACCGATGGCGGCCTGAAGACCGGCCTGGACGTGGTGAAGGCCGCGTTGCTGGGCGCGGACAGCTTCGGCTTCGGCACCGGCCCCATGATCGTGCTGGGCTGCAAGTACCTGCGCATCTGCCACCTCAACAACTGCGCCACCGGCGTGGCCACGCAGGACGAACGCCTGCGTTCGCAGTACTTCACCGGCATGCCGGAACGGGTGGAGAACTTCTTCCGCCTGCTCAGCGAGGACGTGCGGCAGTGGCTGTCATACCTGGGCGCGCGTTCGCTGGACGACATCATCGGCCGCACCGACCTGCTGGAACAGATCCAGGTCTCGCCGCGCGACGGCGTGAACCTGGACCTGTCGCGCTTGCTGAAGGGTGCGCAATTCGACACCAGCAGCTGTGCCGCACAACGCCTGTACGAGTCACCGGACAGCCTGGCCACGCAACTGGACGGCCTGTTGGCCGAACCCATCCGCCAGAAGAGCGGCGGCGACCATCGCTTCCTGATCCACAACACCGACCGCAGCATCGGTACGCGCCTGTCCGGCGCCATCGCACGCACGCATGGCAACCACGGCATGGCCGATGCCCCCATCACCCTGCGCTTCCGTGGCACCGCCGGGCAGAGCTTCGGCGCGTTCAATGCCGGCGGCCTGCACATGGAGCTGGAAGGCGAGGCCAACGATTACGTGGGCAAGGGCATGGCAGGCGGACAACTGGTACTGCGCCCGCCGCGTGGCGCACGCTTCGAGGCCCGCAACACGCCGATCATCGGCAACACCTGCCTGTACGGCGCGACGGGCGGCGAGCTATTCGCCGCCGGCCGCGCAGGCGAACGCTTCGGCGTGCGCAATTCCGGCGCGCTGGCCGTCATCGAAGG
>JBQGFJ010000370.1:0-12970 GCA_052040085.1 Pseudoxanthomonas sp.
CAGCGTGATGTCGCGCAACACCCAGCGCACATCCACGCTCGCGAACAGGTGCCCGCTCAAGCCTCGGCGGCGCGAAGCCTCGTTCCGTGCGCCATAGACATGGCTCGAACGCAGCGGCGTACTGCCGAAATCATCCGGCAGGTGCCAGCCCCAACGCCATTCCGCACCGGCATTGGCATGCGTGGCGAAGTTGCCCAGGCTGCCACCGACATGGCCAATCACGTCCCAGCCGCGGCCAGCCTCATGTGAGGCCGCATTCCCCGGCCAGCGGTGGAAACGTTCGTGGATCAACTGCACCACCGGCTCATCACGCAACTGGTGTTGCCATCCCATGGCCGGATTCACGCTGATGACGCGATGCACGGCATCCTGTACCTGTTCACCCCGCGCAGAAGGGCCCACCATGCCAACACGAAGATGGTTGCTGTAAAGACGATCGCCCTCGCGTGCGTAATACCCCAGGCCCAACAACAACGCTCCCACATAGGGACGGTCGTCTTCGATCAGGTCACTGCGGGTTTTGTCGTCCGGCGTATAGATATCGTGCTTGATCGTGGCGACGCGGTATTGCGGCCCTGACAGATCGGGATGGGCCCAGTCCAGGTAACGGCCCACGCCGCGATCAAGCCAGCCCAGGCAGGATCGCGAAGTGATGTCACCCGACACGCCCGTCACCACCATGCCATTCGAATAACCGTGGTCCTGCGAGGCATTGCCGAAGGCATCATTGTCCCAGCGCAGATCCACCATGCCGGAGGATCCAGCGAAATCATCTTCACCGCACGACTCGGCCGCCATGCCTGGCAATGGCCACAACACGATGAGAAGGGCCAACCGGACACAAGCGTGCATGGGGATCCGTTACGGGAAAGGTTCGCAGGCAACGCCTGCCGGGAAGCCACATGGTATCCATTCCTGCAGGCTCGCAGTTCGACAAACAACTCCCGGGGGGATCCATTGCACCCTGGGAACGGGCCTGACCCGGCTGCGGCGCAACAAGCCCCCGCGACAGCTTCACGGCTATGATCGGGTTTGCCTGTCCGTCACGAGGTCAATCCGCATGTCGCGCACCCTGCTTCCCTTCCTGCTCGCCAACCTGTTGCTGGCCGGCACTGCCTTCGCTGCCGAACCCGCTGCCACCGCGCGCGTGGCTTTTGATCGCGAAGGCGTCACCGATACCCGCGTGCAAGGTTTCGCGGACATTGCGGCGGGACGCGCCATTACCGCGGATGATCCGGTGCGGATCGCGTCGATCTCCAAACTGGTGGTGGCCATCGGCGTGATGCGGTTGGTGGAAGCCGGCACGTTGGATCTGGATGCGGACGCCTCCGGATTGCTGGGCTGGCCATTGCGCCACCCAGGCTTCCCCGACCAGCCCATCACGCTGCGCATGCTGCTCTCGCACCAGACCAGCCTTACCGATGCCGCGGGTTACTACGCCGTTCCGCTGGATGGCCGCCTGCAGGACCTGCTGGACGATCCGCGCGCGTGGGATGCCGAACATGCACCCGGCACGTATTTCCGTTACACCAACCTCAATTTCCCGCTGGTGGCATCGGTGATGGAGCGCGCCACCGGCGAACGCTTTGATCGCCTGATGGACACGCTGGTGCTGCAACCGCTGGGCCTGCAAGCCTGCTTCAACTGGGATACCTGCAACGCCGCCACCGCCAGCCGTGCCGTCGTGCAATACAACGCAGCAAGAGAACCCGTGCGCGACGACCACCATGGCCGCAAGCCCGATAGCTGCCCCGTGTATGCCGCCAGTGATGGAAGCTGCGACCTGTCGCAATGGCAGGCAGGCGTGAATGGCGCCTTGTTCTCACCGCAAGGGGGATTGCGCATCTCCGCCAATGATCTGGCCCGGATCGGACGACTGCTGCTGGGCAACGGCACGCTGGAAGGCGTGCAACTGCTGAGCCCGGCGTCGGTGGATACGTTGCTGCAACCGCTATGGACCTATGCGCCCGGCAACGGCCTCACTTACGAAGAAGATGACAGCGGGCAATCCGGCGAGCGCTATTTCTGCCGCTATGGGTTGGCCACGCAAACATTGGCCACGCCGCAGGAAGGCTGCGGTGATGATCCATTCGGCGATGGCATTGCCCGCGTCGGCCACTCCGGCAGCGCCTATGGCCTGATTTCCGGATTGTGGGTGGACCGCGCTTCCGGCACCGGCGTGGCCTATTTCGCCACCGGCATGCCCGATGCACCCCTTGGTACGCGCTCTGCCTTCACTGCCATCGCGGAAAAACTGGCACGCGGCGAATGAGTACCGGATACCGGCATCCTTCCCGATAACGGGCAGCCTGCCGCTGAGCGGGATGCCCGGACCAGGAAATCCGGGCAAGCAATCACTTTTCCCGATGCTCCGGGCTGGTTCTGAAACCCGCCCGGGCGCATACTCGGCCTGCTCCAGGGAATACCGAACACACCGAGGCAGACGCGGCGACCATCCGGCAGCCGTCAGGCCGTTGGACGTTGCGACGGCCCGAATCGCGTTCACCCCCTCGTTCATCCGGTCCGCTGGAGAACATCCACATTCTTGGAGGGGTCATGCTGGAAAACATCGGGTTGCACCTGGCGCTTGTCTGTGCCGGATTGGCTGTGATTTATGGCGTGCTGTCGACACGCTGGATCCTGAAGCAGAACGCAGGCAACGAGCGCATGCAGCAAATTGCTGCTGCCATCCAGGAAGGTGCCAGTGCCTACCTGCGCCGCCAATACATCACCATCGCCGTGGTCGGCGTGATCCTGTTCCTGGTGATCGGCTTCATCCCCGCACTGGGCTGGGCCACGGCAGTGGGCTTCGCGATTGGTGCCATCCTCTCCGGCGTGGCCGGGTTCATTGGCATGTTCGTCTCCGTGCGCGCCAACGTGCGCACCGCGCAGGCAGCAACCTACAGCCTCAACTCGGCACTCAACGTCAGCTTCAAGGGCGGTGCGATCACCGGCATGCTGGTGGTGGGCCTGGGCCTGCTGGGCGTGGCCGGCTACTTCCTGCTGTTGCTGGAAGGCGGACTGGGCTTCCTGGGCATCACCGGCAACGTGGTATTGGCGCGACTGGGCACACCCAGCGAGGCCACCCTGCTGTCCACCCTGCAACCGATGATCGGCCTGGCATTCGGTGCTTCGCTGATCTCGATCTTCGCGCGCCTGGGCGGCGGCATCTTCACCAAGGGCGCCGACGTGGGTGCCGACCTGGTGGGCAAGGTGGAAGCCGGCATCCCCGAGGATGACCCGCGCAACCCGGCGGTGATCGCCGACAACGTGGGCGACAACGTGGGCGATTGCGCCGGCATGGCTGCCGACCTGTTCGAAACCTACGCGGTCACGGTGATTGCCGCGATGCTGGTTGCCGGCATCAGCTATGCCACCTACGGCTGGGCAGGCGCCATCTATCCGCTGGTTCTGGGTGCCGCCGGTATCCTCGCTTCCATCCTGGGCACGTACTTCGTGCGGGTACGCGAGGGCGGCAAGATCATGAACGCGCTGTATCGCGGACTGGCCGTCTCCGGCCTGTTGGCGGGTATCGCCTTCTGGTTCATCACCGAGCACATGTTCGCCCCGGAAGTGGCCCGTCCGCTGTTCTGGTGCGCGCTGATCGGTCTGGTCCTGACCGCGGCGCTGGTGGTGATCACCGAGTACTACACCGCCACCGAATACTCGCCGGTGCGCGCCGTCGCCCAGGCATCGGAAACCGGCCACGGCACCAACGTCATCGCCGGCCTGGCGGTCTCGATGAAGTCCACCGCCGCGCCGGTCCTGGCCGTCGCCGCTGCCATCTATGCCTGCTATGCGTTGTCGGGCCTGTACGGCGTGGCCATCGCAGCGGTTTCCATGCTGTCCATGGCCGGCATGATCGTGGCACTGGACGCCTACGGCCCGATCACCGACAACGCCGGCGGCATTGCCGAGATGAGCGGCATGGACCCGGAAATCCGCAAGACCACCGACGCGCTGGATGCCGTGGGCAATACCACCAAGGCGGTGACCAAGGGCTACGCCATCGGCTCGGCCGGCCTGGCTGCGCTGGTGCTGTTCGCCGATTACTCGCACAAGCTGACCGAAGCCGGCCTGCGCTCCAACTTCTCCATCGACAACCCGGACGTGGTGGTGGGCCTGTTGATCGGCGGCATGATCCCGTTCCTGTTCGGCGCCTACGCCATGCAGGCCGTGGGCCGTGCGGCCGGCGCGGTGGTGGAGGAAGTCCGCCGCCAGTTCCGTGAAATCCCCGGCATCATGGAAGGCACCGGCAAGCCCGACTACGGCAAGGCGGTGGACCTGCTGACCAAGTCGGCGATCCGCGAAATGATCCTGCCCTCGCTGCTACCGCTGCTGATCCCGGTGCTGGTGGGCATTTTCCTGGGAGCGGACGCACTTGGCGGCCTGTTGATGGGCACCATTGTCACCGGCCTGTTCGTTGCCATCAGCATGTGCACCGGTGGTGGCGCCTGGGACAACGCCAAGAAGTACATCGAAGAAGGCCACCACGGCGGCAAGGGCTCGGAAGCGCACAAGGCCGCCGTGACCGGCGACACCGTGGGCGACCCCTACAAGGACACCGCCGGCCCGGCCATCAATCCGTTGATCAAGATCATCAACATCGTGGCCCTGCTGCTGGTGCCTTTGCTGTAAGCAAACCGTACTTCGCTGGAAACGAAAGGCCGGGTGGTAATCACCCGGCCTTTTTCGTGGCCAGTCCCACCCAGGGAAGACGCCAGACCATGGTCGAACCACGGGTTGCTGCGCCGCAGCAGGCAAGCGCGTAGAATGCGCTCCCTCATCCACTGCAAGCACGGAGCCAGCCATGGGCTTGGACCACGTTTCCACCGGCCGAAACCCGCCGGATGAAATCAACGTCATCATCGAGATCCCCAAGGACTCGGAACCGGTCAAGTACGAAGTGGACAAGGAAAGCGGCGCGATCTTCGTCGACCGCATCCTCTCCACGCCCATGCGCTACCCCTGCAACTACGGCTACGTGCCGAACACCGTTTGCGGTGACGGCGACCCGGCCGACGTGCTGGTGGTATTGCCGCTGCCCTTGATCGCCGGTTCGGTGATCCGCTGCCGTCCGGTGGGCGTGCTGAAGATGACCGATGAAGCCGGCAGCGACGAGAAGATCCTTGCCGTGCCGGTAGCGAAGGTGTTTTCCGGCTACGATCACATCAATGACATCGGACAGGTCTCCCCGCACTGGCTGGAGCGCATCGGCCACTTCTTCGAGCACTACAAGGATCTGGAGAAGGGCAAGTGGGTGAAGATCGAAGGCTGGGGTGGCGTGGAAGAGGCGAAGAAGATCCTCGTCTACTCCATGGCCCGCCATGCGCAGGACGCTGCGAAGTAAGGCTTCGCGGAAGCGGCACACAATGACGGAAAAGGCCCGCTTGATGCGGGCCTTTTTCATGCTCATGGATCCCGAAGGCAACGACTCAGAAGTGGTGGATCAGTGCATACCAAACCACGTAGATCCACGAAAGCAGGCCATGGATGATGACCCAGAACAGCGACTTGTTCGCCGTCCACGAAATGGTGATGGCCAATGCGGTGCCGAAACCAATGCCCGCCTTGATCACCGTTCCCCCTGCACTATTCATGGTGTCGCTCCTGTTGGACCCACTGGGAATCTCTGGAATATTTCGGCCACGGCTGCACTGATCTTCGCGTTGCGTTCTTCGGGTTTCAGCTTTGGAATCCTGCCGACTGCAATCCCTTCCCATATCAGGCGGTTTTGCGCAGCATCCACCACGTCGATGTTCATCGTGCCTTCGCTGAAACGGGTGACGTTGGTCTGCTCGGTCCAGTAAGGCACCAGCACGTAACCGTGCCGATAACTGTAGTAGTAGCCGTAATCCACCGTCGGCGTGGTGTAGACGTCGGTGCGTTCCTCGATGTAGGTATTGATGTTGACCCACAAATCCGGATTTTCCGTGACAAAGACATAGCCACGCGCTTCCATCTGGGTGCGCGCCGCTGCCTTGATGGCCTCGCTGGTGGGTGTGGCATAACCATCCTTCTCCATGGCCAGCGGCGCATAGAAGCCGAACGTTCGATAGGCGGAAAAATCAGCCGAAGAATCGGCTTCGGCGGTGATCCGGGGGCCGGTGGCACAACCGGCAAGCAAACCAAGGACCAGAAGACCGGCGAACCATCCGGCAAGGCGTTTACTGGCATTCATGGGATCACTCCCTCATGGATGGACGGCACCAACCTAACACGCGGCTCCATCACGTCAATGGACACCGTGGAATGCCTGGTCAACGGGCATTCCACGGCACCGAAAGGTCATTCCTGCCGATAGACCTGCGCACCCTGGGCCAGGAACTGCGCGGATTTCTCTGCCATGCCAGCCTCCAGCGCCTTCTGATCATCCACCCCATGTTCGGCGGCGTAATCGCGCACGTCCTGGGTGATTTTCATCGAACAGAAATGCGGTCCGCACATCGAGCAGAAGTGGGCCAGCTTGTGCGCATCCTTGGGCAGGGTTTCGTCATGGAATTCCTTGGCTTTTTCCGGATCCAGCCCAAGATGGAACTGGTCCTCCCAGCGGAACTCGAAACGCGCCTTGCTGAGTGCGTTGTCACGCACCTGTGCGCCAGGATGGCCCTTGGCCAGATCGGCAGCATGCGCGGCGATCTTGTAGGCCATGATGCCGTCACGCACGTCCTGCCGGTTCGGCAAACCCAAGTGCTCCTTCGGGGTGACGTAGCAGAGCATCGCGGTGCCGTACCAGCCAATCATCGCCGCGCCAATGGCGGAGGTGATGTGGTCGTAACCTGGGGCGATGTCGGTGGTCAGCGGCCCCAGCGTGTAGAACGGCGCCTCGCCGCACTCGCGCAACTGCTTGTCCATGTTCTCCTTGATCAACTGCATCGGCACATGGCCGGGGCCTTCGATCATGGTCTGCACATCGTGCTTCCACGCGATTTTGGTCAACTCTCCCAGCGTTTCCAGTTCACCGAACTGCGCAGCATCATTGGCATCGGCGATGCAGCCGGGGCGCAAGCCATCCCCCAGCGAGAAGGCCACGTCGTAGGCCTTCATGATGTCGCAGATATCCTCGAAGTGCGTGTAGAGGAAATTTTCCTTGTGATGCGCCAGGCACCATTTGGCAAGGATGGAGCCACCACGGCTGACGATGCCGGTGACACGCTTCGCGGTGAGCGGCACGTAGCGCAGCAGCACACCGGCATGGATGGTGAAGTAATCCACGCCTTGCTCGGCCTGCTCGATCAAGGTGTCGCGGAAGATCTCCCAGGTCAGTTCTTCGGCACGGCCATCCACTTTCTCCAGCGCCTGGTAGATCGGGACCGTGCCAATCGGGACCGGCGAGTTGCGGATGATCCACTCGCGGGTCTCGTGGATGTGCTTGCCAGTGGAGAGGTCCATCACCGTGTCGCCGCCCCAGCGGATCGACCACACCAGCTTTTCCACTTCCTCGGCAATGCCGGAGGACACCGCGCTGTTGCCGATGTTGGCGTTGATCTTGGTCAGGAAGTTGCGGCCGATGATCATCGGCTCGCTTTCCGGATGATTGATGTTGTTCGGCAGGATCGCGCGGCCACGGGCAATCTCGTCTCGCACGAACTCCGGCGTGATCAACTTCTGGATGCTGGCGCCAAAGCTCTCGCCCGGATGCTGCGCGAGAAGGTGTGCTTCGCGCACGGCTTCGAGCCGCTGATTCTCGCGGATGGCCACAAATTCCATTTCCGGCGTGACGATGCCCTGCTTGGCGTAATACATCTGGCTGACGTTGGCACCGGCTTTCGCGCGACGCGGCAAGGTCCGACCAGGGAAGCGCACGGCGTCCAGCCTGGCATTGGTCTCGCGCGAACGGCCGAACTCGGAACTCAACGCCGTCAGAACCTCGGTATCACCACGCTCCTCGATCCACTTGGCACGCAAGGCGGGCAGGCCCACGGACAGGTCGATGCGCGCATCGGGATCGGTATAGGGTCCGGAACAGTCGTATACCGTCACCGGCGGATTGTCCTCGCCGCCGAACAGCGTCGGCGTCTTGGTCAATGCAATCTCACGCATGGGCACGCGCAGGTCGGGCCGCGAACCCTCGACGAACACCTTGCGTGAGCCTGGAATGGGCCGGGTGACCGATTCGGAGAGCTGTTCGGTCTGCTGGATCAGGCTGGCGCCTGCGGTTTCCTTGAGATTGGCGTTCATCGGCATCGTCCTGTTGAATCCCCTCTTGTGGGGGATTCGCACTGAGTCCGCGAAGGATTCGCGGACCACGAACGAAGCGAAGGCGCCTGGATGTACGGATCGCGGGCCGGAATCCCGGCACACGGCAAACGCACATCCCGCAAAGCTTCCCTACGCCGGTATCAACCGGATCAGGTTCCAAGGGACTATCTCAACCGTCCGGCGCCGGATGGCGCCAGCGGTACCCCCGCTTCGGCAGGCATTACACCACAGCCAGACGTGTCCGGCATGTGCAGGGGCGGAAAAGGGCTGCCCGGTTACTCCAGGGCGCGGATTGCCTTGGCGTGGTCGGACACGATACGCAGCGTGGAGGCATCGCTGTCGAACAGTGAGAACAGGCCCTGTGCCTCCTGCGGCGGATCACCGGTGAAGGGATCGCCCGCCTTCCACATCCAGTCTTCGTTGGTGGTACGGCCACGGCCACCCCAGGCCCAGAAGTTGGAGCCGGCAATGGCATCGCCTGCCTGGGCGCGTTCATAAACGCGGTCGTAGATGCTCTTGTAGAAGGTATCGCGTGCCGTCGTGCCCGAGGCCGGATCATAGGAGCCCTTGTCACGGTTCAGGCCGAACTCGGATAGCACGATCGGCTTGCCCATGCGGTTGGCCAGGTCGATGTGACGGTCGATGTAGTCAATGGCATGTACGGTGCCGGACTCCAGTCTGGCCGCCGGATCATGGTGGTCCATCCAGCTCCAGTTGGATGGCCACAGGTGGAAGGTCAGGTAATCCACATTGGGCGATTCATGGGCTTCATAGAACAGCTCGTCGCTGCGCAGCGTGCCCCAGGCACCTTCGCTGCCGGTGCTGACCAGTTGCTTCGGCGCCAGTTCACCGATGTAGCCCGCGGTGTCGTGGATCCACTGCTTGAATACCGGGAAATTCTCATGGCCCTCGGTGTCGCTGCCCGGTCGCGGTTCGTTGGCGAGCTGCCACGACATCACCGTCGGGTCGTCGACATAAGCCTTGCCATTGATGGTGTTGGTGCGAGTGATGACGTGCTTGATGGCCTCGCGGTACAGCGCCTGCGCCTCGGGAATGGCGTAGAAGCGCGCCGAATTCAGCATGAAACCGTTCCAGTCGCCGGTCTTGTCCGGATCATGGTTGGACACCGAGTCTCCAGTGAACCATTCGACGTATTGCGACATGCCACCCGACCACTGCCAGAAATTGTTGAGGTACAGCACGGCCTTCATGTCGCGCTTGGCCATTTCGTCCAGCAGGAAGTCGATGCCCTGCAGGAGTTCCTCATCGTACTCGCCCGGCGCGGTCATGATGGCGGGGCTCACGCCACGCTTGAAGCCACTGGCTTCCGACATCGCCAGCACGCGCAGGTTGTCGATGCCGGCTTCCTTCAACTGGTCGAGCTCGGCGATCAAGCGTTCGCGGTCCCCCAGTTCGCCCGGCGCGCCGAGATAGGCTCCGTACCAGAAGTTGGCACCAGCAAAGCGATAAGGCTTGCCATCCAGCACGAAATGCGTACCTTCCACGCGGACGAAACCATCATTCACCGAAGCTGCCGACGTATCCGTCGCTGCTTCTGCCGTTGCGTCCGGCTTGCCCGTGCCCCCGGAGCACGCTGCCAGCACGCCCGCCAAAGCCATCCCACCCAGCACGGCCTTCCAGCCGCGCGTCTTCATTTGTTCTTGCATGTGTGGCTCCTCCCAGATACCCGGAGGGTAGCCCACGGCAACCGCAGTCAGTACCCACCGAAACGGCATAGATACCGTGGATTACGTTATGCCAAACGCAACACTCGCAACACAATCTCGCAGCTCAGTCATCCAACAACGCACGATCACGCACCGCACCCTTGTCGGCACTGGTTGCCAACAAGGCATAGGCCTTCAAAGCCGTGCTGACCTTGCGCGTGCGCGGATGGGTTGGTTTCCACCCCTTCGCCGCTTGTTCCGCATGGCGCGCAGCCAACTCCTCATCCGATACCAGCAAGTTGATGGAGCGCTGCGGGATATCGATGCGAATGCGGTCGCCATCGCGCACCAGGCCGATGCCACCGCCTGCTGCCGCTTCCGGCGAGGCATGGCCGATGGAAAGTCCGGAGGTGCCGCCAGAGAAACGGCCATCGGTCAGCAGCGCGCACTGCTTGCCCAGTCCTTTCGATTTCAGGTAACTGGTGGGATACAGCATTTCCTGCATGCCCGGGCCACCCTTCGGACCTTCGTAGCGGATCACCACCACGTCGCCCGCTTTCACCTCGTCACTGAGGATGCCGGTCACGGCCGCATCCTGGCTTTCGTACACGCGCGCATTGCCCTCGAATACATGAATGGATTCATCCACGCCCGCGGTCTTCACCACGCAGCCATCGACGGCCAGGTTGCCGTACAGCACTGCAAGCCCGCCTTCTTGTGAATAGGCATGCTCGACGCTGCGGATGCAGCCTTCGGCACGATCCGCATCCAGGGTCGGCCAGCGCGTGGACTGGCTGAAAGCCACCTGTGTGGGAATTCCAGCTGGACCGGCCTTGAAGAACGTGGCGATGCGCTCGTCATCGTTCTGGCTGATATCCCACTTCGCGATGGCCTCGCCCAATGTCCTTGCATGCACGGTAGCGACATTGGTATGCAGCAAGCCGCCACGCGCGAGCTCGCCGAGGATGCCCATGATGCCGCCAGCGCGGTGCACATCCTCGATGTGGTACTTCTGCGTGTTCGGGGCCACCTTGCACAACTGCGGCACGCGCCGTGACAGGCGATCGATATCCCGCATATCGAATGGCACCTCGCCTTCCTGCGCTGCCGCCAGCAGATGCAGGATGGTGTTGGTGGAACCGCCCATGGCGATGTCCAGCATCATCGCGTTTTCGAAGGCCTCGAACGTGGCGATGCCGCGCGGCAACGCGGTCGGGTCTTCCGCGCCATACCAGCGATGACACAGTTCGACGGCGGTTACGCCGGCACGCTTGAACAGATCCTCGCGGTCGGCATGCGTGGCCAGCACGGTGCCGTTGCCCGGCAACGACAGGCCCAGCGCTTCGGTCAGGCAATTCATCGAATTGGCAGTGAACATGCCGCTGCACGAACCGCAGGTCGGGCAAGCACTGCGTTCGACCGCGGCAACCTGTTCGTCGGAGGCATTCGGGTCGGCCGCCATCACCATGGCATCGATCAGGTCGAGCTTGTGCTCGGCCGCACTCCCATCGGCCAGCCGGGTCTTGCCTGCTTCCATCGGCCCGCCGGAAACGAATACCACCGGGATGTTCAGGCGCAATGCCGCCATCAGCATGCCGGGCGTGATCTTGTCGCAGTTGGAAATGCACACCAGCGCATCGGCACAGTGTGCGTTGACCATGTACTCCACTGCGTCGGCAATGATCTCGCGGCTGGGCAGCGAATACAGCATGCCGTCATGGCCCATCGCGATGCCGTCATCCACGGCAATGGTGTTGAACTCCTTGGCCACGCCGCCGACGCGTTCGATTTCACGGGCTACCAATTGCCCCATGTCCTTCAGATGCACATGGCCGGGGACGAACTGGGTGAAGGAGTTGGCGATGGCAATGATGGGCTTGTGGAAATCGCCATCCTTCATGCCGGTGGCACGCCACAGGGCACGGGCACCGGCCATGTTGCGGCCGTGGGTGGAAGTCTTGGAACGGTAATCGGGCATGGGGTAAAGCGCGTAGGTCGCGACAGCAGGAAAGGGCGTGATTTTGCGGTGTTTTCACTGTTTCATTTGCAACGGTTTCACTCGTTATCATCCTATGGTCGACAAGGCGGGGGATTTGCTTGACAAGCCTTGCTGGCGCGTGTTTCTCTACGCCGCATGCTGCAACGCCACACGCCAACGACGGACGATTCCACTGCGGCCATCGCCGCGGCATCGCTCCTTGTACTCGTCCTCATTACCTCGCCAACAGGTGCGGGACGAAGCGGCGCGTAAACGAAACACAACGCCGAATTCTGAACCCCGCGCCGCAAGGTGCGGGGTTTTTCATTTTCTGAAACCCCTTTCACTTCCACCCGCTTACCCATCACGGAATCGCACACCATGACCAACGCCGCCAACTCCCTCCCCCAGCCCAGCATCGCCATCGTCGGCTACGGCAGCCAAGGGCGCGCACATGCGCTGAACCTGCGCGATTCCGGCTTCGACGTCATCGTGGGCCTGCGCCCGGGCGGCCCGACCGAAGCCAAAGCCAAGGCCGATGGTTTCATCGTGAAGGCACCCGCCGATGCCGTGAAGGACGCCGACCTGGTGGCCGTGCTGACGCCGGACATGGTGCAGAAGAAACTGTACGAAGACGTGCTGGCCCCCAACCTGAAGCAGGGCGCGGTGCTGTTGTTCGCGCATGGCCTGAACGTGCACTTCGACATGATCAAGCCGCGCGAAGACCTGGACGTGGTACTGGTCGCACCGAAGGGCCCGGGCGCGCTGGTTCGCCGTGAATACGAAATCGGCCGCGGCGTGCCCTGCATCTACGCCATCTACCAGGACAAGAGCGGCAAGGCCGAGCAGTTCGCACTGGCGTATGCCGGCGGCCTGGGCGGCGCCCGCGCCAATATCATCAAGACCACCTTCAAGGAAGAAACCGAAACCGATCTGTTCGGCGAACAGGCCGTGCTGTGCGGTGGCGCCTCCTCGCTGGTGCAAGCAGGTTTCGAAACCCTGGTGGAAGCCGGCTACCAGCCGGAAATCGCCTACTACGAAGTACTGCACGAACTGAAGCTGATCGTGGACCTGTTCTACGAAGGCGGCATCACCCGCATGCTGGAATTCGTGTCCGAAACCG
>JBQGFJ010000371.1:0-4067 GCA_052040085.1 Pseudoxanthomonas sp.
CCTTGCACGTCACCATGCAAATGAAACGTGCCCAGATCGAGCCCGTGGTGATTGCATGGATCACGCTTGCCCATTACGGCCTGTTGCGGCACATCCTGCGCGGGCCTGATTGGAAGATGTGGGTGTTGGGCTGGTTTGCGGCAGGGCTGGGCGTCATCACAAAGGGAGTAGGCGTGGTGGCCTTGTTCGTCCTGGTCCCCGCCTTGGCGGCGACCATGCCCCCATGGGGGCTGTCCTCCGGGTGGTGGCGAAGCCGGAAAGCCTGGTTTGGGCCGTTGGCGCTGTTGCTGGCAATCTCGTTGTGGTTGGTGCCCATGTTGGCTGCCGTATACACGGCGCCCACCCCGGAGCACACAGCCTATGCGCACGACATCCTGTTCCGGCAGACCGTGGATCGTTACGCTGAATCCTGGACCCACATCAAGTCCCCTTGGTACTTCGTGGGCGTGATGGCCACCATGTGGTTGCCATTGATGCTGGCAATGCCTTGGGCGGTCATGCCTTGGAAGCGACGAATACAGCGTGGCGATGCGCGCTACCTGTTGCTGCTGGGAGGCTGGTTGTTGATCGTGCTGTTCTTCTCGATCCCGACCGGCAAACGCGACATGTACATCCTGCCGGCGCTCCCGCTGCTTTGCCTTGCGTTTGCGCCATTGCTGCCAGGGCTGCTGAGGCGTGGTGGGCCCCGGCTGGCACTGCTGTTGTTCATGGTGGTCCTGGCGGCCGTGCTTGTGCTGGGGGGAGTGGCCATGGTGCTGTCCGATCCGGGCTTCGAGCAACGCTTCCTGGTCTCCAGGGGACTTTCATCGGCTGACGAAGGCGTGGCATGGCTGGTGCTCGCCATGTCGATTCCGGTGGCACTTGGAGCAGTCGCGGGGATGTGGGGGCGCGTCGTGTCCGGTGCCATCGTTGGCCTTGCCGGCATGTGGATCGTACTTGGCTTGCTTGGCGCGGTTGTGCTGAATGATTCGAGTTCATCGCGTGGCTTGATGCGAGCCGTATCGGAGAGGATCGGTCCGCAGGCAGAACTTGGCCTGGTGGGTTGGCGGGAGCAGCAGCTGTTGATGAGCCAGTTGCCGACGACGGAATTCGGCTTCCGCAGGTCGGAACAGCAGCAACTTGAAAGCGCCCTGGACTGGCAGGCACGAGTGCCGGAAGCGCGATGGTTGCTTGTGGTGGACTCGGCGATTCCGGAAGAAATGCAGGGAACGGGTTTGATTGACATGGGCGTGGCGAATCGACGCACTTGGTGGCTCGTTCCCCCACGACATGTGGATATCCAGGAGACGGAGGTGTTGCCATGAATAGTTCGAATTCCCTTGCGATGGTGTTGACCAAGGGACGCCCTGTGCTCGATTCGCTGTCCGTGGTGATACCCGCCCATGACGAGGCAGGGAACATCGAAGCCCTGTTGAATGAAGTATGTGGAGTGTTGCGTGGGCGAATCGAATTCGAAATCGTCTGCGTGGATGACGGTTCGCGCGATGGCACGGCTGATGTATTGCGCAACCTGCTGAAAGCCATGCCGGAGTTGCGTGCATTCCGGCACGAAGCCTGCAGTGGGCAAAGCGTCGCATTGCTGACGGCGGTCCGCAATGCCCGTCATGCCTGGGTGGTGACGCTGGATGGCGATGGGCAGAATAATCCGGCGGATATCCCGGGCCTGGTGGCCGAGTTGCAGCGTTCCCCGCAGGACGTGCGGCTCATGGCGGGGTGGCGCGTCAAGCGCAATGATGATTCGGGCAAGCGCGTCGCTTCCCGGCTGGCCAATCGGATCCGCCGCGCCCTGCTGAAGGATGGAACGCCGGATACGGGCTGTGGCATCAAGCTTTTCGAGCGTGAATTGTTCCTGGCCCTCCCTGCGTTCAACCACATGCATCGTTATCTGCCGGCGCTGGTCCAGCGGGCGGGTTGGCGGACGGTGAGTGTTCCGGTCGACCATCGCCCGCGCGGCGAAGGACGTTCCAAGTACACGAACCTGGGACGCGCATGGGTGGGTATCAGGGACCTGTTGGGCGTGGCGTGGCTAATACAGCGCCATGTCCGTGCCGACAGCCAGGCCGTCAGCGGGGTGGAACCATGAATACCCCCATCGAGTGGCTGGCATGGACAGGCGTGGTCATCACGCCCTGGAAGATCATCGGTATCCTGGGAGCCATGATGTTCGGTGCCCGCTGGATCGTGCAATTCCTGGCGACCCGGCGTGCAGGCAGGCCGGTGATACCGCGCCTGTTCTGGTATTTGAGCCTGGCTGGCAGCGTGATGGCGCTGTCGTACTTCCTGTTCTCGAGCAAACAGGATGCAGTGGGTGTGTTGCAAAACCTCTTGCCGGCCTTTACTGCGGCATACAGTCTTTATCTGGACATCAATCCGCGAAGCAAGCTGGGTCCCGGGCAGGGGCAGGCAGGCTCTGCATGACCGGCCGTAAAAGGCGGGGAAGGCAGGGGAACAATCCGGAATCGAAAGATGAAGCACCCGGCGCGGAGGAACAGGTGCCCGCACGGTCGGGCACCCGTCCCTTGCGTGGATGGCCAAGGCCTTCCGTCAGCGTGGAGGGGTTGATCATCATCACGAGTGCGTACTTCGTTGTGACGGCGAACGGTGCCTTCTGGGAAGGCATCAGGAATTCAGGAGCATTGGGTGAGCCTGGCAGCTGGCGATTGCTTGCCAGCGCCGCTTTGGCAATTGCCGGCCTGCACGCCATCTTGCTGGGTTGTGTGCTGAATCGCTGGACGGTGAAGCCGCTGCTCGCGCTGTTACTGGTGACGACGGCCACCGCCGCTTATTTCGCGGAGCATTATGCGGTGTACCTGGATCCGGGCATGATCCGCAACGTGTTGCGCACCGACACGGCGGAGGCATCTGAGTTGCTGACGCCTGGGTTGGTACTTTCCATCACCTTGATGGGTGTCGTGCCGGCCATCCTGGTGGGGTGGATACGGATCAAGACCTATGCCTGGAAGCAAAGCCTGGTACGTCGCATGATGTTCCTGCTGTCTGCGGTGGCCTTGACGGCAGTGGCGCTGGTGGTGAGTTTTGATGGCCTGTCATCATTGATGCGGAACGAGAGATCGCTTCGCTATCTGGTTGCGCCCGGAAATTATCTTGTATCGCTTGCCAGGGTGCTGGGTGAAGACGCCCGCGTCGCCAATGCGCCACGCCACGTGGTGGGGGCGGATGCACGCTTGGTGGCCCATGAGCCGTCGACCAAGCCGCGTTTCCTGGTCATCGTGGTCGGGGAGACGGTGCGCGCCCAGAATTGGGGGTTGAACGGCTATCCGCGACAAACAACGCCCCGGTTGTCAACACTGGACGTGGTGAACTTCAAGGATGTCACGGCTTGTGGTTCCAATACCGAGGTTTCGGTTCCATGCATGTTTTCGGCCATGGGAAGGCGAAACTACGACCAGGCCAGGATCAAGAGTTCCGAGTCGCTGCTGCACGTACTGGATCATGCGGGCATAAAGGTGTTCTGGCGCGACAACCAGGCCGGTTGCAAGGGAGTATGTGAAGGGCTGGCATTCGAGTCCTTCCATGCGGCGCATGCGGGCCCGCTGTGCGATGGACAGGGCTGCCGGGATGAAGTGATGTTGCAAGGATTGCATGGCGCCATCGATGAGAATCCGGGGAATGCAGTGGTGGTGCTTCATCAGCTTGGTAACCACGGTCCCAGCTATTACAAGCGCTACCCGCCTTCCTTCAGGCACTTTGTTCCTGATTGCAGGAGTGCGGAGCTGGGCAACTGCAGCCGGGAGGAAATCGTCAATGCGTACGACAATGCCATCCTGGCAACCGACGACTTCCTTGCCAAGGCCATCGGGATGCTTGAGCAGGACGAATCCCACGATACCGCGTTGATCTATGTTTCGGACCATGGCGAGTCGCTTGGCGAGGGCAATCTTTACCTGCACGGGTTTCCCTATGCGATTGCGCCGGATACCCAGATCAAGGTACCCATGCTGGCATGGTTCTCGAAAGGCATGCAGGACAGTGCGGGTATCGATATGCGGTGTGCCAGGCAACGGGCGGACAAACCCGCGAGCCACGATAACCTGTTCCATACCGTG
>JBQGFJ010000372.1:0-2210 GCA_052040085.1 Pseudoxanthomonas sp.
TTATCGCACCGGTTTGCGATCGGCATCCAGTGCGATGGTCATGTCCGCGATGCCCGGCAGCGTGCGCAATGCCTGCTTGCTGATGCGTTCGAAATGCTGCACGAAGCGTCCGACCTGCACCTGATCCATTCCGGGAGATGACGAGCTGGTCGATTGCAGTTGGCGCTCTTGCTGCCAGCGCCAGTCCGGCACGATGTCGAAACCGGGTGGCTGCAGGAACAGCAGTCTGTCGATGCGGTCCCAGAGCGCGGGATAGTCGCGTGCCAGTGCCTCGTTGCACCAGCGGCGCCAGGTGCCATCCGTGTCCTCGTCGCGCTCCAGCGCGTTGATCGGCATTTCCAGGGCGGCATCGTCTTCGGCAGGCGTTCCCAGGAACCAGCCCTCCAGGATCACCAGATCCACCGGCCCGTGAATGCGCGGCCATTGCGCGGTTGGCAGGCGCTCATCCGCCAGCTTGTCGAAGCGCGACAGTGAGGTGTTGCGACCTGCACGCAGCGCGTCCAGCACGTCCAGCGCCAGGGCCACGTCATGTGTCCCGGGGGGTCCACGGGTTGCCAACAAGGGATGCACGTCGTGTGCGAGCTGCCTGCGCTCTGCTTGCGGCAGGTAGACATCATCGATGGACAGCAGAGCGGTGCGCAGGCCGCGTCGTGCAGCGGTGTCCGCGATCTGCGCTGCCAGAGTGGATTTGCCGCTGCCCTGCAGACCGGTGATGCCGAAAACCGGTGCGCCGGTACCGACGCGAGCGTCCAGCGCATGCCCAAGCATGGTCTCGACGAAATCGCCGGCGAAGCCGGGCGGACTGGAAGCGTGCAGGGGGCGTGTCATCGCGCGACAATACTGCACTGGATGCCGTGGCCTGCGGCATCACGTCCCGAGTGTGTGCCCACATGACCGATTTGTACGCCGAAGCCCTGTCCACCTTCGCCCAGTTGTTTGACGAGGCCAAGGCCAGCAACGAACCCGAAGCCACCGCCATGACGCTGGCCACGTCCACGCCCGATGGCCGGCCTTCCGCGCGCGCGGTACTGCTCAAGTCCTTTGATGAAGCCGGCTTCGTGTTCTACACCCATGAAGGCAGTCGCAAGGGCCGCGAACTGGCGGGCAATCCGCACGCCGCCCTGCTGTTCCTGTGGCGCACCCTGCGTGAAGCCGGTATCCAGGTGCGCATCGAAGGCGTGGTGGAGCGAGTGTCCGGCGCGGAGGCCGATGCCTACTTCGACTCGCGTCCGCGCCTGAGCCAGTTGGGTGCCTGGGCCTCGCAGCAGTCACAGACCCTGGATTCACGCGAAACCTTCGAAAGCCGCCTGGCACAGGTGGAAGCCGAATTCAAGGACAGATCCGTGCCGCGACCCGCAGGGTGGGGCGGCTATCGCGTGGTGCCTGAGGCCATCGAGTTCTGGTACGGCGCAGGATTCCGACTGCACGAGCGCTGGAATTACCAGCGTGACGCGGCCGGCCACTGGACCAAGCGCATGCTGTTCCCGTGACGCTTCCCATGAAGGGGGCAGCGCCATGACCGGTCCGCGCCGTATCGTCTGCCTGACCGAAGAGCCCACCGAGACGCTCTACGCATTGGGTGAGCAGGATCGCATCATCGGCATCAGCGGCTTCACCGTGCGTCCGCCACGGGCGCGCAAGGAGAAGCCCAAGGTCAGCGCTTTCACCAGTGCCAAGATCGGTGAAATCCTCAAGCTGCAACCGGACCTGGCTATTGGTTTTTCCGACATCCAGGCCGATATCGCCGCCGAACTGGTGCGGCAGGGCGTGGAAGTCTGGATCGCCAACCACCGCAGCGTGGAAGGCATCCTGGATTACGTGCGCCGATTGGGCGCATTGGTCGGCGTGCCGCAGCGTGCGAACGACTATGCCGATGTACTCCAGCGTGGACTGGACGACATCGAAGCGGCATCGGCCGGTTTGCCGCAACGGCCACGCGTGTATTTCGAAGAATGGGACGAGCCGCCGATCACCGGTATCCGCTGGGTGGCCGAACTGGTGGGCATCGCCGGCGGCGAGGACGTGTTCCCGGAACTGTCGGTGCAGCCGCTGGCCAAGGCGCGGATCCTGGCCAACGGCGACGAGGTGGTGCGGCGCGCGCCGGACATCATCCTTGGCTCCTGGTGCGGCAAGCGCTTCCGCCCCGAGCGCGTCGCCGCGCGGCCGGGCTGGGCGGCGATGCCGGCGGTGCGCGACGGGCAACTGTTCGA
>JBQGFJ010000373.1:0-5977 GCA_052040085.1 Pseudoxanthomonas sp.
TCCGGCAAGCGCGCGCTGGCGCTGTCGCGCAAGGCGGCAAGATCGCTGCGGATATGCGCCAGCGGACGCAGCCCCAGCCGGACCTGCAACCATGCCGCCAGTGACAGCACCAGCCACAGGGCCAGCAGGAACAAGGCAAGCTCGCGGCCGAATTCGTCACGCGCGGCGGTCAGCGGCGCGCGATCCTGGGCCAGTTGCACCAGGACGTCGGGGCCTTTGGCATCGGGCCTGACCACGCGTTCGACCACGGAAATCGTTCCGCCGTAAGGTCCGGCCGCGTGGCGGAGGCGCCAGTCGTTGGAAGGCGGGTCGCCGGGTGCCGGCATGTCGGCATCCCAGAGCGAACGCGAGCGTGTCGAACCTGCATGGCTCGAGACCTGCCAGTAGTAACCACCGGCAGGGGTTTGCAGGCGCGGATCCATGGGCGCTGGATCGATGGCGGGTGAGCCGTTGGCGGTAAGGGAAAGCGCGGCGACCAGGCGCAGTCCGTCGCGGGTCAGCTCGCTTTCCAGCCGTCGTTCCAGATGGCGTTCGAACAGCAGCGTCATGAACAGCCAGGCCGCGCACAGGGCCAGCATGATGGCGGCGGCGGCGCCTGCCAGCAGACGCCAGTGCAACGAGTGCGTGATGCGGCCGATCACGCGTCCTGTCCCAGCAGGTAGCCGAAGCCGCGCCGGGTCAGGATGATGTCGGCACCGAACTTGCGCCTCAGCCGCGCAACGATGGCCTCGATGGCATTGGTATCACCCGAGTCGGCCACGCCGTACAGGCGTTCGGCCAGTTCACCGGCGGACAGGGTGCGTCCCGGCTGGTGTGCAAGGCAGTCGAGCAGGCGGAATTCCAATGGGGACAAGTGCGCGGGTACGCCATCGAAGGTCGCGCTCATGCGCGTGGTGTCCAGCCGCAGTTTGCCGATGGCTACGATGTTGCTGGCCAGTCCCGCGCCGCGCCGGACCAGTCCGCGCACGCGCGCGATCAGCTCGCCGGTCTGGAAGGGCTTGCCCATGTAGTCGTCCGCACCGGCTTCGATGCCTTCGACCTTTTCGGTCCAGTCACCGCGTGCGGACAATATGATCACGGGGAAGGTGCGGCCGGCCGAGCGCCAGCGGCGCAAGACCGAAAGTCCGTCCAGCCGCGGCAGGCCCAGGTCCAGCACCACGGCGTCGAATTCCTCCACGTCGCCCAGGTACCAGGCACTCTCGCCATCCCCGGCGGCATCGACGGTAAAGCCGGAGGCTTCCAGGGCGCGCCGGAGATCGGTCTGGATATCGGGATCGTCTTCGACGATCAGGCAACGCATCAGTCGTCCTCGATTTTCCGGATCACGCCGGTGCGCGCATTCACGTCCACTTCAAGCACGCGGCCATTGGCCGCGAGCACTTTTACTTCGTACTCCCAACCGTGCTTGTCGCTGCGGTCGAGTTCGACTTCGATGATATCGCCGGGAACGCGTTCCTGCACGATTTGCAGGATCCGGCCCAAGGGCAGTATCTCGCCGCGCTTCAGGAGTTCGCGGGCTTCGATCTGGTCGTCCTTGCCAGCGTATGCAGGAGGGACGGCCAGGCCGGTGATGGTGCCTGCAAGGGCAAGCGGGATGACGAGGACGGTGGCGAGCAGGGATGATTTGTTCATGGCCGGCATGGTGCCGCTGCAAGGCTGACAGTCCGCTGACAGGAAGGCATGGGCAACCGTCAATGCAGGGGGCGCAGACTTTCCGGGAGACGCCCCCATGTCGTGCGTCGTCAGCCCTGGGCTGTCTCCCGCGGCGCACGGCATGGGGGGTCATTCGCGACCGTAGTAGGGCTTGTCCGGCCATCCTTCGGGTGGATCGAAACCGTAGTAGCCACCACCGGCCCGGAAGCGCTCCAGTCGTTTCAGCTCCGCCGGATCCGACTTGCTGTCCCAGGTGCGCACGCCGTTGCGCAGATCGTCGGGTGTCAGCACCAGGGGATCCCAGACGGCTTCCCCCATGTCGTCGTGCAGGGTATAGGTGAGCGTGGGGGTGTCCCCGGTCAGGTCGAAGCGCATCAGCCCGGCATTGACGGTGCGCGTCCACACGTCGCGCACGCGCACTTCCGGCACCTGGCGCGTGTGCTTGGCCGCGGGCAGTTGCGCCAGCGGTGACGAGCAGAAGTCGTAGATGTCGTAGCCGCCGCGTTCCGACCACGGAATGCAGTTGAGTTCGCCCATGTGCGAATCGCCGGAGATGCAGACCACGCCGCCGATACCTTCGTCGCGTATGAAGTCGAAGATCTCGTTGCGTTCGGCCATGTACACGGCCCAGGAATCGCCGCCTTTTTCGTTCTCGGCTGAAGACCAGCCGCCGCCGATGGCCAGGACCTTGAACGGCGTGGTGCTGCGCTTGAGTTCACGTTTCAGCCAGGCCTTCTGGCGCGTGCCCAGCATGGTTTTGCCGGCGTTGTCCGGCCGCTCGGTTGGATCGCGGTGATAGCGCCCATCCAGCACGAAGAAGTCGACGCCACCATAGTGCTGCTTGAAATAGACGCCGGGATTGTCCGCCTCGCCGTAGCCGGGATTGGCCCAGAAGCGCTTGAAAATGCGCAGTGACTCTTGCTTGAAGGGACTGCGGCCATCGGAATCATTGAAGCCGAAATCGTGATCGTCCCAAGTGGCGAGTTGTGGCACCGAGCGCAGGAATGGCTCCAGGCTGGGCACGACGCGTCCGCGTGCGTACAGGTCCGTCAACGTGGCGGCCTGGTCGCTGTCGGCATAGATGTTGTCGCCCAGCCACAGGAACATGTCCGGTTCCAGTGCACGCACCGTGTTCCAGATGCGTTGGTGGGGGTCGTACTGGATCCGGCAGCAGGAGCCGAACGCCACCCGGAATGCGGCATTACCTTGCGGGGCGGTACGTGCGCGGTGTGGCAAATACTGGAAGCGGTCTTCTTCGCCGTTGTACTTCAACCGGTACCAGTACCCGGTATCCGGTTGAAGGCCATCCGCGCGCAGCACCAGGCAACCATCATCTTCCGCTTTGGCCGTGGCCGCCGTGGTGTGCACGATGTGCTTGAATTCGCGGTCGCTGGCCACTTCCAGCCGGACCTCGAATGCGCCACTGGCACGTACCCATACCGAGAGATGATCCGGGCCGGGCGCCCCCAGCATCGGTCCCTGCAAGGCACGCGGATAACCCAGTACTTCCGCGAAGGCCTTGGGCAGGGCGGCGAACAGGCCGGCCAGTCCAGACGCGGCAAGGAAGGTGCGTCGGCGCAGTTTCATGCGGTTTCCTGCAGTGCGAGGTTGAGCTTTTCCATCAATGCGGCGTGGATCGCGCCGTTGCTGACGCAGACATTGCCGCCGCCGATGTCGAGGGCGCCGCCGGTCACCGAGCTGGCGGTGCCGCCCGCCTCCTCCACCAGGATCACGCCGGGCGCCATGTCCCAGGCATTGAGTGCACGCTCCCAGTAGGCATCCCAGCGGCCAGCGGCGACCCAGGCCATGTCCACCGCACATGCACCGGTGCGCCGGATGCCGGCTACTTCCGCACTGAGCAATGCCATTTCCAGGGCGAACACCGGGTGGTCCGGCTTGTCGGCGAACGGAATGCCACAGGCAAGCACGCTGCTGATGAGGGAGGCACGCGTGGAGACATGGATGCGACGGCCATTCAACCAACTGCCCTTGCCTTGCTCGGCCACGTACAGCTCTTCCAGGACGGGCAGGTAGGTGACGCCGGCCACCACGCGGCCCTCGCGTGCCAGCGCGATGTTGACGCCCCATAGCGGGCAACCGAACAGGAAGTTGGTGGTGCCATCCAGCGGATCCACAATCCAGCTCTGCGAGGTGTCGTTGCCGCCGCCGATGCCACCTTCCTCGCCAAGGAAGGCATAGGAGGGGCGTGCCTTCGACAGCAGTGCACGCGCGGTGTTCTCGGCTTCCTGGTCGGCGATGGAGACCAGGTCGGTGGGCCCGGCCTTGGTCTGCACGATCAGTTCCGACAGTTGCGAGTAACGTTGCAGCAAGCCTTTGCCCGCCGCATGCGCGGCATCGATCATGGCTTTCAGTTCATCGGAGGCATCGATCATCATCAGTCTCGCAGTTTGGTCTTCCACAGGCTGGCGGCCAGCAGCATCGACAGTACCGATGCACCTACCCAGAACCAGATGACCGGGCCGAAGTCATAGACTCGCTCGTCACCCACCATGGTCATGTTCTGCTGGATCAACTGGCCCGACACGTATTCCTGCACGCCGGCGCCGATATAGCTGAAGATGCCGATGACGCCCATGGCCGCACCGGCCACGCGCTTGGGTGCGATATCCACCGCGAACAGGCCGCCCAGCGAAGTGACCAGGCCGGTCAACCCCAGCCCGAACAGCACCATGCCCGTGATCATCACCGGCAGGGTGTTGGGTCCGAAGAAGAAAATCAGCAGGCCACCGATTTCGAGGATCGCGAACAACAGGTTGGTCGGCGGGCGGCGTGCCTTGAACACCAGATCGGAAATGAAGCCGTAGGACACGGCACCGGCAATACCTGCCAGCGTGCTGATCATCAGTACGGTGCCCGCCATGGGAAGCGAGAGCCCACGGTCTTCCTGCAGGTAAAGGATGCCCCACGAGTTGATGGCGTAACGGGTCACGTAGATTGTCGCGGCGGACAGGCACAGTACCCAGATGGCCGGGATCTTGAGGATGGAAAGTTGCAGGCCAAGCACGGACTTGATGCCGGGCTTGGGTTTTTCATCGTAGTGGTCGTTCTTCCAGTCGTTGACGGTGGGCAGGCCCATCGTGCGTGGCCGGTCCTGTACCAGCCAGTACATGCCGGCGGCGGCAATCACGCCGACGATGGCCGGGCCGAAATAACCCCAGCGCCAACCCAGTACTGCGACCAGGGTGCCGACACCGATGAAGGTCAGGCCTTCACCGATGGAGTGCGCGGTACTCCACACGCCGTAGGCCCGGCCACGTTCCTTGTTGGAGAACCACGCGGTCATCGCGACCACACCGCCGGGGGCGCCGAAACTCTGGAACCAGCCATTCAATCCCCAGATCATCACCGCCAGGCCCACCGTGGTGATCCAGCCCATGGCGAAGTTGCAGATGGCCGTGAGCAGGAACGACACCGCCAGGAAGCGCTTCATGTTGGCGTGGTCGGCCAGGAAGCCATTGGTCAGCTTGCCGATCGCGTAGGCGTAGTAGAGCGCCGAGCCGATCATGCCAAGTTCCACCGGAGTGAAGATGCCCTCGTCGATCAACGGTTTCTTGACCACGCCGATGGCAAGCCGGCAGGTGTAGATCAGGCCATAGCCCAGCGTGATCGCCAACATGACGCGGAAACGATGCTTGCGGAACATCGCATCGATGGTCGGCTGGTCGCTGATCGCAGGCCTGTCTTCTCCGGTCGCGAAAAATCTCAACAGGCTCTTGGCCATTGTCTGTTTCCCTCCCCAGGGAATCTGGCGCGGACCGTGGCGCGCGCCTTGTTTTGGATCGGAACCGCAAGCGGTGGTGGGCTATTGCATGGTCGGGATCACGAAAGCGTTGGATAGGTCCGCGCCGCCCTTGGGCCAGCGCTGGGTGACGACCTTGGTACGGGTGTAAAAGCGCACGCCATCCATGCCGTACTGGTTGAGGTCGGCGAAGGCGGAGCGCTTCCAGCCGCCGAAGCTGTGATAGGCAACCGGTACCGGGATCGGTACGTTGATGCCGACCATGCCGACTTCCACCTGGTCGGCGAATTCACGCGCGGCATCGCCATTGCGGGTGAAGATGGCCACGCCGTTGCCATACTGGTGGATCGTCGGCAACTTGATGGCTTCTTCGAAGGTTTCCGCACGCATGATTTGCAGGACGGGCCCGAAGATTTCCTCGTGCCAGGTTTTCATTTCCGGAGTGACGTGGTCGAACAGGGTCGGGCCCAGGAAGAAGCCCGCTTCGTGGCCGGGCAACGAGAAGCCGCGGCCATCCAGCACCAGTTCCGCGCCTTCGTCGATGCCCATCTGGATGTAATGCTC
>JBQGFJ010000374.1:0-4021 GCA_052040085.1 Pseudoxanthomonas sp.
TAAGTGACATCGGCGATCAGAAAGTGCGCAGTGCCGCCCGGCAATTGCGCATCCAGTTCATCGTCGATCCGCTTTTTCAGCAGCGCGCGCGCCAGGGGCGAGTCGATGCTGATGTAGCCGCGCGTGGCATCGGTTTCGTCCGGCCCGACGATGCGATAACGCGAAACCTCGCCACTGGCAATGTTCTCCAGCTCCACCACGGCGCCGAAATAAACCGCTTCGGGATCCGAAGGGACCGTCTCCACCACGCGCAGGGCTTCCAGGCGTTTGGTCAGGTAACGCACGCGGCGGTCGATCTCGCCCAGCTGCTTCTTGCGGTAGGTGTACTCGGCATTTTCCGAACGGTCGCCCTCGGCCGCTGCGGCGGCCAGCGCCTTCACTACCTCGGGCCGGCGCACGCGCCACAGGTCATCCAGTTCCGCCTTCAGACGCGCGTGGCCCTCGCGGGTGATCAGCGCGGTACTTTTTTCTGCAGGGGGACGCCAACGGGACATCGTCGAACGGTTGCCGGGAGGGATTTACTTCTTGCCGCCGAAAATGCCGCCCAGGATGCCGCGGATGATCTGGTTGCCCAATTTGGTGCCCACAGTGCGCGAAGTCTGCTTGGCCATGGTTTCGATCATGCCCTGGCGGCGTTTGGTGCCGAACACCGCATCCTTCACGGCCTGGCCGAAGCCGCTGTCCTCGCTTTCCTTTTCCGTCTTGGCAGCGGGCGGATTGGAATTCTTCAGCGTTTCCTCGGTGCGCTTGGCCAGCAGTTCGGCTGCCGATTCACGATTGATCGCCTGGTCGTACTTGCCGCCCACCGGGCTACCGGCGCGGATCTGCGTGCGCTCGGTTTCGGAAACCGGCCCCATCCGGCAGCGCGGCGGGGAAATCAGCGTCTGTTGCACGGCGGAGGGAATGCCCTTTTCCTGCAAGGTGGAAACCAGCGCCTCGCCGGTGCCGAGCTGCGAAATGGCACGTGCCACGTCGAGCTTGGGATTGGGGACGAAGGTTTCGGCGGCCGTCTTCACGGCTTTCTGGTCGCGTGGCGTGTACGCGCGCAAGGCGTGCTGCACACGATTGCCCAACTGGCCCAGGATGTTGGAAGGCACGTCGTCCGGGAACTGCGAGCAGAAATATACGCCCACGCCCTTGGAGCGGATCAGGCGCACCACTTGTTCGATGCGCTGTTGCAATGCGGCCGGGGCATCGTTGAACAGCAGGTGGGCTTCGTCGAACACGAAGACCAGCCTGGGTTTGTCCAGGTCACCGACTTCCGGCAGGTTCTCGAACAGTTCCGACAACAGCCACAGCAGGAAGCTGGAATACAGGCGCGGTTTCAGGATCAACTGGTCGGCAGCGAGGATGCCGATCACGCCGCGGCCATCCGTATTGGTGCGCATCAGGTCCGAGAGCTCCAGTGCCGGCTCGCCGAAGAAGTTCTCGCCGCCTTCCTGCTCCAGCCGCAGCAGGGCGCGCTGGATGGCGGCAATGGAGGGTGCGCTGACCAGGCCGTATTCGGTGGAAATGTCCTTGCGTTCCGCGGCGATCAGGCCGAGCAGGGCGCGGAAATCGTCCAGGTCCAGCAACAGCAGGCCGCGGTCGTCGGCCAGCTTGAACAGGATGTCCAGCACGCCGCTCTGGGTATCGTTCAGTTCCAGGATGCGCGAGAGCAGGGTCGGGCCCATCTCGCTGACCGTGGTGCGCACCGGGTGCCCTAATTTGCCGTACAGGTCCCAGAACACCACCGGGCTGCCACCGGGCGCGTAATCATCGATGCCGATGTCACGGGCGCGCTGCAGCAGTTTCTCGCCGCCATCGCCGGCGACTGCCAGGCCAGACACATCCCCCTTCACGTCAGCGACGAACACCGGCACGCCGCTACGGGAAAAGCCTTCCGCCAGCGTCATCAGGGTCACCGTCTTGCCGGTACCGGTGGCACCGGCCACCAGGCCATGGCGATTGCCGAACTTCAGGTTCAGGTTGACCGGGATGTCATCGGTGACGCCTTTGCCAAGCAGAATCGAATCCATGACGGGCCTCTCGTTTTGATGGGCCAATTCTAACGGCTGAACTTAACGCGCGCTGCCGGGTCTGCATCATCGGCCTTGCCGCTGGCATGGGGCCAAGGCTAACCTCACCCGCTCAATCGACATCCTTCATCCTGATGCCATTCCAACCAGACCGCAGCTTCCGCTGGCCCTTGCTGGCCGCTTCCTTTTTCCTGCTTGCTGCGCCCGAGGCCTTCGCTCAGCGTGTTTCGGCCCGAGACCAGGCGGCCGTCGATTCCCTCAATCAGCGCATGGCCACGGCCGAGCAGCGTTACCGCGACGCGCTGGTGCTGGTGGCCAACAGCGATCCCAAGGGCGTGGATGAAAGCAACCAGGCGCTGGAGGACATGGAAGACGTGCTGGTCGCCTGTGCCAAGCAGCGCGGTTGCCATCCCAGCACCTTGCTGGCCAGCTACAAGCGCCTGTTGAAGGAAAAGGCGGATGCCGAGTCCTCGGATGGCGAGGATGAAGTCGTCGACCTGCTGGACGATGGCACCGACCATTCGACCGTGCGCCAAGTCATGGAAGGCCCGGAAGCCGCGCGCGCAGCCACGTTGCTCAATGACCAGCGGCATGCATTCGACCGCATGGTGGAATACAACCCGGCGGTACAGGCGGGCATCCGCCGCTGGCTGACGGACATGCGCAGCTCGCTGATCACCAGTTACGAGAACTACCAGAACATGCGTCCGGAGCTTGCCCCCAACTGGGAGCGCGACGGTCTGCCGGAAGCGCTGCTGTTCGGGATCATGGCCAAGGAATCCAACGGCCGGGTACATGCCACCTCCCGCGCAGGTGCAGCCGGTCCCATGCAATTCATGCCGGCTACTGGCCGCCGATTCGGGCTGGGTCCGGATGGCACCGGGTTCGATACCCGCTACGATCCGCGTGGTTCCGGCGATGCCAGTGCCGCATACATCAACGAGCGCTTGCACGAACTGAACAACAACATCGAATTCGCCCTGGCTGCCTACAACGGTGGCGAAGGCCGTGCCGCGCGGGTGATGCGCCAGTTCCCGGGCCGCAGCTTTTGGGATGAGGCCGTCTACAACCAGTTCCCGGCTGAAACCAAGGACTACGTGCCCATGGTGATCGCGGCGGCGTGGCTGTTCCTGCATCCCACGCAGTACGGGCTTGAGTTTCCCAAGGTGGATGCCAGGCCCGCGGTGGTACGGCTGGCGAAGGAAACCAGCATCTACGAACTGACCATCTGCCTGGGCAATGGCGGTACCCGCGAAGGCTATATGCGCACCTTGCGCAACTTGAATCCACGCTACCAGGCCGATGCCTGGATCCCGGCCGGCACCGTGCTTAAAGCGAATGCGAAGATCGCCAACCTCTACAACCGCCATTGCGTGCAAGGGCCACGTGCCGATCTTGCCCGTACGCTGATCAATGCGGATGTCAGCCAGGCCATCATGCGCGCTTCAGGCGTGGTGTCTGTGGGCGATGCCACCCCATTGGAAGTGCCGGCTCCGGTTGCGGCCCCGAAGCCTGCGCCTGCGCGCACGCATCGCGTGGCGAAGGGCGAAACGCTGGGGCGTATCGCACAGCGTTACCAGTGCAACCTGCAACAACTGGCAAGCGCCAACAATCTGCGCGCCCCGGCTTACACGGTTCGCCAGGGCCAGGCGATCAAATTGACAGGGTGCAAGTGAGGGCAGCCCTGAACTGAGGGAGGCACGCATGCAACGACAGGCCGTGGTTCTGTTCTTGTCGCTGGTGTTGCCAGCCGTTGCATGCCTGCGTGCAGAAGCGCAGGAGCCTGAGACTTCCGTGCCAGTGGAAGACGATCAGTACGGCAGGACGGTCGAACATGCCATCGAGACATGCAAACCGGATGGGCAGCGGGCATATCTGGCGCGGCTCGTGTGCGCTGACAGCTCCCACCCTTCCTTTTCCCGCCTCGGTAGTGTCGGCATGCGTCACGACTTCCCGGAGGGCATGAGCGAGGAAGATCAGTTGAAGGTCATTCTCGCAGCGAT
>JBQGFJ010000375.1:0-11617 GCA_052040085.1 Pseudoxanthomonas sp.
CGCGGAAGGTGGGGCCGAAGGTGTAGACCTTGCTCATCGACAGCGCGAACGCCTCGACGTTCAGCTGCCCGGAAACCGACAGGAACACTTCCTTGCCGAAAAAGTCGCGGCTGAAGTCGATCTTGCCGTCCTTGATCGGCAGATTGGCTAGGTCCAGGGTGGAGACCCGGAACATTTGCCCGGCGCCTTCGGCATCCGAGGTGGTGACGATGGGGGTATTGATCCAGTAGAAGCCGTTCTCGTGGAAATAGCGGTGTGCTGCCTGTGCCAGGCAATGGCGGATGCGGGTGACCGCGCCAAACAGGTTGGTACGCGGGCGCAGGTGGGCCACTTCGCGCAGGAACTCCAGCGAGTGGGCCTTGGGTTGGATCGGGTAGGTCTCGGGGTCGTCCACCCAGCCCACCACCTCGATGGCGCTGGCCTGGATCTCGAAGCTCTGCCCCTGGCCTTGCGACGGCACCAGGGTGCCAGTGGCAATCACGGCACAGCCGGCGGTCAGCCGCTTGATCTCGGATTCATAGTTGTCCAGCGTGGAGGGGGCCACCACCTGAATCGGTGCGAAGCAGGAGCCGTCACTGACGTTGACGAAGCTCAGGCCGGCCTTGGAGTCGCGCCGGGTGCGTACCCAGCCGCGGACCGTAACTTCGCCGCCAGCCGGAAACCGGCCTGCCAGTGCATGTTCGACGCTTACCACCGTCATGACTTGAATCCTTCGCCAACCGACTTCATCAATGGAACGCGGAGTTTAGCAAGAGCCACGCATCCGGCGCTGCTGCCCGCCCTATAATCGCCAATGCCGCAGAGGAGGTTCGCATGGCCATCACCCTGACCGAAGTTGCACTCGATCGTGTCCGCCGGTTCGTCGAACAGACGCCGGGGGCGCTGGGGTTGCGTTTCGGGGTGACCCGTACCGGGTGTTCGGGCTGGGGCCATGTGGCGGACCTGGCGCGCGATCAGCGCGAGGGCGACACCGTGTTCGAGTTCCAGGGCATCAGCATCTACGTGGATGCCACCAGCCTGCCGCTGGTGGATGGCACCGAGATCGGCTTTGCCAAGCAGGGACTGTCCGAGACCTTCATCTTCAGCAATCCGAATGCCACGGCCGAATGCGGCTGCGGGGAGAGCTTCACGGTATCGGCCGAGGTTTAGGATCTATTCCTGACCATTCAATGGCTTCGGGGCCAGCCAGTGTCCCGTGGCCACGGTGTTGGCACCGCCAGCGTCATGGCTTGCATCCCCGTACTCGACGGCAGCGTGTTCCTGCGTCCCAGGATTGGATAAAGCCAATGCCGGTCGGGTTTGCGTGTCAGTGAGTGATGTTCGGACCAGATGATGGGCCGGCTTCACTTCCGAACGGACATTCTGCAGGGCCTGCAGAGATCCCCGGGTGCCCTGGATAGGAAAGCTGGCTCAACTTGTGGCATGCGTGATCTATCAAGTCATGCAGTCTGCATTGCAGGTCGGCAAAAATGGGGTCGACAGCAGACAGTTGCCCATTGGTCATGTCTTTCAGGCATCTGCGTCCGTGATCAAGCACGGGTGAGTTTCCAAACGTGCAAAGACCGCCGAGCAGCCTGTGCAGGATCAATGCCGTGGCCCGTGTGTCGGCGCTGCGGGAGGCTAACTCGAGCTGGACGAGATCGGTGTGGGCCGTATGGATGAAGGCGGTCGTCAGCTGTTCGATCTCGGCGGGATTACCGCAGAGCATGGCAAGCTGGCTTGAGTCTGGATAACTGTCGTTACGGTATTTGGATGTGTGGAGTGGAGTGACTGATTTTCTGTGTCGGTAACTGCCCATTCCATGCCTCCGGATTAACTTCCGGTTCCTGAATGAAAAATGCATGCAACAAATTTTCCATGCCAGTTTTATCCCATGCCATGCGTTAAATATGAGATATCCGTTACATTTCGGGGGTGGAGTGAATAAAAAAGATAAGAAGATTGCTTTTATTGTGGAATGTTAAGACGTATTCGTGAGTTGAATTAATGTCTCTTGCTGCTGGGGAAGTGGATGGCGAAGGTCAGGGTAATCATCGCTGACGATCATGCGATCGTGCTTGTGGGCGTTCGAGCCATGTTGCAAAGGGAATGCCCGGAAATACACATCATCGGTGAGGCCCACAATGGTCCGATGCTGCTGGATTTGTTGGCCAGGGAAAACAATTGCGATGTCGTCGTGACGGATTTTTCGATGCCGGCGCCGGAAGGTCGTGATTACGATGGAATTCCTCTGCTGCAAATGCTGCATCGCAGGCATCCCGGATTGCGCGTCGTGGTCTTGACCATGATCGAGAATCCAGCCTTGCTCCAGGCCATGCTTGAAACCGGAATCCACGGGTTGGTGGACAAGGTGTCTTCGACACCGGAACTGCTGCAGGCGGTCCGCAGCGCAGCGGCAGGCAAGCACTACCTGAGTCAGGAGGTTCGTGCTTTGCTTGCCGCGGGCGAGGGCAACAACCTGCTCAGGAAGCTTTCCCCGCATGAGGCTGAAGTGGTGCGCCTGTTTGTTCAGGGTTTGACGGTTACCGAGATTGCGGGGCGCCTTTCACGTAGCGTGAAAACAATCAGCAGGCAAAAGAGTGATGCAATGCGCAAACTGGGTCTGGATAATCACAGTCAGCTATATGCCTATGCGAGAGAGCATGGAATGACGTCATAGCGATATCGCTGATTTTGATATTTGAGAATATTCTGATTTGCCCCGAGTTTGAGAATTATCTGATTCACTACTTAATTTTCTCCTGATTATGTGTTCCTCAGCGTCGTTGCAATCGATGCGGCGACGTATGCAAGGGGGAGCAGGCTGTCTATGCCCGCAGGGGACCAAGGCAGACCTTGGCAAGCACGCTTGACTCCCTCTTCCGTAAGCCGCAACAGGGGGATGAGCAATGAACAGGGTTTTCCGCAAGGTCTGGAACTGTGCGCTTGGCGCATTTGTGGTGGCATCCGAACTGGCGAAGTCGGACGGGAAAAAAGGTGCAGGCTTGGCTGCCAAGCCCGCTGTCGTTGCACTGGTCGTGGGATTGTTCACCACCGGCAATGTGCTGGCACAGCAGGCGGGTACCGGGGAGCCGTCATCCGACGGTGCGGATGAGATCGCCGAAGTGCTGGAGCGCCACCTGCAGGAGCAGGAGGATGCTGTCAATGCCAGTCAGTTGCCTGCTGGGATCGAGAGCTTGTTATTTGCTTCGCCGGACTTGTCTGCACCCATTGGCATCATGCCGATGGGGGTGATCGATCCCGGCGGACTGACGGGTGGAACGCTGCCGGGACTCGTGCAGCATCTCAATAATTTCCTGCTGGTGGGAGGCCCCTATCGGTCCTGCGGCCTGCTGGGTGGTGGCGAGATCCTGCCCCATGAGTGCATGACCATTGCGCGGGAGAATTTCAACTACGCGTTCCAGGCCGTGTCGTTGTTGGGCGTGGATTTGTTGACGATTCCGCATGTCGCGGATCTCAATGGCAATCGGCCTGCGGATCACATCACCATCATCGGTCGGGCTACGTCAGGCAGCTACATCACTGTTCCAAACATGAATTATGCCGGGCAATTCAATAATCCTGATTGCGAATTGGTACTTGGGGTCGGCGTTTGCATCGATGGTGTGCTGGGCACCTATACTTGGGATACTCGTCCTGCGCAGAACTATCAGATCATCATCGGCGATGGTGCCGCAGCGAATGGTTCCAACACGGTGGTACTCGGCACCAATGCAAGTCATACGCTGCCTACCACCACGGCGGCTGCCTTGGGCTGGACAGGCGGACCCAATGGCGATTATGCAAGCCGCTTGGGTAACGCGGTGGTCATCGGTCATGGCGCTACCGGAACCGCGGATCGCCAGACCATCTTGGGTGTGAATGCACGGTCGACCCATGCCAATAGTGTTGCACTTGGCGCGGAATCGGTAACGGCGCGTGGCACGCAGGCCAGTTACATTGCGCCGGGCATGGCCGCGTTACAGTCTTCGGTGGGGGAGGTTTCAGTCGGATCGTCAGGGGCGCTCAGGCAAATCACGCATATTGCTGCCGGTTCGGCGGCTACTGATGCGGTGAATGTCGCGCAGATGCTGGGGGCGATTTCCGAGGTGAATGCGGACAGTGCCTTCGCAGTGAAGTACGACGACGATGGCACCGGCAGTCCTGACTACGACAGCATCACCCTGCAGGGTGCAGGCGGCACGGTGATCTCGAACCTGGCGGCGGGCGAGGTGAGCGCCACCAGTGACGAGGCCATCAACGGTGCGCAACTGTTCGGTGTCAGCCAGTCGGTGACCAACCATCTGGGTGGTGGCTCGACGGTCAATATCAATGGCACCATCAATGCACCGACCTACATCATCCAGGGCGATACCTACAACACCGTGGGGGATGCGTTCGATGCCGTCGATGATGTCCTGGGCAATATCGGCAACCAGGTCGATGCCGTGGATGCCTTTGCGGTGAAGTACGACGACGATGGCACGGGCAATCCGGACTATGGCCGCGCGACGCTGGCCGGGGTGGGAGGCACCACCTTGGCCAACGTGGCGGCAGGCGTGGCCGATGACGAAGCGGTGAACGTGGGCCAGTTGTCGCCTGTGGTGGATGCGCTGGGCGGGGGTGCAGGTATCGATCCGGGAACCGGTGCAGTGATCGGCCCGACCTATGTACTGGATGACGGCAGTGATACGGGCACGACGGTGACCTACACCGACGTGGGCTCGGCATTGGAGAACCTGGATGGCCGGGTGTCGACCAACACTACCAACATCAACAATCTTTATGAGACCGGTAGCAAGTACTTCCAGGTGAATTCGACTTGGGGTGCCAGTCAGGCGCTGGGCAACAACAGCGTCGCGATAGGTCCAGGCACTGTGGCGAACGGAATCGCGGGTTTTGCTGCCGGTTTCGATGCAATTTCCACGGGTACCGGCGCACTGGTCATCGGCTATCAGGCTTCCGCACGACAGGATGCCGCTACTGCGATAGGCCGACAATCGCAGGCCCATGCTGCCGGTAGCACGGCACTCGGCTATTGGGCGCAAACCTTCGGTGTGGCGAGTGTTGCCATTGGCCAGCAATCGTTGGCCAACGCTGACACGAGTATTGCGATCGGTCTCTGGGCACAGTCGTTTGGCAATAACAGTGTTGCATTGGGGCCGGAGTCCGTAGCGAACAGCGAGGGTGGCGTAGCACTGGGTTTTGGTGCACGGGCCAACCGGGCGGGCATGAACGGCGCCACGGAGTTGTTCTCGGGTACCGCCGTGCAATCCAGCCTCGGCGCCATTTCGGTTGGCAGTACCTACGATCCCGATGACTCAACCATTACGGGTGAACGGCAGATCACCCATGTGGCGGGTGGTACCGCCGATACCGATGCCGTGAACGTCCGCCAGTTGCGTGCAGTGGCCGACATGGCCAACGATGCCGATGCCTTTGCAGTGAAGTACGACGACGATGGCACGGGCAATCCGGACCATGGCCGTGCGACGCTGGCAGGGGTGGGAGGCACCACCTTGGCCAACGTGGCGGCAGGCGTGGCCGATGACGAAGCAGTGAACGTGGGCCAGTTGTCGCCCGTGGTGGATGCGCTGGGCGGGGGTGCAGGTATCGATCCGGGAACCGGTGCAGTGACCGGCCCGACCTATGTACTGGATGACGGCAGTGATACGGGCACGACGGTGAACTACACCGACGTGGGCTCGGCGCTGGAGAACCTGGATGGCCGGGTGGTGACCAATACCACCAACATCAACAACCTGTTGATGGGCACTGTGGGGTTGGTGCGGCAGGATCCGGTAACGCTGCGGGTGACTGTGGCTGGCCATACCGGCGGTACCGAAGTGAGCTTTGCCAACGTGGATGGCGATGCGCGGCGCTTGAGTGGCGTGGCCGATGGTGTGGACGACACGGATGCGGCGAACATGGGTCAACTGCGGGCCGTCGAGGACCAGATCGGTGATCTGGATGCACTGGCGGTGAAATACGACGACAACACGTTTGCCGGTATCACCCTGCAGGGTACGGGCGGCACGGTGATCTCGAACCTGGCGGCAGGCGAGGTGAGCGCCACCAGTGACGAGGCCATCAACGGTGCGCAACTGTTCGGTGTCAGCCAGTCGGTGGCTAACCATTTGGGTGGCGGCTCGACGGTCAATATCAATGGCACCATCAATGCCCCGACCTACATCATCCAGGGCGATACCTACAACAACGTGGGGGATGCGTTCGATGCCGTCGATGACGTCTTGGGCAATATCGGTAACCAGGTCGATGCCGTCGATGCCTTTGCGGTGAAGTACGACGATGACGGTACGGGCAATCCGGACTATGGCCGCGCGACGCTGGCCGGGGTGGGAGGCACCACCTTGGCCAACGTGGCGGCAGGCGTGGCCGATGACGAAGCGGTGAACGTGGGCCAGTTGTCGCCCGTGGTGGATGCGCTGGGCGGGGGTGCAGGTATCGATCCGGGAACCGGTGCAGTGACCGGCCCGACCTATGTACTGGATGACGGCAGTGATACGGGCACGACGGTGAACTACACCGATGTGGGCTCGGCGCTGGAGAACCTGGATGGCCGGGTGGTGACCAATACCACCAACATCAACAACCTGTTGATGGGCACCGAGGGGTTGGTACGGCAGGATCCGGGAACCTTGCGGGTGACCGTGGCCGGCCATACCGGTGGCACCGAAGTGAGCTTTGCCAATGTGGCGGGCGCTGCGCGGCGCTTGAGTGGCGTGGCCGATGGCGTGGACGACACGGATGCGGCGAACATGGGTCAATTGCGGGCCGTCGAGAACCAGATCGGCGATCTGGATGCGCTGGCGGTGAAGTACGACGACAACACGTTTGCAGGGATCACCTTGCAAGGTGCCAGTGGCACGGTGATCGATAACCTTGCCGCGGGAATGGTTTCGGCCACAAGCTTGCAGGCCATCAATGGCTCGCAATTGCACGGCTATTTAGGACGCGTGATGGCTTACTTCGGGGGCGGGGTAAGGATAGACCCGCTAGGGGCGGTGTTTGGGCCGAGCTACATGATTCAGGGCAATTTCTACGATAACGTCGGT
Source organism: Pseudoxanthomonas sp. (assembly GCA_052040085.1). GTDB lineage: Bacteria > Pseudomonadota > Gammaproteobacteria > Xanthomonadales > Xanthomonadaceae > Pseudoxanthomonas_A. Next base: position 7,056 of record JBQGFJ010000375.1, read on the forward strand.
GATGCTCTGGCGGCACTGGATCGTAGTCTCGATGACGTCAACGAGCGTATCGATGGTTTGCCGGGCCCGGGTGGTGGAAGCGGCGACCGTGATTCGCTGGTGGCCGTCGATGGCGTGCGTGACGGTACCGATGATGCCATCGTGGTGGATGAGCAGCGTGGCGTGGCGATAGGATCCAATGCATCGAGCGATGGCCTGTACGGTGTTGCTATCGGCGGGGGCAGCCATGCCGCTGGCGATCAAGCGATTGTAATTGGCGGCAGTGCCAGGGCACTAGCGGACAATGGCACCGCGATAGGCGCGAATACCGCCATTTCGGCAGGTGCGACGAATGCGGTTGCAGTCGGTGAGGGGGCTACGGTGACGGCCGCTTCCGGCACGGCAATCGGTCAAGGCAGTTCGGTGACCGCGCAAAATGCAGTTGCCCTTGGCCGGGGTTCGGTTGCCGACCAGGCGAATACCGTATCGGTGGGCAGTGCCGGCAACCAGCGCAGGGTTACCAACGTCGCCGCAGGCACCGCCACCACTGATGCGGTCAATGTGGGCCAGCTCAACGCTGGCGTGCAACACGCGATCAACACGTCCAACGAATACACAAACATGCGCTTGAGCCAGGTGCAGTCGGACCTGTGGGACGTGGATCGTGGTTATCGCGCGGGCGTCGCTTCGGCCATGGCGGTCGCAGGTCTTCCGCAGGCTTACATGCCGGGTAAAAGCATGATGGCGGCGGCGGTGAGCGGCTACAAGAGCGAGGGTGCATTGGCGGTCGGCATCACCACGATTTCGGAAAGCGGACGTTGGGTCTACAAGTTCAGTGGCACCACCAACAGCACGCGGGACGTAGGCATCACCGTCGGTGCAGGCATCCAGTGGTGATGTCGTGTTCCCTGCCGGGATGTGAGTGAAAGCCGTAGCCAACAGGGGAAATTCAAATGCGCAAGAGTCATGGAATCATCATGTGGACATCGATAGGGGTGCTCGCTCTGGCCGGCATTGCAGGGTGTGCCAGCACGCCTGGGTCGGGAGCAGGTAACGGTTTTCCGGATCCTGCGAAGGCAAGATTCGCAGGAGGGTCGTATCCCAACGTCGATAATGTTCTGATGCTGTCAACCGAGATGAACAAGGATCATCTGTACCAGTTGGTGGGACCGCCGCATTTCAACGAGGGCGTGTTCGGTGTGCGGGAGTGGGATTATCTGTTCAACTTCCGCAGCCACGAGGGCAGGGTCGTCACCTGCCAGCTCAAGGTGTCGTTTGACAGCCGCGGGCAAGCAGAGGCGTTCCGCTGGCTTCCCGGTGAGTGTGCTCCCGATGCGGGGCTGCGCAAGACTCTCTATGGCTCGATCACCACCAGCGGGCATGACGTGGTCACCGAACGTGTGGCCATCCTCACGGCCGATGCGACGTTTGCCTTCGGCAGTGATGCCATCACGCCCCTGGGCCGGCGCGCATTGGACGAGGCCATGGGGCGGCTTGGTGGCGTGGATGGGCTTGAGCGCGTTGATATTGTGGGGCATGCCGACCGGATAGGCAGTGCAGCTGCTAACGACGTCCTTGCCCAGGCGCGTGCGCAGGCGGTTCGGAACTATTTGCTGACGAAAGGCATGCCTGCCGATGTCATCACGGCCCAGGGCCGGGGGAGCCGGGAACCGATAGTGGATTGCGCTGGCGTTGCCGGTGCGGATCTGGTGGCTTGCCTGGCGCCAAACCGGCGGGTCGAGCTCTTCTCGAAGCGGTCGGGGGAGACGCTGGTCAGTCAGCCCTGATCTCCGGTACTTCAAGCAGGCGCATGGGCAGGGGAGGTTTTTGCCCGCCAATTCACCGGCGGGCAACGATTTTCTACACGGGGTGGGGTAGGTTGGGCAGGCACTCCCCTCAGGAAGCCAAGTGACCACTCCCAAGACTCCAACGGCCAAGTCCTTTGCCAAGGCCGCCCAAGGCAAGAAATCCACGGATATCACCCGGGAACGCATCGAGCACGATATCGCCGCTTTCAGGAAAGCGGGCGGGAAGATCGAAAAACTCGGCAACACCCCTATCTTCAAGAAGATAGGCTGAGTCCGGCTGCACCGGGTGCCGAATCCCGTCCCGTACGGGAATTTGCGGTTAAGTCATTGATCCTGCATAATGAGCGGCTCCCTGCGGCCTTGGCCGTCAGGGGCCCTTGCTCCACCGCGCCCAACCGGGCGGACGGGGGGCTGTCCAGACCGGTTCCGTACAGGGGCCGGCCCACATCCGAAAGGTAGAAAACCATGCGTCATTATGAAGTCGTGTTCATGGTCCATCCGGACCAGAGCGAGCAAGTGCCGGCGATGATCGAGCGTTACAAGTCGATGATCGAAAACGGTGATGGCAAGATCCACCGTCTGGAAGACTGGGGCCGCCGTCAGCTGGCCTATTCCATCCAGAACCTGGTGAAGGCCCACTACGTGCTGTTCAACATCGAAGTCGGCCAGACCGTGCTTGATGAATTGGTGGAAAGCTTCCGCTTCAACGATGCAGTGCTGCGTCACCTGGTCATCAAGCGCGATGGCGCCGATACCGAGCAGTCCCTGATCATGAAGAGCAAGGACGACAAGCCGGAGCGTTCCGAGCGCCGTCGTCGCGATGACGAAGAGGGCGAGGGCGTCGACAACGATGCCGAGTCCGATACCGCCGAAGCCGCCTGAGCAAGCATCCTAGGAGCACACCCATGTCCAAATTCTTCCGTCGCCGCAAGTTCTGCAAGTTCACGGCCGAAGGCGTGAAAGAGATCGATTACAAGGATCTCAACACCCTGCGCCAGTACCTGACCGAGAACGGCAAGATCGTTCCGAGCCGCGTGACCGGCACCAAGTCGCGTTACCAGCGCCAGCTCTCCACCGCCGTCAAGCGCGCGCGGTTCTTGGCCCTGATCCCGTACACCGACAACCACGACGTCTGATAAAGGCAGGAACGAGTGGGCCTTTGGGCCTGAGGAACGAGAAACGAGTAAGAGCCAAGGCTTTGCCGCTTTCACTCGTTCCTCGTTTCTCTCCACTCGTTCCTTGCACCAACCCGTCCCTTCGGACAGCAACCGTTGCGGTGGCCTGGCTGCCGCTAACGAATACGGAGCAATGAAATGGAACTGATTCTTCTGCAGAAAGTGACCAACCTGGGTGTCCTGGGTGACAAGGTCAAGGTCAAGCCTGGCTACGGCCGCAACTTCCTGGTGCCGCAAGGCAAGGCCGTTCCGGCCACGGCGGCCAATGTCGCCGAATTCGAAGCCAAGCGTGCCGAATACGAAGCCAAGGCCAAGTCGATCCATGACGACGCCGAAGGCCGCAGCGCCAAGCTGGAAGGCGCCAGCGTGACCGTGAAGGCCAACGCGTCGACCGAAGGCAAGCTGTTCGGTTCGGTAGGCCCGCGCGACATCGCCGATGCCTTCACCGCTGCTGGTTTGCCGCTGGAAAAGAGCGAAGTGGTGCTGGGCGAAGGTCCACTGCGCAACATCGGCGAGTACGACGTGCTGGTCAAGCTGCACGCCGACGTCGAGACCACCGTCAAGGTGATCGTCGAAGCCGAAGCCTGATTTATTCCAGGCATCGCGGTAACCGAACGGGCGCCCATCGGCGCCCGTTCTTTTTGGGGTTGGGCGGCGTCGGCATGCGCAACGAAGCACGGCAGGCGTGATGTGGATCTGCGCATGGCAAGAACACTAGCGCCCCGGCGCGTCACTGGCTGTTGCCGCTCCGTCCCAACTTTGCCTTGTCCAGGCACAACACTGGCAAACGGCACAATGTTTGGTCGGGCAGGGCCGACATCTCAATGCTTGAGATGTACACCTGTTATCCACAGAGTTGTCTGCAACGTGCGCACCCCCGGCAGGTCTACCATGGACGGTGGAATCAACTTCAACATGTCTTGAGCGCAGGAGCCAAGCATTCACATGCCCGCCAGTCCCGGTTTCCGTTCCGACCCGCGCCCCGACAGTCGTATCGAACACCTGCGTGTTCCACCGCACTCCATTGATGCCGAGCAGGCGGTGCTGGGCGGGTTGATGCTGGCGCCCGAGGCCTACGACAGGATCAACGACAAATTGACGGATCGTGACTTCTATCGTCGCGACCACCAGTTGATCTATCGCGCGATCAGCGAGCTGGCAGAAAAGGGTCGGCCCTACGATGCGGTCACCCTGGGCGAATGGTTCGAATCGCAGGGACTGATGGAACAGGTTGCCGGTGGCGTTTACCTGATCGAGTTGGCCACCAATACACCTTCCGCCGCCAACATCGTGGCTTATGCCGAGATCGTCCGCGACAAGGCCGTGATGAGGCAGTTGATCGAGGTGGGTACCGGCATCATCAATGACGGCTACCAGCCCGATGGCCGTGACAGTGCCGAGCTGCTGGCCAAGGCCGAGCAGGAAGTGTTCGCGATCGCCGAGGCCGGGGCGCGCGGCCGCACCGACTTCACCGCCGTCAACATGGCGTTGAAGGATGCCTTCGAAGTACTGCAAAGCCGTTTCGAAAACGGGGGCAGCATCACCGGTATGCCCACGGGCTACACCGAATTCGATGAGATGACGGCCGGCCTGCAGCCTA
>JBQGFJ010000376.1:0-22911 GCA_052040085.1 Pseudoxanthomonas sp.
GCATTGGCGGTGGTGAAGCTGGCCGAGAACACGCCGGAGAACACCCGCGCCAGCAACAACAGCGGCAAGGTATGGGCCACCGCCATCAACACGAAATCCACGCCCAGCCCCAGGCACGACAACAGGATTACCGGACGGCGCCCGTAACGGTCCGACAACGCGCCCTGCACCGGTGCGAACACGAACTGGATGGCGTAGAACAACGTGCCGAAGATGCCCACCCAGATCGCCGCACGCGCCTGGTCGCCGCCGGTGAACTGTTTCACCAGCGAAGGCAGCACCGGAATGATCACCCCGAAGGCGAGGATGTCGATCAGGACGGTAATGAAGATGAAAACGACCGCGGCGCGGCGCGCACCGGGCGGCAAGAGAGAGGGAGTCACGCGCGAAGGCCAAGCCGGAAGACAGCAAAGTCTAGTGGGAGCAGCCCGCGGCCGCGAGCTTTGCGTTCCCGGCAGCTGCCCGGCCCCGCAGCCAAGGCCTTGGCGTCGATCCGGCGGCAACCCTTCGCGCCCGGCTTACGGCGTTGTGCGCAAGGCTTCCAGGATCTTCGCCCCGGCGCGGCCATCGGCGGGCGCCAGGCCAAGCCGCTGCTGTTCTTCGCGGATGGCGCGCCGGGTGGCGTTGCCGATCATTCCGTCCACGGCGCCGATATCGTGCCCGCGTGCCAGCAACTGCTGTTGCAATTCGCGGCGCTGCGCCCGCGACAGGCCCGGATCATCGGTGGGCCATGCCGTCACCAGTCCGCCACCGCCACGCAAACGATCCGCCAGCGTGGCAATGGCCAAGGCATAACTTTCCGCGGCGTTGTACGAATAGATCGCGTCGTAGTTGCGGAACACCAGGAAGGCCGGACCATCACGCCCGGCCGGCAACAGGATGGCCGAACGCGCATCGGACGCCACCAGCGGCGTGCCATCCACGCGGGTCACGCCACGCGCCACCCAATCCGATAGCGGACGACGCTGGGTGCGGCCCGCCAGCGAAGTATCGAAGCCCACCGGCAACGTCACTTCGTGGCCCCATGGCTGGCCGGTCTGCCAACCACTGCGCTTCAAATAATGGGCCGTCGATGCCAACGCATCCGGAATGCTGGAGACGAGATCGCGGCGCCCATCGCCATCGAAATCCACCGCGATGCGCGCATAGGTGGTCGGCATGAACTGGGTGTGCCCGAAAGCGCCCGCCCACGAGCCGGTGATGGCCGGGTCCGACAGGTCACCATCCTGCAAAAGCTTCAACGTGGCCAGGAATTCACCACGGAAAAATTCCTGCCGGCGCCCGAAACAGGACAGCGTGGACAGCGATTGCAGCAGCGGACGCTTGCCGGAAACGCGGCCGAAATCACTCTCCACGCCCCACACCGCCACCACCGTGGCCGGATCCACGCCGTATTCGCGCTCCGCGCGCGCCAGCAGGTCGCGATGCGTTTCCAGCATGGCGCGCCCATCGGCCACGCGCTCGTCATCCACCAGGCCCGCCAGGTAATCCCAGATGGGCGTGGTGAATTCCGGCTGCGCATTGAGCAGGTCCAGCACGCTGCGATCCGCGGTGACGCCGGCCATGAAGCGATCGAAACTGGCCGCCGGCACGCCACGGGCCGCCGCCTGCGTCTTCAGTGACGACAGGCACTGCGTGAACGCCGGATCGTGCGCCGGTGCCACCTCGGGTTCCTTTGCCACGGCCAGCGCCGGAATTCCCAATACCAGCCACAGGCATGCCAGTCCGGCCCTCTCCATCCGCATCACCTTGATTCCTCCCGCCGCTTGTCCGATTCCCATTCTGCCGCATGCGTAGAGTCAGGTTCGCCGCTGTAGCCTGTTCCGGCAAACCCTTCGCCACCCGGAGATGCCCATGTCCATCCCGCGCGCCTTTCGTGATGCCCTGCTGGTGCTGGCCCTGTTGTGGGTGTGCGGCTGCCAGGCACGGGGGAATGATGACAGCGACGGGCTGGATAGCGTCGTGCTGGGCATGGGCTGCTTCTGGGGCGCGGAAAAGCGCATGTCCGAATTGGCCGGCGTCGTCGACGTGGAGAGCGGCTACGCTGGTGGCGATACCCCCCGGACCAGCTATCGCAAGGTACTGGAAGCCGAACAACAACTGCGGCGTGGCGCACCACTTGGCCGCAACCATGCCGAAGTGGTGCGGGTGGTGTTCGATCCGTCGCAGACCACGCTGGAGCAGGTCCTGGCCGGCTTCTGGGAAAACCACGACCCCACCCAGGGCGATCGCCAGGGCAACGACGTGGGCAGCAACTACCGCAGTGCCATCTATTACCGCGATGAAACACAGCAGCAGATCGCCTTGGCCACCCGCGATGCCTACCAGGAAGCCCTTGCGAAAGCCGGCTATCCGGCCATCACCACCGAAATCGCACCGCTGAAGCACTACAACCGTGCCGAAAGCCAGCACCAGGACTACCTGGCGCGGAATCCGGACGGCTACTGCGGGCTGGGCGGCACCGGCGTGGCCTATCCGATGCGCGGAAAAACCACGGCCAACGACAAGACCATGGCCGCCGTGCCACCACTCGCGGCCACCGATTTGTCCTTCACGCGCCAACTGGTGGTCTTCGAAGCCGAAGACTGCGCATATTGTGAAAAATTCCGCACCGATGTGCTGCAGCACTGGCGTGGCACCGTGCCCGTCGCCACCAGCCTCAGTCCCGTCCCGCCCACCGGCTGGACCTTGGAGAAAGCGTTGTTCGCGACACCCACCATCGTGCTGTTCGAGGAGGGGCGGGAAGTATCGCGCTACACCGGTTACAACGGTGACCTGGAGCGCTTCTGGAAATGGCTGGGATACCGCCTGCTCACGCCCGAACAACGGCGCATCGCCTTCGAGCAGGGCACCGAATCCCCGTTCACCGGTTCACACCTGGATGAAACCCGGCCCGGCACCTTCGTGGATCCCATCACCGGTGCCCCGCTGTTCCGCTCCGACAGCAAGTTCGACAGCAGCAGCGGCTGGCCGAGCTTCTTCCAACCGCTGGAGGGCGCCATCACCCTGCACACGGATCGCTCGCAGGGCATGGTGCGGACGGAGGTGCGCAGTGCCAGTTCCGGCATCCACCTGGGCCATGTCTTCGATGATGGCCCACCACCCACCGGCAAGCGCTATTGCATCAATGGCAATGTGCTGGCTTTCGTGCCGGACGCATAGCATCCGGCAGATAGTCCGGCGCAAACACTTCGCCGGCTCAGTATTCCACTGCGGACGGCGGCCAACCGATGATTTCACGTGCCAGCGCCGATGCGGTTTCCTGCACCTGTGCCCGCCCGTCCACGGAGTTGGACATCACCGCCACCGCCAGCCCCTGGTCCGGCAGCAGCATCAGGAACGCGGATGCACCCGTCTGGCTGCCACCATGATGGACGACTTGCAGCGGATGTCCCTGCACCTGCAACTGCGTGGATTCGTTCACCCGCCAACCCAGCGCATAGGCCTGTGGATTGGCACTGCCGTCCGCCAGTGGCTGTGGCGTCCACATCGCCGTGCGTGCCGTTTCCGAGAGCAGATCATCACCCTGCAAGGCGACACCCAGCCGGGCCAGGTCACTGGGTGTGCTGACCAGTCCACCGCCGGCGATGCGGAAACTCGAATCGATTGCGCGTGCGCGGACATAGTGCCCCTCGGAGCCTTCGTAGAAGGCTACCCGTTCCGGCATGGCGCCCGGCGTATCCACTGCACTGCCACGCATGTCCACGGGCGCGAACACCTGTTCCTGCAACAACTGCGGGAAGGTCTTTGCCGATGCACCCTCCAGCAACCGCGACAACAACGAATAGCCAAACGTGGAGTACTGGAATCCGTTGCCGGGCACATGCACCAACGGGTCATCGGCAAACACCGCCAGGCCTGCCTCCACGCTGGGGAAAGCCCGCTGCGAAATGGCTTCGTGCCAGCCGGGCCACCAGCGCGGCCACGGCGAGTAATGGCGCACGCCAGCGGTATGCGAGGCCAGTTGCCGCGCGGTGAGTGGCGCCAAGGCGGGCGGCAGGTGGTCCACCACCGCCGAGCCGGGCGCATCCAGATCCATGGCACCGCTGTCGACCAATCGCATCATGGCAACCGCCGTGATCGATTTGGCGATGCTGCCGGTGCGATAACGCGAGTCCACCGTCGCGGGCTGGCGATCTTCCACGTCGGCCCAGCCGGCAGCGCCTGCCCAGGCCAGGCCATCGGTTCGCACGACCGCGGCCGATAGCGAAGGCAGGCCGGCATCGGTGCGCGCCTCGCGCACGATCGCCATCAAGCGCCCTGCCTGCACGGCATCCATGCCCGCGCTGGCACGCTGTTGCTCCTGTACGCCGGTATCCGCCGGCAGGGCATGCCGCGGCCAGCTCCACAACGCGTGATAGACCACGGTCGGCGCGGCCAGCACCACCAGTCCCAGCGACAGCACCAGCAACCCGCGGACGAGACGGGACCGCCAGCGTCGTCCTGCAACAGGCGTGGCGGAATCCTTCATGGCAATGACGTCCCGATCGTGGAAGCCGTCATTGTGGGTAGCGACCACCCTCCCGTGACCTGCCGGAAGTCACCTGCACGCCGATCAGCCGAGGCTTCCGTCCAGATAGAACCAGTGTCCGTCCTCGCGCAGGAAACGGCTGCGTTCCTGCATGCGTGCCGCACTGCCGCCACCGATGCGGTAGCGGGCGACGAACTCGACTTCCGCCGCGTCATCGCCCGTCACGGCATGCGACCTGACGTCCAGCTTCAACCACACCGGGCGCTGCGGCTTTGGTTCGTCGAACGCCAGTTGCGCCGGACGCGTGGAAGGGTGCCAGCTGCGCAGCAGGTATTCGGCATCCTCACGGACGTACGCGGTGTAACGCGAACGCATCAGCGCTTCGGCATCCGCGGCCGGCGTGCCCGCATGCAGCGGGCCGCAGCACGCGGCGTAACCGCGGCCGGTGCCGCAGGGACAGGCCTCCGCCATCAGCGGTGACGGTGCCCGGTTTCGATGAAGCGCAGGAACTCGGCACGGGTGCGCGCATCTTCGCGGAACGTGCCCAGCATGGTGGAGGTGATCATGCTCACGCCGCGCTTGTGCACGCCGCGCGTGGTCATGCATTCATGCCCGCCATCCACCACCACGCCCACGCCCTGCGGCGCCAGCGCGCGCTGGATGCAGTTGGCAATCTGCGCGGTCATCTTTTCCTGCACCTGGAAACGCTTGGAGTACGCCTCCACCACGCGCGCCAGCTTGCTGATGCCCACCACCTTGCCGCGCGGCAGATAGCCCACGTGCACCTTGCCGATGATCGGCGCCATGTGGTGCTCGCAATGGCTTTCGAACTCGATGTCGCGCAACACGATCATCTCGTCGTAACCGGCCACTTCCTTGAACGTGCGCTCCAGGTATTCGTCCGGGTCCAGTTCATAGCCACTGAACCACTCGCCATAGGCATTCACCACGCGCTTGGGCGTATCCAGCAAGCCTTCGCGTGCCGGGTCTTCGCCGGCCCAGCGCAGCAGGGTGCGCACGGCCTCTTCGGCCTGCTCGCGCGGCACGCCATTGCGGTTTTCGTCGTAGTTGCTCATGGGCACCCTCGGTTCCTTGCGGGGGCGCTATGGTAACGCGGGCCATCGAGCCGCGCGTCACACGCCGGTGTAGCGGCCCGGGCGATGGTTGAACAACAGCACCAGGTTCAGCATCACCACGCCCACCAGCGAATACAGCACCTTGGACGGCGGCAGCACCAGCAGGGACACCGCCATCAGGCCGGTGTCGAAGCACATCTGCAATTTCCCCGCGCTCCAGCCACGGCTTTCCTGCAGCCACACCACCACGATGCCCACGCCGCCCAGGCTGGCGCGGTGGCGGATGAAGGACAGGATCCCCATGCCGATCAAGGCACCGCCGAACACCGCGGAGAACAAGGGATGCATGTCGGTCAGGGTGACCATGTGCGGGATCAGGTCCACCACCACGCCGGTCACGCAGACGGCCATGAAGGTCTTCAGGGTGAACTCGCGGCCCATGCGCAGCCATGACAGGCCGTAGAACGGCAGGTTGAGCAGGATGAACAGCAGGCCGAAGTTCCAGCCCACCGCGTAGTGCAGCAGCAGCGCGACCCCGGCAATGCCGCCGGACATCAATCCACCGCCAGCGAAGATGGCCATGCCCAAGGCACTGACCATCGCTGCCACGCTCAGACCCTGGATGTCTTCGGCCAGGCTGTGGTGCTGCACGGCCGGGGACGGGGGTCCGGCCGATTCGGGTTCGGTTTGGAGCGGGGGAGTGGACATCAGGCGCGGGGATGGCTTGCTGCGCCGCAGCATACCTGTTCATGGCAGGCATGGGCAGCCCATGCCGGGTGGACACGGCGCGACGACACCTGCACCCTGATCCTCATCGGGGCCCGTCACGGCCGCGTCTGGCCACCTGCCACGACAGGGAAAACGGGGAACGACATGAACCACGCATCCAACGGCATGACCCGGCGGCGACTGCTGCAATCACTGGCCATGGCCGGTGCCGCGGCCTGGACCCTCCCGGGATTCGCTGCCCTGCCTGCACGCCGCAAGCTGGGCGTGGCCCTGGTCGGCCTGGGTCACTACAGCCAGGACCTGCTGGCACCGGCCCTGCAATTGACCAGGCATTGCCGGCTAACCGGCATCGTCACCGGATCACCGCACAAGGTGGGCGAGTGGCAGCAGCGTTACGGCATCGCCGATCGCAACGTGTACGACTACGGCAACTTCCATCGCATCGCCGACAACCCCGACATCGACGTGGTCTACGTGGTGACGCCCAACCACCTGCACATGCCGCAGACCCTCATTGCCGCCAACGCCGGCAAGCACGTGTGGTGCGAAAAACCGATGGCCATGGATGCCGCCGAAGGCGAAGCGATGGTCAAGGCCTGCCGCGACAACAAGGTGCAGCTGACCATTGGTTACCGCATGCAACACGAACCGAACACTCGCCGCTTGATGGCGATGGCAAAGGAACGCCCCTTCGGCCGGTTGCTCAAGCTGCGCGCGGATGCCGGCTGGCATGGTTTCCATGAAGGCTGGAGCGATGCCTGGCGGCTGGATCCGGCGCGCGGTGGCGGCGCGATGTACGACATGGGCGTGTACTCGCTCAATGCCGCCCGCTATGCCTCCGGCCTGGAACCGCTGGCCGTGACCGCCACCCATGAAACCACGCGCCCGGACACCTTCCGTCAGGTGGATGAAACCACCCGTTTCCAACTGGAATTCCCGGAAGGCATCGTGGCCGATTGCGCCACCAGCTTCGGCCACAACATGAACCTGCTGCGGGTGGACTGCGAAAACGGCTGGTATGAAATGTCGCCGTTCCAGGGCTACGAAGGCAATGCAGGCAAGGCCAGCGACGGCACCGTGTTCGATGCCAGCCTGGGCCCCACGCCGCACATGCAGGCCGAACAGATGGACCAGGATGCGCTCGCCATCCTCACCAATACGGCACCACGCGTCCCCGGCGAAGAAGGCGTGCGCGACATGCGCGTGGTGGATGCCATCTTCGCCTCGGCACGCAACAACGGTGCCCGCGTGGTGGTGGCGGGCGGCTGAGCGGTTGATTCACTGATTCTCGGCACGGAATGGGCGAGACGCCCCCATGGCTGACTTGATGTCCAGGACAACCACCGCAAAGACATAAAGCATCGCCTTGGTTCATTCACACGGCTCACCCTGAGCAACAGGAAATGCTGGGCGGAACCTTCAAGGTGATGGAAAACGCCCTGCCTTGCCGACAGGTCCGGAGGCCGCCAGAGGTTTCGGGATCAGCCATGCAAAAAGGCGGCGACCGAAGTCGCCGCCCTCCCGGATTTTCTTCCGATGTGCCGGAATCAATCGAAACGCAGATCCAGGCGCATGCCAATGGTACGGCCATCACCATAAATTTCGTACAGCGGCTGGGTGCTGGAAGTGCGGCTACGAGCGGAACGATAGGTTACATATTCCTTGTCCAGCACGTTGTTGGCGAACACCGAAAAGTCCATCTTGTCCGATAGTGCAATGCGGCCGGACAGATTGACCGTGGTGTAGCCCTCGGCCCGATCTTCGTCACGCACATTGAAGTGCGACTTGAACGGACCATAGGTCGCCACATCGGCACGAGCGAAGGCATCGCGGTTGAACAAACGGAATCCGTGATCCAGGGCCAGATAACCGTTGTACTTGGGCACCATGGTCATGTCATCGCCGGCCTTGGCTCCCAATGCCGGCACATCATCCAGCATGATCGAGTCGGTATAGGAGGCGTTGAACGTCAAGGTGGTGCTGTTGCCAAGCCATGCCTGGCTTTCAACTTCGACGCCACGCGAACGGGCGTTGGCAGCATTGGCCGTGAACGAGAATCCACAGGTCGGCATGTAGATGCTGGTGCGGACATCGGTCCAATCAATGTTGTAAACGGCGGAAGCGATCCGCAAACGACGATCCAGGAGGTTGGCCTTGAAGCCAAGCTCGTAGTTATCGATCTTGTCGCTGGTGTAGCGCTCACGATGCGATGCCGCGAATTCATCTTCAAGACAAGCGTTGGGCAGCGGGCCATTGTTGCCACCCGGACGGTAGCCTTCCGAGTACAGCGCATAGATATTCATGTCGCTATTGGGCATCCACGACACACTCAGCTTCTTGCGGTTGCCGGACTCCTGTCCCCCCGTGGTGGCGGTATTCGCTTCAGGCCCGATCCAGATGCCGCTTTGGGTATAGCTGGTTGCGTCGTCAAGCCGGAAGTAGCGGATGCCACCCGTAACTTCGAAGCTGCCGATCCCGGTATCAAACGAATAACTCAACTCACCGAATGCCGCCTCTTCCTTGCTGGTGACACTGTGGTAGGTCAGGTTGTAATTCTTGCTCGGGTCTCCGTACAGGACACGACCCAGATCCCCGACATTGAAGATACCCATTGCTTCGTATTCCGGGCCCCATGCCCAGGAATTCCAGTCTGAAAACAGGGCGATGCCATGGGGCGTATTCTCATGGAACTGCCACTGTGCATTGGGGTTTTCACCCTCCCAATAGCGATCCTGGAAGAAGCCAATGGTCCAATCAAAACCACCGCGACGCTCGTTATTCTGGAAGCGCAGCTCGTGGGTGACACGATTGCTCTTGTCATGGTTGAGCATCCATGTGTTCATCGTGTCGGCCATATCCAGGCGCGACCAGTTGTCCAGTGAATCCGACTTGAGCTCACGCCAGGAACCTACGTAATTCACGGACGCAACACCGAACAGATCATCATGCTCGAACGAAAGCGAGACCAGATCGGTGCCCGCCTTGGCCCACTGGTCCATGGTTTCGTAGATGGTGTAGCGGCTGGGCGAGCTGACGCCGGGATTGCCTCCCGTGAAACAGGCCGGACGCTCCCAAGCCGGATCACAGGAAACCCAGTCATAGCTGACGTCATAACCCCAAGGCGAGTCTGCATTTTCCGTGAATTCGGCTACGTCGTAGCCTTCCGGACGAGAACGGTCAGCCAGACGCGTACCTTCGCTCCGCGAGCGCTGGTTGATATAACCAAGATTGAACCGTGTGTCCTCGGTTGCTTCCCACTGCAGCTGCGCCCGCAGGAATTCACCACTGGTGTTGTACTGATTGCCGGTAGCGGCGTTGACGATCTTGCCCGGGGTGTCATAGGTGCTGGCCACCACACGCACCGCCAACTTGTCTTCAATCAGCGGTACATTCATGCCCGCCTCAACCCGACGCGCTACGCCCGAGACATCACTCTCACTGGCAAAGCGAAGGCTGGAAAATACATCGAAGTTCCGGGTATCCGGCTTGTTGGTCACGATTTGCACCGTGCCGCCGATCGCATTCGATCCCCACAAGGTTCCCTGCGGGCCACGCAACACTTCGACACGATTGACATCGAAGATGTTGCCCGACTCGAACGGAATGCCATCCACGAACTGGCTGGTAGTGCCAGGAGACGCCGAATTGCCGCCGCTGAGACCGCGCAGGATCAGTTCCCCCGTCGCACTGGCACCACCCGCGATGGTGCGATAGATGTCACCGACGCTGGTCAGGTTGCGCGAGGTGAGTTCTTCGGCGGAGATGGCCGTGATGTTCATCGGCACCTCCATGATCGATTCCGTTCTCTTGCGGGCTGTCACTACCACCGTATCGAGTTGCGCTGCCTCATCATTGGCCGGTGCTGTTGCACTCTCCGAGTCCTGGGCCAAAGCCGAGCCCGTGAAAAGAATCGCGGCCGACAAAGCTGCGGAAAGAGCATTGCGGTGAAAACGCTTGGTTTGGGACATGGTCAATTCCACTGTGGTTTTTGGGAGACAGACCGCCGCATTGATCCGTAACGGCTGTTCCGTCCGATATTATTGACAAAGGATCAAATTGTCATTTTTCCGTTAGAAGTTTGTTGTATTTACATAAATCGAGATGAAGCCGCTGTATACGCGGCCACCCATACAAAACGTCCAAAATTCGTATGGTTCCGTATGGCTGAATGACACAAGCCTCCTGCGCCTAGCCCAATGCGGGACACGGCCCATCTCCAGCTCGCCAAACAATGCCCATCAGTCTTCATGAGCATGCAGCCAACACGACCTTCGCCTCGGCGCGCAACAACGGTGCCCGCGTGGTGGTGGCGGGCGGCTGAATTCCACCCGCTTCAGGGGCGCAGCAGCACCTTGCCCTTGCGTCCCGGTTGCAGGCTGGCGGCAGCGGCTTCGGCCGCGTGTTCGAGATCGAAGGTCGCCTCCACCGGCAGCTGCAATTCACCGCTGGTGGCACGCTGGATCAACTCGCCCACCAGGCGGCGCTTGTCGGCCGCGGACATCTCGCGGCTGACCTTGCTGCCCCAGAATCCGGTGACGGTGGCGTGCTTGAAGATCATGTCGCCCGGCGGAATGATCATCGGCTCGCCACTCATGGCGCCGAACGACACCAGCACGCCCTCCTGCCCCAGCAACCCGAGCAGATCGGCACTGGCCTGGCCGCCCACCGAATCCACCGCCGCACGCGCAAGCGATTCGCCCAGCAGCGCCTTGGCCTTGTCTTTCCATCCCGGCGCTTCGGTGGACAACACGTTGTCCACGCCCAATGCCGTCATCTCGCCTACACCCGCATCCCGGCGCACCAAACTCAGCACGTGGATGCCGCGCGCGGCGGCCAGCATGGCCAGCGTTTTGCCCACGGCGCCGTTGGCCGCGTTCTGCACGATCCACTGTCCCGCTTCCACCTTCAGGAATTCCAGCAGCATCAACGCGCTCAGCGGCATCGCAATGAGTTGTGCCGCCACCTCATCCTCGATGGCCTCCGGCATCGGGATGACCATGCTCGCCGACGCCACGAAATACTCCGCCCACGTGCCGCGCCCGGATGCCGCCGTGACACGCTGACCCATCGCCAGGCCTTCCACGCCTTCGCCGACGGCATCGATCACGCCCAAACCCTCGCTGCCACCAATGGCCGGCAGCTTCGGCTTGTAGCCGTACTGCCCGCGGATGGTCCACAGATCGTGGTTGTGGATCGGTGCCAGCCGGGTGCGGATGCGCACCTCCCCGGGGCCGGGCTGCGGGATGGGGCTTTCACCCGGGACGAGGACGTCGGCAGGTTCGCCGAAGTGGTGGTGCAAGGCGCTACGCATGGGGTGTCTCCGGCTGCCCGCCGCGCGGGCTCAAGGCGACGATGTTGGCACGTCGTAAGTGAAATCTTCCTTGCCCGCCCATCCCCGCGCATCACGCCGCATGGCCCGGCCCTGCGATGACCCGAAGCTGGCCACTACAACCCCTATTACCTGCACTGAAAATCCCGCGCCACACCTGCCTCCATCGCTACCCCAAGGGTATGGATCACCTCCTGTTTTTGGGTCGCTAGCCCGGTACCCAGCGGCTAGCATGCAATGACCATCATGCTGGAGCTCGACATGCGCAAGATCCTGCTGCTTTCCATGGCATTGGCCGGTTTGACCACGGCCTGTTCCCAAAAGCCCGATGGCGAGCACTACGACCTTCTGATCCGCAATGGTGCCGTGCACGATGGCAGCGGCGAACCTTCCCGGCAGGTAGACGTGGCGGTACGCGGTGATCGCGTGGTCGCGCTGCTGCCGCAGGGGACGCCCGCCACGGCGGACCACACCATCGATGCGCAGGGCCTTGCGGTCGCACCGGGCTTCATCAACGTGCTGTCCTGGGCCAGCGATGCCCTGATTGCCGATGGCCGCGGCATGAGCGACACCCTGCAGGGCGTGACCCTGGAGATCTTCGGCGAAGGCACTTCCGGCGGACCGGTGACGCCGGCCATGCGCGAGCAGCAACTGCGCCTGCAAGGCGACGAAGGCCACGGCATTCCCTGGGATTCGTTCGGCGGCCACCTCGACTTCATGGCCGAACGCGGCGTGACGCCCAACGTCGCTTCGTTCGTCGGTGCCACCACGGTGCGCCGCAACGTGATGGGTGACGAGCCGCGCGCTGCCTCCGCGGACGAAGTCGCGCAGATGCAGGCACTGGTGCGGCAAGCCATGAAAGAAGGCGCACTCGGCGTGGGTTCGTCGCTGATCTACGAACCGGCCACCAACGCCGAATTCGGCGAACTGGTTGCGCTGGCCGCCGCTGCCGGCGAATCCGGTGGCGGCTACATTTCGCACATCCGCAACGAAGGCGACCAGCTGCTCGAGTCCATCGATGAACTGATTGCCGTCGGCCGCGAAGCCGGCGTGCCGGTACAGGCCTACCACCTGAAGGCTTCCGGCGTGCGCAACTGGCCCAAGATGGCGGAAGCCATCGCCCGCATCCAGGCCGCCCGCGACAGCGGACAAGCCATCTCCGCCGACATGTACCTGTATCCGGCCAGCTCCACCGGACTGGATACGCAATTGCCGAAGTGGGCGCGCGAAGGTGGTGCGGAAGCCCGCAATGAACGCATGCGTGACCCCGCCCAGCGCAAGCGTGCGATAGCCGACGTGGCGGCCTCCATCGCCGAGCACAGTGATGCCGAACGTGACGCGCTGGGCCGTACCCTGCTGGTCAATCTCAACAACGAAACCCTGAAGCCGCTCATCGGCCGCACCGTCGCCGACGTCGCCAAGGAGCGCGGCACCGACCTGGCCACCACCATCGTGGAACTGATCGGGGAAGACCAGTCGCGCGTCGGCGTGGTGTTCTTCGTGATGGACGAAGACAACGTGCGCCTTGGCCTGAGCCAGCCGTGGGTGAGCCTGGGTTCGGACGGTTCCTCCATGGCACCGGAAGGCGCCTTCCTGACCCGCAGCACGCACCCGCGCGCCTACGGCAACTTCGCCCGCCTGTTCGCCAAGTACGTGCGTGATGAAAACCTGATGAGCGTGGAAGAAGCCGTGCGCCGCATCACCCGGCTGCCCGCGGAGACGTGGAAGATCAAGGATCGCGGCTGCCTGGATCCCGGCTGCCATGCCGACCTGGTGGTGTTCGACCCCGCCACCATCCAGGACCACGCCACCTTCGAAAATCCGCAGCAACTGGCGACCGGCGTGCAGCACGTCTGGGTCAATGGCGAACAGGTGGTGCGCGATGGTGCGCACACCGGCGCCAAGCCTGGCCGCGTGGTGCGTGGACCGGGCTGGACGGGCGAGGAATGACCGCCCGGCAATGATCTGCTGCACGCTGGTCGTGCAAAACGCCGGTTCACCCGAAACGTGAATCGGGCTTTGGTTTGTTTCCCCGCCCGTGGCCTGGACAAGTACTTCTCTCGACTTGTCCGGGCTGCGGGTTTTTTACGTCCGTCCCGTCACGCGACAGCATTGCGCGAAGAGCGTTTCGTGCGCTGCGCGCCCGCGCAAATCGGCAAGCGTAAAAAAAGGTTCTTCGCCGATTTCCGTGATCGCGCGGCTTTGGCCCTGGCCTTTGATCTACCTCGCCCTAAAGCCAGCCGAGCATCGCAGGTCGACGGGGCCGAAGAGGCCCCCTTGTTTGAGCGCAGCGAGTTTGGGGGCCGTGCCCCGTCGATCGAGAAGCGCAGGGAACCGATTCGGCGAAGCCGGATCGGCAGGCGTCAGGCGAAAGGCTTTTGGTTCCTTTTGGCCTCAAAAGGAACTCGGGCGCGCAGCGCACGAAACGCTCTTCGCGTGATGCTCGCGCAGGAAGGAGCCCACAAAGTGGATTCCGTTCAAATTTCACTGGGCCGTTGTGATGCTTGCCGCCACGCACATTCGGCGGAATCGCCTTTGGCGGTTCCGCCTTACAGGACGACAGGCCGGTTCGATTCCATGGTCCCGGGCGCGCTTCGCTTACCCAGGCCACTAGCGACGACAGGCAAGTTTCGCCCGGACGGGTGAAGAACCTCTTTTTTATCCGGCAATCCCGGATTCCAGCCACCGCCACCACAACCACCTGTTAGGATCAGCAGGTTTGCTGAGCGCAGACGCTGTTTCCCTCCCCTCCACTACTATCTGGTCACACTGCCGTGTCTCTATTTGCATCCGTCGAACTGGTCCCGGGCGATCCGATCCTGGGGCTGACCGAGGCCTACAACGCCGACAACCGCGCCAACAAGGTCAATCTGGGCGTGGGCATCTACTACGACGAACAGGGCCGTATTCCCCTGCTCGACTGCGTGCGCGAAATCGAACAGAAACTGGCGGCGGAGGCCAAGCCGCGCGGCTATCTGCCCATCGACGGACTGCCTGCCTACACCAGCGCCACCCAGAAACTGCTGTTCGGCGCAGGCTCGGCGGCACTCGAAGCCGGCCGCGTGGCAACCTCGCAGACCGTCGGCGGCAGTGGCGCCCTGCGCGTGGGCGCGGACTTCCTGAAGCGCACCCTGCCGCAGGCGAAGATCGCCATCAGCAATCCCAGTTGGGAAAACCATCGCGTGGTCTTCGGCAACGCCGGCTTCGAAGTCAGCGACTACCGCTACTACGACCCGGCCACCCATGGACTGGACTTCAGCGGCATGCTGGCCGACCTGGCCGCGCTGGAACCCGGCACTGCGGTGCTGTTGCACGCCTGCTGCCACAACCCCACCGGTGCCGACCTCACCGCCGACCAGTGGAAGCAGGTGGTCGAACTGGTGAAGGAACGCAACCTGCTGCCCTTCATCGACATTGCCTACCAGGGCTTCGACAAGGGCACCGAAGCCGATGCACTGGCCGTGCGCCTGTTCGCCGACTCCGGCATCCCCGCCTTCGTGGTGGCCAACTCCTACTCCAAGTCGTTCTCGCTGTACGGCGAGCGCGTGGGCGCCCTGTCCATCGTCGCGGCGGATCGCGATGAAGCCAAGCGCGTGCAGTCGCAGATCAAGCGCACCATCCGCGCGAACTACTCCAGCCCGTCCACCCATGGCGCCGCCCTGGTGGCCGGCGTGTTGAACAGCGACGAACTGCGCGCACGCTGGGAACAGGAACTGGGCGAGATGCGCAGCCGCGTGCACACGCTGCGTGCAGGACTGGTGGAAAAACTGAGCGCACTTGGTGCGCCGGAATTCGCCTTCATCCAGCGCCAGGCCGGCATGTTTTCCTATTCGGGCCTGAGCAAGGCGCAAGTGGATCGCCTGCGCGACGAGTTCGCCATCTACGCCGTCGGCACCGGCCGTATCTGCGTGGCGGCACTCAGCCAGAAGACGCTGGACAAGGTGGCTGAAGCGGTCTACACGGTCAGCCGCAACTGATCCGTGAACCAGTGGTATCGCCATCTGCATCCCATGCAGGTGGCGATACGCACGCATTGCACCTGCCCGCGCCATGGCATGCAGCCGCTATGATGCGGACCGCCGCCGCAAACGTGGCCTGGTACAGACCTGGAGGGGAAAGTCCAATGCAATGCCAATTTCAAAACGCGCCCGCCACCCGGAGCACACCATGACGGGTGAACCACGCGTCCTGCTGGCCGACATCGGCGGCACCAATGCACGCTTTGCGCTGGCGGACACCGCCGCAGAAAATGCCCTGCTGGAAGACAGCGTGCGGGGTTTTGCCGTCGCCGATTTCCCGTCGCTGGCCGATGCCGCGCGGCACTACCTGGACGAGCCCGGCATTCTGGAAAGCGGCACCACGGTCAAGAACGGCGTGTTCGCCGTCGCCGGCCGCGTGGATGGCGACGAAGCCCGCATCACCAACCACCCGTGGGTCATTTCACTTTCACGCACGCGCGATGCCCTCGGTTTCGACGAGGTGCGCCTGGTCAACGATTTCGCTGCGCAGGCCATGTGCATCCCGATGCTGGCGCAGAAGGACATCACCCCCATCGGCAGCGTGCCATGGACCCCCGAAGCCCACCCGAAAACACGCACCTATGCTGTGCTGGGCCCGGGTACCGGGCTGGGCGTGGGCGCACTGATCGTGCGTGACGGCAAGCGTTTCCCGTTGGAAACCGAAGGCGGCCACGTGAGCTTTGCTCCCGGCACGCCTCAGGAAATCGAAGTCTTGCAGGAGCTCTCCCAGCAATTCGGCCGTGTGTCCGTGGAGCGCCTGATCTGCGGCCCGGGCCTGGTGAACCTGCATCGCGCATTGAGCGAAATCGCTGGCGAAGATCCGGGCACGCTGCAACCTGCCGACGTGACCGCGCGCGCGCAAGCCGGCGATCCGCGCGCATCGGCTGCGGTGGACATGTTCTGCGCCGTGTTCGGTGCGGTCTCCGGCGACCTGGTGCTGACCTTGGGCGCCTGGGATGGCGTGTTCCTGACCGGCGGCCTGGTTCCCAGACTGTTGCCATCGCTGCAGCATTCCGGCTTCCGCCAACGCTTCGAACACAAGGGACGCTTCTCGGCGGCCATGGCGCGCATTCCCACGCTGGCCATCATGCATCCACGTCCAGGCCTGCTGGGCGCTGCCGCGATTGCGGTGGAAGCCTTCGGACAGGCACGGCAGGATTGAGGCATCACGCGCATGCCCGCAACCGCGAGCATGCTGCATTTCCATGTACGCGGGAACACTGGTTTTGCTTTGGTCGCTTTCTTTGCATCGCCAAAGAAAGTAGAAATAGGCATGTCGATTGCATGCTGCCTGCCCGGCTCCGGACGTTTTTCGTCCAGCCTCCACGGACTCCATTGCCGCAACGCAACATGAATCGGATGCCGGCCCACGTGAATCTCCGGCACGACCGGAAGACCTGCATTTGCGGAACGGACGGCGCATGATCACATCAACGCAGTCCAGCCGACGCCAATGAGCCTGCATCCGCACATCCAGCAAGTCACCGAACGCATCCGCAAGCGCAGCGCAGCGTTGCGCAGCGCCTACCTTGATGGCATCGATGCCACGCACAACGACGGCCCGCAACGCACGCGCCTGAGCTGCGGCAACCTGGCCCACGCGTTCGCCGCCTGCGGCCCCACCGACAAGGGCCGCCTGCGCGCCGACGTGGTACCCAACCTGGGCATCGTCACCTCCTACAACGACATGCTGTCGGCGCACCAGCCGTTCGAACGCTATCCGGACATCATTCGCGATGTGGCACGCGCGCTGGGCGCCACCGCACAAGTAGCCGGCAGCGTGCCCGCGATGTGCGATGGCGTCACCCAGGGCCGCCCCGGCATGGAACTGTCGCTGTTCTCGCGCGACAACATCGCCCAGGCCACGGCCATCTCGTTGAGCCACGACATGTTCGACGCCGCGCTGTACCTGGGCGTGTGCGACAAGATCGTGCCCGGGTTGCTGATCGGCGCCCTGGCCTTCGGCCACCTGCCCGCCGTGTTCCTGCCCGCCGGACCGATGACGCCCGGCATCCCCAACAAGGAAAAAGCGGCGGTACGCGAGCGCTATGCCGCCGGTGAAGCCACCCGCGAGGAATTGCTGGAAGCCGAAGCCGCCAGCTACCACTCGGCCGGCACCTGCACTTTCTATGGCACCGCCAACTCCAACCAGGTGTTGCTCGAAGCCATGGGACTGCAACTGCCCGGCGCTTCCTTCGTCAATCCGGAACAACCGCTGCGCGAGGCACTGACCCATGCCGCCACCGAACGCGCGTTGCGCGTCACTGCACTGGGCAATGATTACCGGCCGATTGGCCGCTTGATCGATGAGCGCGCCATCGTGAATGCCATGGCGGCACTGATGGCCACTGGCGGTTCCACCAACCACACCATCCACTGGATCGCCGTGGCACGCGCTGCCGGCATCGTGCTGACCTGGGATGACATGGACCTGATATCGCAGACCGTGCCGCTGCTGGCACGCGTGTATCCCAACGGCGAAGCGGACGTGAACCGTTTTGCTGCGGCAGGCGGCACGGCATTCGTGTTCCGCGAACTGCTGGATGCCGGCCTGATGCACGACATCCCCACCCTGGTTCCCGGCGGCATGCGCGCCTATTGCGACGAACCCCGCCTGCAGGATGGACGGTTGATCTACGCGCCCGGCATCGCACAGAGCGCGGACGAGGACGTGGTACGGCCGGTGGCACGCGCCTTCGAATCACAGGGTGGCCTGCGCCTGCTGCGCGGCAACCTGGGACGCTCGCTGATCAAGATCAGCGCGGTCAAATCCGAGCACCGCTTCATCGAAGCACCTGCCGTGGTGGTGGACGATCCGCGCGCATTGAACAGGCTGCATGCCGCCGGCGTACTGCCGCAGGACTTCGTGGCAGTGGTCCGCTACCAGGGTCCACGCGCCAACGGCATGCCGGAACTGCACTCGCTTGCCCCGTTGCTCGGCTTGCTGCAAAACCAGGGCCGGCGCGTGGCGCTGCTGACCGATGGACGCCTGTCCGGCGCATCGGGCAAGTTCCCCGCGGCCATCCACCTGACCCCGGAAGCGTCGCGTGGCGGTCCCATCGGCCGCCTGCGCGAGGGCGACCTGATCCGCCTGGACGCCGAAGCCGGGATACTCGAGGCATTGGTGCCTGCCGAGGAATGGAATTCGCGTGAACTCGCCGCGAACAGCTCGCCCGCCGCACTGGATCTGGGGCGCAACCTGTTCGCGCACAACCGCAGCCTGGTGACGCCCGCTGACCAGGGCGCCCTGTCCATTTCCTGCGGCCCGCCCCAGCATGACGGCACCTGGGAATACGATGCCGAATACGATCTGGGCGACCCTCCCACTGCGGCGGATGCGCCGCACGAAGCCAAGGACGCTTGAAAGCCGTGATTCGTGATTCGTGATTCGTGATTCCAAGACAAGGTACACAACGAGAGCAGCATGACCATCGAACAACGCCAGCAGAAAGCCGAACTCCTCCTCCGTGCCGCCGGCATCCTGCCCGTGGTCACCGTGCATACGCTGGACGAAGCCCGCAGTGTGTCATCCGCCCTGCTGGAAGGTGGCTTGCCCGCCATCGAACTGACCTTGCGCACCCCGGTAGCCATGGAAGCGCTGGCCATGCTGAAGCGCGAATTGCCGGACATCGTGATCGGCGCAGGCACGGTGCTGACCACGGAGCAGATGCAGCAATCCATCGATGCCGGCGCCGACTTCCTGGTCACCCCGGGCACCCCTCCCGCCATGGCCGAAGCCTTGGCCGCAGCACCCATCCCCGTGGTGCCCGGCGCTGCCACGCCCACCGAATTGCTGTCGCTGATGGCGCACGGCTTCCGCGTCTGCAAACTGTTCCCGGCCACCGCCGTAGGCGGACTCGCCATGCTGAAGGGCCTGGCCGGCCCCTTGTCCGAGTTGAAGATCTGCCCCACTGGCGGCATCACCGAGGACACCGCCGCCGACTATCTGTCGCAACCCAACGTGGTCTGCATTGGTGGCTCGTGGATGGTCCCCGGCAACTGGCTGCAACAAGGCCAATGGGACAAAGTGCGCGAGAGTTCAGCCAAGGCCGCAGCCATCGTGCAACGCGTCCGCGCCCCACAGGCGTAAGGCGACGCGCCTCAACCGTGCCCGGCTTCGCCGGGTGCGCGCGCCTGGATGGACAGGGCGTGGATATCGGTTTCCATCATCCCGCCCAGCGCGGCATATACGGCCCGGTGCCGGGCCAGCGGCAACTTTCCGGCAAACGCCGTGCTGACGATCTCCACGCTGAAATGACCGCGCCCGTCACGCGCGCCGGCATGGCCGACGTGTTTGTGGCTGTCATCGGTGACCAGCAGGTGTTCGGGCTCGAACGCCGCCTGCAATGCCTCGCGGATGCGCTCCACCCGGCTCATGGCAACACCTTGCGGAACGGCCTGACCTCGATGCGCGCGTAGACACCAGCCTCGCGGTAAGGATCGGCCTCGGCCCATTCCCGGGCGGCCTGCAGGGATTCGAATTCGGCAATCACGATGCTGCCGCTGAAGCCCGCCTCGCCTGGGTCTTCGGCATCCACGGCGGGACACGGCCCGGCCAGCAGCAAGCGCCCCTGGTCACGCAGGGCACGCAATCGCGCCAGATGCGCCTCCCGGGCGGCCAGCCTTGCCGGCAGTGCCGCATCGGCGTCGTATCCTTCGATGGCATACCACATGTCATTACCCTTCCTGTCGATCCATTCTGAATTGTACGGATTGTCCGTCCGGGCCGAGGCTGGACAGCAGCCACGCCAGCCCTTACCCTTGCAGCACATGCACGGCCGGAAGCAGCGGCCCGTCCCAGGCCCGGTCCCCGCTCCGCCAGCCACGACGCCAGAATCGCTGCCCCCCACCGCCCGCGCCAAACGACCTCATCCTGCTGTCCGTCGCCGCCTTTACCGTGGCGTGCTTTGCTTGTTGGTGTTCCAAGGGAATGCGCTCGCCTTGCAGCGCACTGTCAGTTGGTGCAGAACCGGAACCGTGCGTATCCGCACGCCGCCTGCCCGGCATGGGTTATGAACCGTATTACGGCTTTTCGTTGATGAATTCCGAACTCGCGCCCGACGCGAATCCGCCAATCCAGACCGCTTCCCCGCAGCAGCAGGAAATGCCGCTGGCGATGGTGCATGGGCAACCGGTCCTGCAGATTCCGCAGGACCTGTACATCCCGCCGGATGCGCTGGAAGTGATCCTGGAGGCCTTCGAAGGCCCGCTGGACCTGTTGCTGTACCTGATCCGCCGGCAGAACCTGGACATCCTGGACATCCCGGTCGCCGAGATCACCCGCCAGTACGTGGACTACATCAACGTGATGCAGGAGCTGCGGTTCGAACTGGCCGCCGAGTACCTGGTCATGGCTGCCATCCTGGCCGAGGTCAAGTCGCGCATGCTGTTGCCGCGCCCGCCGCGCGAGGATGGCGAGGACGAAGGCGACCCGCGTGCCGAACTGGTCCGCCGCCTGCAGGAATACGAACGCTTCAAGCAGGCCGCCGAGGATCTGGACACCCTGCCCCGGCAGGACCGCGACACCACACCGGTACATGCCTTCGTGCCAGACCGCGCCACCGTCAGGCTGCCGCCCCCGGTGGACCTGCGCGAAATGCTGATGGCCCTGCACGACGTGCTGAAGCGCGCCGAGCTGTTTGGCGGCCATGCCATCAAGCGCGACGCACTCAGCGTGCGCCAGCGCATGGGCGAACTGCTGGGCCGCCTGGATGACGGCAAGTTCCACCGCTTCGAATCCATGTTCGCCCCCGAGGAAGGCAAGCTGGGGGTGCTGGTCACCTTTCTGGCCATGCTGGAACTGGCCAAGGAGCAATTGCTGGACATCGTCCAGGAAGCCCCGCTGGCCCCGATCTACCTCAAATCGCTGGCCCTCAACAACACCAACGAACCGCTGCAGTTCTCCAGCGAATTCGATGACAGCGACGCCGCCAACGACCACTGAGCCAACGCCTGCATGCAACCGATGGACCAATCCCTCATCACCCGCATCGTCGAAGCCGCCCTGTTGGCGGCCAACCAGCCGCTGGCCCTGGCCCAGTTGCATGGGCTGTTCCCGGAAGAAGAGCCGGCACCGCCGGGCAGCGTCGAGCAGGCGCTGGAACAGCTGCGCGACGCCTGCGCCGACCGTGGCGTGGAACTGGTGGAGGTGGCTTCCGGCTTCCGCTACCAGGTCAAGGCCGACGTGCATGCCTGGGTGGCCCGCCTGTGGACCGAACGCAAGACCAGGTACACCCGTGCCACCCTGGAAACCCTGGCCCTGATCGCCTACCGCCAGCCGATCACCCGCGGCGAGATCGAACAGGTCCGCGGCGTGGCGGTGAGCAGCAACATCATCCAGGCACTGGAAGAGCGCGAGTGGATCCGCGTGGTCGGCCACCGCGACGTGCCTGGCAGGCCGGCGCTGTTCGGCACCACCAAGGGCTTTCTGGATTACTTCGGACTGAAGCGGCTGGATGAATTGCCGCCCTTGTCCGAACTGAAGGACATCGGCGAACTGGAACCCCAGCTGCCGCTGGACGACGTCCCGATGCCGGCCGGCCTCCCGATCGATACCGACCTCGACGCCACTGACCACGAAACCGCCTCGGAAACAGACGGTGAACAAACGGATGCCTCCGATGAGGCAAGCGATGACACCGGCATCGACGATACCGCCGCGGAAATTGACACCCCCGCGGAACCCAACCAACACACCCCACAAGATGACGACGCCGATACGGCCCCGTCGGAGCAAAACGCATGAGCACCACCCCACGCAACAAACTTTCGCTGAAGCGCGATACCGAAGCCACCGAAACCGCCCCCAAGCTGGAAGAGCGCCTGCACAAGGTGCTGGCACAGGCCGGGCTCGGTTCTCGCCGCGCACTTGAGCAGCGCATCGCGGACGGCCTGGTCAAGGTCAATGGCGAAACCGCGCAGACCGGCATGTCGGTCAAGGGCGGCGACCGCATCGAACTGGATGGCAAGACCTTCGTCGCCAGCGCCCTGACCGAACCCTCGCGCGTGTTGATCTACAACAAGCCCGAAGGTGAAGTGACCACCCGCGAAGATCCGGAAGGCCGTCCCACCATTTTCGAAGCCCTGCCCGCCCTGAAAGGTGCGCGCTGGATTGCAATCGGTCGCCTGGACATCAACACCTCCGGTCTGTTGCTGCTGACCACCGACGGTGAGCTGGCCAACGCGATGATGCATCCGTCGCACGAAGTCGAGCGCGAGTACGTGGTGCGCGTGCGTGCCCCCGAAGGCCAGGACAACGTACCGGACAACCTCGTCGATCGCCTTGCC
>JBQGFJ010000377.1:0-1752 GCA_052040085.1 Pseudoxanthomonas sp.
CAAACTCATCGCCGCCGGCGTCGACTTCCAGATCCGGGAAACCTTCGAGTCCGCGATGGAGTTCGGCCGTGCGGCATTGGTGGAAATGGGGGTCGCCGAGGATGAGGCCGGGATGATTACCGCAGAGATACGGCGCAGGGATGCCGAACGCTTCGAACTGGAGTTGGCCAGCGGGGGCGATTTGCGTGCCGGCATCGGTAGCCTGCTTACCAACATGCCCGCGGCTCCCAAACCCACGCCATTCACCTTGCCCAAGCGCAGCAGCAAGGTGTTGAATGAAGAGGATGTACAGGCGGCATCGCAGGGCATGCCCGAGACCTCGTCCACGGCATGAAGGGAGTGCATGATCTGTCCGCGGGACGCCGGAAATGGGCTGGCATCGTCGGACAACGGCTTGATCCTGCATGAACAGGGAAGGTGGCGACCATGTCGCCGTAACGTTTGGTGTGTTTAGCTGTCTTCGTGTTTCACGGCCATGCATTGCGTGTGCGCAAGCGCAGGTCCACAGCCAAGGAGGAAATCCATGAAATCTTATGTGCGGACTTTTGTACTGGCAGTATCGGCCACGGCTCTGTTGGGCGGCTGTGCCACCTACACGGGGCAGACCGATGCGCCCGATGATCCCAATCGCACCCGCACCGGCGCCCTGATTGGTGCAGGCATAGGTGCCGCCGTGGGCCTGTTGAGTGGCAGTGATGCAACCGAAAGGCGCCAGCGTGCGCTGGTCGGGGCCGGTGTCGGCGGGTTGGCGGGTGGTTCCATCGGCGCTTACCAGGATCGCCAGGAAGCGGAATTGCGCCGGCAAACCGCGGGCACCGGCATTGATGTCGTCCGCGAAGGCGATGTCATCAAGCTGAATCTGCCCGATGGCGTGACCTTCGATTTCGGCAAGGCCGACCTGAAACCGCAGTTCTATCCCGCCCTCAACAACGTGGCCCGCACCTTGGCTGACTACAACCAGACCATCGTGGAAGTGACCGGCCATACCGACAGCATTGGCAGCGAAGCGGTCAACCAGCGGTTGTCCGAACAGCGGGCGGCATCGGTCAGCAACTACCTGATTGGCCAGGGCCTGGTCCGCGAGCGTTTCGAAGTCGTGGGCATGGGCAAGCGCTACCCGGTGGCCAGCAACGATACCGAGGCCGGGCGTGCGCTCAATCGTCGCGTCGAAGTCCGGGTGATTCCGCTCAAGAGCTGAAGCGCGCGGATCCAACAACGCAGTACCTGGAACGGGCCGCTCAGCGGCCCGTTTCCATTGGGCGACGCTGATGCGCGATCCATGTGCGCGCAACATCCTGCTCGTGGCTGCCCCTCCCGGTGGCACGGCTTGGGGGCTTGCCGGAACGGCGATGTCGACGGCCTGAGGCAGGCGCATTCGCAAGGATGGCCGGCATCAATGTGCCGGCAAAGTTAACTGATATCTTATGCCCGGCATTTCCACGGGCCCAGGGGCACAGGCAACAATGGCAAGGCGATTGATGGGATGGGCCAAGCGCGCCCTCGTGATCCTGGTGGTGATTCTGCTGACCATCGTGGCGGTCCGCATCTATGACATCCAGCGCGGCCCCTCCCTGCAGCCCTGGCATACCTATGTGCCACAGGAACTGGATGCAGATGCGCTGGATGCCACCGACTGGAACGGCTATCTGCAAGCCGAAGAACGGCTGTTCAAGGCAACGACGGCCTCTTTGCGGACCCATCTGCCCGCGGATGCGAAGGTAGCCAGCAATCGCTACTTCGAGGGCAGCCCGC
>JBQGFJ010000378.1:0-3293 GCA_052040085.1 Pseudoxanthomonas sp.
TCATTCCCGCGCAGGCGGGAATCGCTTTTCAACGGACGAATGTCCGGTCATCGCTTTTCAACGGACGAATGTCCGGTCATCGCTTTTTCAACGGACGAACGTCCAGTCATCCCGTGACCTTTCCTCCCGGGGCCGTGATGGCTCAAGCCAAGTCATTGGATTGCCTCGCCCTTTTGGTTATCGAAGAGCGATTCCCGCCTGCGCGGGAATGACGTGTTGAGAAATGGGACTGATCAGCTTGCCCTATACGGGAAACCCGGGCGTAGCTTACTGGCCACGCTCCACGGCATAGCGGGCCAGGCCACGCAGGGCCGCCACGGCATCATTTCCGTCCAGTCCATCCAGTGCCGTCATGGCAGCTTCTGCATATGCCATGGCACGGGAGCGGCTGTATTCCAGTCCGCCGGTGGCCTGGATGGCTGCCAGTACTTCAGGCATCGCCGAAGCATCACCTTCGCGCACGATCTGGCGCAGGCGTTCGGCCGTGGTGGCATCGGAGTGGCTGATGGCATGGATCAGTGGCAGGGTGGCCTTGCCTTCGGCCAGATCATCACCGAGGTTCTTGCCCAGCGCATCGGCGTCGGCACTGTAATCCAGCACATCATCGGCAATCTGGAAGGCGTAGCCCAGGTTCATGCCGTAGTCGTACAGGGCTTGTTGCGTGGCGGCATCCGCACCCGACGCAAGCGCACCCAGTTGGGTGCCGGCAGCGAACAACACCGCGGTCTTGCGCTCGATCACGCGCAGATAGGCGGCCTCATCGGTGTCCGGGTTGTGCACGTGCAGCAATTGCAGCACTTCGCCTTCGGCAATGCGGTTGGTGGTGTCGGCCAGGATGTGCATGACCTGCATCCGGTCCAGTTCCACCATCAACTGGAAGCTGCGCGAATAGAGGAAGTCGCCCACCAGCACGCTGGGTGCATTGCCCCACAGCGCATTGGCGGTGCTGCGGCCTCGGCGCAGATTGGATTCATCCACCACGTCATCGTGGAGCAGGGTGGAGGTATGGATGAACTCGATGATCGCAGCCAGCTGGTGGTGTTCCGGCGTGACCGGTCCGCAGGCGCGTCCCGCCAGCGCCACCAGCATGGGCCGCAGCCGCTTGCCGCCGGCGGAAATGATGTGGTCGGCGATCTGGTTGATCAGCACCACGTCCGAGGCCAGGCGGCTACGGATCAGGTGATCGATGGCTGCCATGTCTGGCGCGGCCAAGGTCTGGATCTGGGGCAGGGCCAGCGTGGGCCGGAGGTCTTCGACGGCGGACATGGGAAAGCAGGCGGGGAAGTGCCTGAATTATAGGGCGTCCGGTGCGGCAAAGTCCTACGAAGGGCCGGGATGGAGCCCGATGGCACCGGGGCGGGCGTTATACTCCACTGGCGGTGCCGGCATCCGGCGGGCACCACGGGACGGAAATCGATATGGCACGCGGCATCAACAAAGTGATCCTGGTCGGCAATCTGGGCAACGACCCTGAAACCCGCTATACACAAGGCGGCATGGCGATCACCCGGATCAGCCTGGCCACCACGTCCGTCCGCAAGGACAAGGACGGCAACCAGCAGGAACGGACCGAATGGCACCGCGTGGTGTTCTTCGGCAAGCTGGGCGAAATCGCCGGCGAATACCTGCGCAAGGGCAGCTCGGTCTATGTCGAAGGCAGTCTTCGCTACGACAAGTACACGGGGCAGGACGGCGTGGAAAAGTACAGTACCGACATCATCGCCGACGAGATGCAGATGCTCGGTGGCCGTAGCGAAGGTGGCGGCGGCGGTGATCGCTCCGCACGCCCGCAGCGGCAGGAATACGGCTCATCGTCCGCGCCGCAGCAGCGCCGTGAGCCTCCTGCTCAACGTCAGCAGGCACCCGTGGATGATTTCGCGGACGACGATATTCCGTTCTGAGAAACACCCGTATGTAGGTGTCGGGAAAGATTCAAGACGGGCCCCGCATTGCGGGGCTTTTTCTTGCATATTTTTGGACAGGTGTTGGTAGCATTCAAAAGATCGGGGTTGATTGAACATATGGAATTCAGGGGGTTGGGTAACAGCCAGACATTTTCAGGGGAACGATGACAAGCCTGCAGCTCGGTAGCCGGGTATCTGCTCTTGTCCTGGCCTCCATGCTGAGTTGTTGATGGGGTTTGTGTTTTGAATGGGTGCCGGCCAGTGATGGTGCTTTCGCTGGCTGCGGTATTGGTCATGGACTATGGATGGGGCTTTGATGAATATTTTTCGCAAATTTTATTTGGCGGTTTTCGTGGTCATGATGTTCCCGTTTTCCATGCATGCACAGGTTGATGTGGAGCCTTATGTGGCGGAGAACAGTTTCAAGGACATCAAGATTTCACCCACCGGGAAATATTTCGCATTGTCAGTGCCCATTGATGGCCAAACGGGTTTGGCCATCATGGACAAGGAAAGCAGCAAGGTAATCAGCAGCTTGAGGTTCACGCGCGGTACGCATGTAGGAAATTTCTGGTGGGTCAACCCGAAGCGGGTGTTGATATCCGTTTCCGATAGTTTCGGTTCCCGCGACAAGCCGGCTCCAACGGGTGAGTTGTATGCAATAAATGCCGATGGCAGCAAGAAAGAGTTATTGGTTGGGTGGAGGGTCCAGGTCAAAAAGACAGGCACTCGCATCGAATCAGGGAAAAAAGAGGAGAAGGTGGCTGCTTTCCTGATCGACCTCCTGCCTCACGATGATCGCAATGTGCTGATCTCGGTTCAGCCATTTGCGAAGGATCCTTACGTCCGCGTGGAAAGGATGGACGTCTATTCCGGAAAGCGTACCCAGGTGGCACGGATTCCGGTCAATCGCGCAGACTTCACGACGGACAACAAGGGGCAGGTTCGATTTGCTGTCGGCGCAAAGGCTGATAACTACAGTCAGCTTTTTTACCGGGAATCAGATGCAGATGAGTGGCAAAAGATAAACGACGAACGCGAAAGCGGTCGGATAGAGACCCCGTTGGGCTTTTCCGATGACGGCGCCACGGCCTATTTGCATGTGACGCAGCCCGAGGGCCCATCTGCTGTCATCGCAATGGATGTGGTCTCTGGTGAGCGAAGGGAAATCGAGCGGGATAAAACTTCCGACCCAAACACGATTTTCCGGGATGGATGGGGTACGCCCATCGGTGTGCGTTACCAGGGAGGCGTGCCGCGTGTTTCATTTTTTGACGAGAATTCCGCCGACGCGCGGATGTATCGAAGTCTGGAGAAAGCCTTCCCCGGCCAGAGGGTCGAAATAGCCTCGTCTACGGCCGATGGCCGTTACAAGGTAGTGGTAACTTC
>JBQGFJ010000379.1:0-3267 GCA_052040085.1 Pseudoxanthomonas sp.
CTGGAGATGTCCAACATTGATCTGACCCAGGAATTCGCCGACATGCTGATCATCCAACGTGGTTACCAGGCCAGTTCGCGGGTGATGTCGGTCAGCAACGAAATGATTGAGCAGCTGTACAACAGCACGCGGGGAGGCTGATCGATGCCCACCAGAAGGATAGGGTGGCAAGGCCCAACGCGAGCACGGCATTTGCGTAGTCATCTGGAGCTGGGTTTGACGCGCTGGCAGCAAGGCTGGTTCAGCGAGCCCTTGCTGGAGGCCAGGGTGCGGCCCGTGGAAGAGAGTGAGGTCGAGGTATTGGAAGATATTCAATGGTGGACGCTGGAGCACGAAGGGGCTGCGTTGCACTTCGGTACGACCGGCGACATGCCGCTGCAGTTGGGGGCCGAGGTGTTGTGCATGGCACCGATGGATGACAGTGCGTTGGTGGAGGGAGTTGGAACCCGGTGCTTTGCCGAACTGTGCTGTTCATTGTGGGGTGGGACGGAGGTCTCCGAACTGGCACCTTCCATGTCCCCGGGTCTGGATGACATGAAGGAGCGATATGGCGGCCTGTTTTGTGGCGTCGAGGGTCTTCCTGCCGGATTGTGGGTGTTTGCCACGCGTGCCTGGTGTGACCGTTTCGGTCCCGAGCGCAACAAGAAAACTGCACCACTCGCAGGTCGTGATGCGGCGCTGAAGACCACGATGGTCACGGTGTCGGCACATATTGAGCTGGGGACCATTTCCCTGGCCGACTCCCTGGGGTGGGCGGTGGGGGAAGTACTGGTGACCGATGCATCCCGGCGTTCGCCGGTGGCGCTGAAGGTGGTAGAGCAATGTGTGCGCACGGGAACCTTGACGGATAGCCAGGGTACGCGTGCCGTGATGGTGGCTTAGGGCGCTGTGCCCTCCAAATTCTGGGAATTGAAGGTATGACGACGGCAGAAGTGGCAAGTGAAAAGGATTTGAGTCTGGTTGGGCACGTCAAGGTGTCTCTGGTTGCGGAAATCGGAAAGACGGAGATGACCGTGGAGGAGCTCTTCAGTCTCCGCAAGCAGAGCGTGGTGAAACTGGATCAGGATACGGATGCGGTGGTCACGCTTCGTCTGAACGACAAGGCCATCGCGCGGGGTGAACTGGTGGCGGTCGGGGACAACCTCGGCGTTCGCATCACGGAACTGATTTGAACGGCTTCGCTTCCATGTCGGCAGCATCGATTCCCTTTCGGGCTGATCCGGCCGTGGATGGCATGCAAGTGGTCGGAATCCTTCTGGTTACCGTGCTGTTGCTGGCCGCAACACTCATGCTGCTTGCCTATGCGCGACGGAAAGGTTGGCTGGAGCGCTGGCGTGTAGGTAAACAGCCACCCGGAAGCCGGGACAAGAAGAAGGCTTGGGCAGTGGATTCGCAGCGGATCAGCCGGCAAACCACAGTGCATACGCTGAGCGATGGTAAACAGCAATGGGTCATCGTGGAGTCCACGGTTCATGTGGCATTGGCCGACATGCAAAAGGACGGTTCGGGCAAGGAGGTCGTCCGTGATGCGGAGTAAGGCGTTGGGGGCATGGGTATCCCTGGCGGCATGGAGCTTGGTGTTTGTCGCAGGGCCAGCGTGGGCCGATCCGGCGACCGAGGCCATGGCCAATGCCACACAGCAGGAATTTGCGCCAGCGCTGCGCACTTTCCTGATTCTGACCATGCTGTCGTTCATACCGGTTCTGGTGATCGGCATGACGTCCTTCACGAGAATTATCGTGGTCCTGGCCTTGTTGCGGCATGCACTGGGCATT
The DNA here is from genome assembly GCA_052040085.1 of Pseudoxanthomonas sp. Taxonomy (GTDB): domain Bacteria; phylum Pseudomonadota; class Gammaproteobacteria; order Xanthomonadales; family Xanthomonadaceae; genus Pseudoxanthomonas_A. Next base: position 1,776 of record JBQGFJ010000379.1, read on the forward strand.
CCGCAGACACCACCGAACAGTGTGCTGATCGTGGTGGCCCTGTTTCTCACGCTGTTCTCGATGGGGCCCGTGATCGGGACGCTGCATCAGCAATCCATCACACCCTATTTGACCGAAGAAATCACTGCTACCGAGGCGGTGGATCGGGCGAAGGATCCGATACGCGGGTTCATGGTGCGGCAAACGCGTGAATCAGACCTTTTGGCTGTGCTGGAGATGGCTCGAGAGCCACCGCCGAAAAGCATGGAGGACATCAAGTTCACGCATTTGGCCGCGGCATTCCTGCTGAGTGAGCTCAAGACCGCATTCCAGATCGGGTTCGTGATCTTCTTGCCATTCCTGCTCATCGATCTGGTGGTGGCGGCCATCCTGATGTCGCTGGGCATGATCATGCTTCCACCCACAACGGTCAGCCTGCCCCTCAAAATACTGCTGTTCATCCTGATCGATGGCTGGGTTCTGGTATCGCGAACGCTGCTGGGCAGCTTCTGGATCTAGGTTGTCGATCGAATGGCGATAGAAGCCGCCGAACAGGAACTTTGGCGACGTTACCGGGAAGAGGGCGACATTGCCGCCCGGGATTTTCTTTTCCTTCGCTATTCGTCCTGGGCAAATTCGGTAGCGGCTTCCGTTGCGCGTCGCGTGCGACTGGTCGGCATGGAGTGGACTGATCATCTGCAGAATGCGCAAGTCGGCTTGCTTGAGGCAATGTCCCGCTATGACGTGCAGCGCGGGATCGACTTCATGGCTTACGCCAAGACCCGTGTCCGTGGTGCCGTGTTCAATGGCATGCGCGTCCATTCGAAAGAGCCTGCCATGACTGCCGGATCCCAGGCATTGCGGGACAGAATGCAGTCTTTGCAGGCCGATAGAAAGGATGATCCTTTGACGGGTTTCATTGAAGCTGTCATAGGGCTGAGTTTGGGACACTTGCTTGAAACGGGAGATGGTCCCGGAAATCAGGATCCAGCCGAGACGGGTCACGGATTCACTCCGATATTGCGTGATGCGCTGCTCGACTTGCCTGTACGCCAACGCGAAGTCCTGATCGCGCACTATTTACGCCATGTGCCGTTCCAGGAGATAGCGACGAATCTCGGACTAACGAAAGGGCGAATCTCCCAGATTCACAAGGCTGGTTTGTTGCAATTGAGGCTGGTACTGAAGGATAGACGGGTCAATAGGGACTGCTTTTTTTGATTAAAAAAAGCAGTTTGCACGCAGCGCGTCGTTGTTAGGGTTCGAAAGGCTTTATGTCCAGAGCCGCAACTGAGCTGAAGCATCCTCGTTAATTCGATCCAGTTGGAAGTAGAGTTCCACCCGAAGGAGCTCTGCATGAAGAAGTCCCGTTTCACCGAAGAACAGATCGTCCGCATCCTCAAGGAGACCGAGGCGGGCGCCAAGGTCGCCGAGACGTGCCGCAAGCACGGGATCAGTGAGCCGACGTACTACGCTTGGAAGGCCAAATACAGCGGCATGGAGGTGTCGCAGC
>JBQGFJ010000380.1:0-1672 GCA_052040085.1 Pseudoxanthomonas sp.
GCGGTAGGGTCGAAACCGGCCTTGACCCTGAGGGGCCGGCCTTCCTTGAGGCGAACCTCCAGCTCTTCGGATTTCAGGACTTCATCGGCACCACGGCCGATCAACTGGAGGGCTTCTGCAAAGGACAAGGGACAACTCCGGACGTGAAGGAGCAATGACAAAGGTGAATGCGCGGTTAAATGGACGTTAACGTCGCGCAGACCAAAAAAGTCAATCCACTCAAGGGTTTGACTCGAGGATTTGATGTGACTATGGTACGACGATTGGGCCCTCCATGCTCGGCCCCGGGAATATCTTGATGCACGTGGATGGGGACGGCGACGGCCGCAAGCAGCACTTCCGGGAACGCCTGGACATTCTTCGCGACAACAGCCTGCGGCAGCAGGTACGCAAGCATTTCCCCGAGGGGCGCTGGACCCGCCGCCACTGGCTCCACGCCAGCCTGTTCACCACGATGGGCGTGCTGATCGCCACCATCATCCCCGGATTTTCCAGTTCCATGGAATCCCCGGCCGTGGAATCGGTCGCGACACATTCACTGACCCTGCCCGCCCTGCCGGATGAGGAACAGTCGGCCACGTCCGAGCACTACTGGTCCCCTGTCACCGTGGCCCAGGGCCAGACATTGGGCGCCATCTTCGAAGCGCAAGGGATTCCGGCAGCCACTTTGCACCAGCTATTGGATGCCACCAAGGACAAGCAGGTGCTTACCCGCCTGCGCCCGGGCACCATCCTTGGCTTCGACCAGAGCGCCGATGGCACCCTGCGCGGCTTCCGCTATGACCGCAACGAGACCCAGCGCATCGTGCTCTCGCTGGACGGCGACAAGGTGACCGAACAGGTCATCGAGCGCCCCATGGAAGTCCGTACCGCCGTGGTCAGTGGTGAAGTGGGCCGCTCGCTGTTCCATACCGCACGCCGGATGGGCCTGAGCGGGAACACCATCAACTCGCTGACCGACGACATCTTCAAATACGACATCGACTTCTCCAAGGATGTCACCTCCAGCGACCGTTTCAGCGTGGTGGTGGAACAACACTGGCGCGAAGGCGAGCTGATCCGTACCGGCCCGGTCATCGCTGCGCTGTTCACTGCCAAGGGCAAGCCCTACACCGCTATCCGCTTCGAGCGCGACGGCAAACCGGAGTACTTCACCGAAGAAGGCCGTCCACTGAAGAAGAGCTTCATCCGCAGCCCCATCCAGTACGCGCGCCTGAGCTCCCGTTTCGGCGCACGCCGGCACCCGGTGCTGGGCACCCAGCGCATGCACAAGGGCGTGGACTATGCCGCTCCCACCGGCACCCCCATCATGGCTGCCGGTGCAGGACGGGTAGTGTCTTCCGGCTGGCAAGGCGGCTACGGCAATACCGTGGTCCTGGACCATGGAAAGGGTTACACCACCCTGTACGCACATATGTCGCGTACCGCCGGCCTCAAGCGCGGCCAGTCCATCAAACAGGGCCAGGTCATTGGTTACGTTGGCTCCACCGGTTTGTCGACCGGGCCGCACCTGCACTATGAATTCCGCGTCAATGGCGCACATCGCAACCCGTTGCAGCACACCATGCCGCCGCCCGAGCCGCTGAGCGGCACCGCGCTGGCGCAGTTCCGCGCCCAGACCGGTCCGGCGCTGGAGCGCATCCGCGAAGTCGAGGAAATCATCTACGCCAGC
>JBQGFJ010000381.1:0-9968 GCA_052040085.1 Pseudoxanthomonas sp.
CCCGAATTGCGCAGCAAACTGGTGCAGGAGGAATCCAGCCTGGCCAACCTGGAGGGTGAAGCCAGCCGTGCGGTACTCAATGCACAACTGGCGCGCTCCAACGCGCAGAAACTGCTGGACCAGGCACAGATCGACCACACAGCCGCGCAGCGCGACCTGGAACGCTACCAGCGCGCCTTCGAAGGCGGCGCAGTGCCACAGAACGATCTGGCACGTGCCCAGGACAACTTCAGGAAAGCCGAGATTGGCCTGGCCGCCGCACGGCATGACTTCTCCTTGCAAGGCCAGGGTGCGGGCATCGATGCCCGCCACAAGCGCCTGCTGGCCGACCGCCAGCAAGCGGTGGTGGCCGAGCTGCAGCGCCAGGTAGATGCCTTGACCCTGCGCGCGCCCTTCGATGGCCAGGTGGGACAGGTGCAGATTCCGCAGGGTACCAACGTCGCCATCAACGCGCCCATCCTGAGCGTGGTCGACCTGAGCCAGTTCGAAGTGGAAATCCGCGTACCGGAAAGCTTCGCGCGCGACCTGGGCATTGGCGTGCCTGCCCAGATCATCAGCACCGGCAATCGCTTCTCGGCCCAAGTCGCCGCGGTGTCACCGGAAGTCGTCAATGGCGAAGTGACTGCGCGCCTGCGCTTTGACGAAGGCCAGCAACCGCCTGGCCTGCGGCAGAACCAGCGCCTCTCCGCGCGCATCGTGCTGGATACCCGCGAGAACGTGCTGATGGTCGAACGCGGTCCGTTCCTGGAGCAGGACGGCGGCCGCTTCGCCTATGTCATGGATGGCAGCACCGCCGTGCGCCGCCCGATCCAGGCGGGTGCCAGCAGCCTCAATGCCGTGGAAATCACCTCCGGCGTGCAAGCGGGCGAACGCATCGTGATTTCCGGCGCCGACCAGTTCGCCGGCGAAGAACGCGTGCGCGTTTCCGGCAAGTGAATCACGCATTTCCCAACCACTGAAACACCACGACATCCATTCCAAGAAGGGACAACCACCATGCTAGACATGCGCCAGGTCACCAAGGTCTACCGCACCGAACTCGTCGAAACCCATGCACTGCGTTCACTGGACCTGCATGTGGCCGAGGGCGAGTTCGTTGCCGTCACCGGTCCGTCCGGCTCCGGCAAGACCACGTTCCTCAACATCGCCGGCTTGCTGGAAACCTTCACCGGCGGCGAGTACCACCTGGACGGCGTGAACGTGAAGGGCCTGAACGACAACGCACGCTCCCGGCTGCGGAACGAAAAAATCGGCTTCATCTTCCAGGGCTTCAACCTGATCCCGGACCTGAACCTGTTCGACAACTGCGATGTTCCGCTGCGCTACCGCGGCTTGCCGGCGGCCGATCGCAAGCGACGGATCGAAGAAGCCCTCACCCAGGTCGGACTGGGTTCGCGGACCAAGCACTATCCCGCCGAACTCTCGGGCGGACAGCAGCAGCGTGCCGCCATTGCGCGCGCGCTGGCCGGCAGTCCGCGCCTGCTGCTGGCCGACGAACCGACCGGCAACCTGGACACCCAGATGGCACGCAGCGTGATGGAACTGCTGGAAGACATCAACGCCAAGGGCACCACCATCGTGATGGTGACCCACGACCCGGAACTCGCCGCGCGCGCGCAACGCAACGTGCACATCGTGGATGGCATGGCCACCGACCTGACGATGGAGGGCGGGCTTTCCCGCCATGCCACGGCGGACAACGCTGCCGCGCCCGCTACCCACGCCTGAGGACATCGCCATGTTCGGCTATTACTTCAACCTGGCCTTGCGCAGCTTCAAGCGCAACAAGGCACTCACCGCATTGATGGTGCTGGCCATCGCCATGGGCATCGGCGCGTGCATGACCACGCTGACCGTGTTCCGCGTGCTCTCAGGCGACCCGATCCCGGAGAAGAGTGACCGTCTTTTCTTCGTGCAGCTCGACCCGCAGTCGGCGCGTGGCATGACCCCCGGCGAAGAACCGGAACGCCAGGTCACGCGGTTCGACGCCGAGACCCTGCTGCGCGAGAAGCGCGGCCTGCGCCAGGCGATGATGACCGGCGGCGCGGTCTCCATCACGCCGGAACGGTCGGACATCCCGCCTTTCTTCACCGAGGCCCGCTATACCAGCGCCGACTTCTTCCCGATGTTCTCTGCGCCGTTCCTGTACGGCACCGGCTGGGGCGCCGATGACGACAGCTCCGGCGCACGTATTGCCGTCATTTCGAAGACCTTGAACGATCGCGCATTCGGTGGCGACAACAGCGTCGGCAAGTCGCTGGTGATCGGTGGCAGCGAATTCCGCGTGGCGGGCGTCCTGGATGAATGGCGGCCCACGCCGAAGTTCTATGACCTGAACCAGAGCCGCTACGGCGAATTGGAAGATGTCTTCATTCCGTTCTCCACCTCGCGCGACCTGGACTTCGGCCGCAGTGGCAGCATAAACTGCTGGGCCGACACCGGGGGCGACGATACCGGCGTCAACGCCCCGTGCGTGTGGATCCAGTATTGGGTGGAGCTGGAAAACCCGGGTCAGGCCGCGGACTACAAGGCGTATCTGGACAACTACTCCGCACAGCAGAAAGCCGCCGGGCGCTACGAGCGCGACCCCAATACGCGGCTACGCAACGTCATGGAATGGCTGGAATTCAACCGCGTGGTGCCGAATGACGTAGTGATGCAGTTGTGGCTGGGCTTCGGCTTCCTGCTGGTATGCCTGTTGAACACCGTGGGCCTGTTGCTGGCCAAGTTCCTGCGCCGCAGCGGCGAGATTGGCGTACGCCGTGCATTGGGTGCCTCGCGCACGGACATCTTCAAGCAATGCCTGGTCGAGGCCGGCACCATTGGCCTGGCCGGCGGCATCGTGGGCTTGGGCCTGTCATTGCTTGGCCTGTGGGCCGTGCGTCAGCAGCCCACCAGTTATGCCGAGCTTGCCCGCTTCGACATGCCGATGCTGCTGACCACCTTCGTGCTGGCCATCATCGCCAGCCTGCTGGCCGGCATGCTGCCCGCCTGGCGCGCCATGCAGGTGACTCCCGCGATCCAACTCAAATCCCAATAACCCTGCCTTTCCCTTCTCCCACCCGAAGAAGAGCCTGCCCCTGCGAAGGCGGGGTGGCCCGAAGGGCCGGATGAGGGCCGGTGCCAACCACGCACCTCCTCTTCCCCGGCCCTCACCCCAACCCCTCTCCCACTGGGAGAGGGGCTTCTGAACCACCGGAGCCCACCATGGAAATCCGTCCCATCCTTTCCACCCTGATGCGGCACAAGACCGCCGCCGCCCTGATCGTGCTGCAGATCGCGCTGACCTGCGCCATCATCTGCAACGCCCTGTTCATGATCGGCGAGCGTATCGCGCAAATCAGCGAAACCAGCGGCTTGGCCGAAGACGAGCTGGTCCGTATCCAGATCATCCCGGTCGGTGGCGACACCGACAGCGCGGCGCAGACGCGCGCTGACCTGGCCATGTTGCGGGCAATGCCTGGCGTGAAGGCGGCCACCACCATCAACCAGGTGCCGTTCGTGAATTCGTCCTGGAACAGCAGCGTGAACCTGCAGCCGGATCAACAGCAGCCCACGCTGAATGCTTCGAACTACATGTCCGAAGAACAGTTCATCGACACCTTCGGCCTCAACGTGGTGGCCGGACGCAACTTCTCGCCGGACGAATACGTGGAGTTCGCTGCATTGAATGCCCCCGAAAGTCAGGTCAGCGTATCCAGCATGATCATCACCCGTACCATGGCCGAGCGTTTGTTCCCCGGTGAAGATGCGCTGGGCAAGTCGGTCTATGTCTGGGGTGACACTCCCATCCGCATCGTCGGCATCGTCGAGCACCTGGTTCGCCCCAGCATGCAGGGTGGCCCTTCTGCACGCGAGTACACGATGATCTTCCCGATTCGCTCGACCTACGATCTCGGCGGCCAGTACGTGATCCGTACATCCCCGGAACGGCGGCAGGAAATCCTGGAAGCCGCCACCGAGGCCCTGCGCAACAACGGCCCCAAGCGCATCATCATCGACGACAACACCAAGACGTTCAGCGAACTGCGCAAGGAGTTCTACCAGCAGCAGCGTTCGATGGCCTGGCTGCTGGGCATCGTCTGCATGATGCTGTTGTTGGTCACCGCACTGGGCATCGTGGGCCTGGCCAGTTTCTGGGTGCAGCAACGCACCAAGCAGATCGGCGTGCGCCGGGCCCTGGGTGCCACCAAGGGACAGATCCTGCGTTACTTCCAGACCGAGAACTTCCTGCTGGCCACCATCGGCATCGTGCTGGGTATGCTGGCCGCCTATGGCATCAACCAGATGCTGATGAGCAAGTACGAACTGGCACGGTTGCCGCTGTACTACCTGCCAATCGGCGCCGTGGCCCTGTGGCTGCTGGGACAGATCGCCGTATTCGGTCCCGCCCGCCGTGCCGCGGACGTACCCCCGGCCATTGCCACCCGCAGCGCCTGAGGCCGCTGCGGGCAACGGTCCGCAAAAGCCTTTACCCTCTCACTCCCGATCCCTGATCCCGAATCCCGGCCTTCATGTCCACTGTCCTCATCATCGACGACAACCCCGCGGTTGCCACCGCGCTGGACATCCTGTTCTCGCTGCACGACATCGCCAGCCTGCACGCGGACTCGCCGCAGGCTGGCCTGCGGATGCTGGAAAACGAACACGTGGACCTGGTGATCCAGGACATGAACTTCAGTGCCGACACCACATCCGGCGAGGAAGGTCAGGCCCTGTTCGCCGACATCCGTGCACGTTACCCGGACCTCCCGGTGATCCTGCTCACCGCATGGACGCATCTGGAAAGTGCGGTGGGCCTGGTCAAGGCCGGCGCTGCCGACTACGTGGCCAAGCCCTGGGACGATGCCAAGTTGCTGGCCACCGTCAACAATCTTCTGGAGCTGGCCGAAGCACGCAGCGAACTGGACCGCCGGCGTGAACACGAACGGCGCGGGCGCGAAGCCCTGGCGCAACGCTATGACCTGCAAGGCACGGTGTTCGCCGATCCAGCCAGCGAGCGCATCATCGGCCTGGCTTGCCAAGTGGCACGATCGGACCTGCCCGTCCTGATCACGGGACCCAACGGCAGTGGCAAGGAAAAGATCGCGCAGATCATCCAGGCCAACTCCTCGGTCAAGCACGGCCCGTTCGTTACCGTGAACTGCGGCGCCCTGCCCTCCGAGTTGATCGAGGCGGAGTTGTTCGGTGCCGATGCGGGTGCTTACACCGGCGCCAACAAGGCACGCGAAGGCAAGTTCGAGGCGGCCGATGGCGGCACCCTGTTTCTGGACGAGATCGGCAACCTGCCGCTGAATGGCCAGATGAAGCTGTTGCGCGTGCTGGAAACCGGACGTTTCGAACGACTGGGCTCCAACCGCGAACGGCAAGTCAAAGTCCGCGTGGTCAGCGCCACCAACGCGGATCTGTCCGCGATGATTGCGGACGGCACTTTCCGCGAAGATCTTTACTACCGCCTCAACACGCTTGAGTTGGCCATGCCGCCGCTGGTTGAGCGCCCGGGCGACATCCTGCCCTTGGCCGATCATTTCCGCCCGGCTGACAAACCGCTTGCCGAAAGCGCGCGCGCCGCCTTGTTGCGACACCCCTGGCCCGGCAATGTGCGTGAATTACGCAATGCCATCCAGCGTGCCGGCCTGCTGGCCACGGGAAGCCGGATCGAAGCCGATGACCTCAACCTGCCCCGCACAGCCGCTGGCCCGCGACCCGTGGCTGCCCGCGAACCGGACCGTGACGACATTGAAACCGCACTGTCCCGTGCGCAAGGCGTGATTGCCCAGGCTGCCGCCGAACTGGGACTCAGCCGGCAGGCGCTGTACAGGCGCATGGAACGTCATGGCATCAAGGTCCCGTGAGCGGACGCGAATGAAGGCCCGCTACACACTGACCCTCCGCCTGTTTCTTCGCCTGCTGCCACTGCTGGTGCTGGCGGCGGCGGTGCCGTGGATCCTTGCTTTCTGGGTCAACCAGGCGTGGTGGCTGGGCGTGATTTCCGCCGTGATCCTGTTGCTGCTGATGTGGTGGACGCTGAACCGTGCCTTGGCTCCCTTGCACTCATTGTTCCGTGCCTTGTCCACCAGCGTTGGCAGTTATCGCGATGGCGAATACAACTTCGGCGTGAACTGGCAGAGCGATGACGAACTCGGCGACCTGGTCGCCACCCATGCCGAGCTTGGGGAGGTGCTGCGGGAACAGCGCCAGGGCCTGGCGCAGCGCGAGTTGCTGTTGGACACCATGGTGCAGAACACGCCCGTCGCCATGGTGTTGCTGGCGGAAGGCAGCCAGGACGAGCGCCGCGTGGTGTATGCCAACCTGGCGGCACGCAAGCTGCTCAACGATGGCAGGAAAATGGAAGGCGTTTCCTTCGACAGCTTGTTGTCCAGTGCGCCGGATGAACTGTTGCAGGCACTGGAACGCGGCGCCGATGGCCTGTTCGCCATTGGCCACGACGAGGTGGACGGTGAAGAGCAGGTGTACCACCTGGCACGCCGCAGCTTCCGCTTGAACGGACGCAAGCACGAGTTGCTGTTGCTGCGCCTGCTGACCAGCGAATTGCGCCGACAGGAAGTACAGACCTGGAAGAAGGTGATCCGGGTCATCAGCCACGAACTCAATAACTCTCTGGCACCCATCGCCTCATTGGCGCATTGAGGCGCGGAGCTCACCCGCCGTGGCCGCCATGACCGGCTCGATGAAGTCTTCGCCACCATCGAAGGGCGTGCGCGCCATCTGGAAGGTTTCATCCGTGGTTATGCACGTTTCGCGAAGCTGCCCCAACCCCAGATGCAACATGTGAGCTGGCAGGATTTCCTCAATGGCCTACGCCAGCACATCCCCTTCACGCTGGAGATGACGGACAAGGTAGCGGAAGCCAGGATGGACCGTGCACAAATGGAGCAGGCTATGCTCAACCTGCTCAAGAATGCACACGAAGCCGGCGATGCCACCGACAACCACGATGTCCGCGTCCGCGTCATCCGCCTGCCGGACTGGTGGCGCATCGAGGTGCTGGACAACGGCCATGGCATGAACGATGCCGTCCTGCAGAACGCGCTGGTGCCGTTCTACTCCACCAAGCGCAATGGCACCGGACTGGGCCTGGCGTTGACGCGCGAAATCGTCGAAGCCCATGGCGGCCACCTCTCCCTGCACAATCGCAAGAGTGGCGGGCTGTGCGTGTCCATCCAGTTGCCAGCCAACGCCTAGCTTTCCCTTCTCCCTCCGGGAGAAGGTGGCGCGTAGCGACGGATGAGGGAATACAAATTCAGCGCCGGTCGAAGTGAGTTCAATCCTGGGCGTTGACTCCCTCATCCGCCCTTCGGGTCCCTTCTCCCGGTGGGAGAAGGGAAATGCGCCGTTGCATCACCACGCGAAGCTGCATGGGGAATCCCAGCATGCGTTCGCGTTCGATGACGCCGCGCAGTTGATTCCCCCATTGCGACTCGGCCAATTCGGAGAATCCGCGGCGGCCATAGAAGGGCGCATTCCACGGAATATCACGCAAGGTCGTCAGCGTCATGGCTGCATATCCGCGCCTTGCGGCTTCATCGCAAGCAGCCTCCAGCAATGCGGCGCCAATCCCGCGCCGCCCATGGTCGGGATCGACATCCATTTCCATCAAATGGGCGTGTCCATCCACCTCACCCACCAGGGCAAACCCCACCGGATCATCGTCCACGGTGGCCACCTGCACAATGCCATCGGACATCCCCGTGGCCAGATCGTCCCGGGTCATCGCATGCATGGCGAACAAGGCGAGCACCTCGTGTCCCTCGAGCAATTGCACGGCGCGCGCTTCCACGCGCAGCAATGCATCGATATCGCTCTCCCGGCCCGAACGGATCAGGAAATCGTGCATGCACTCATTTCTTCTTCGGACGCTGCCAACCTTCCACACTGGCCTGGCGTGCACGGGCCACAGTCAGCGCATCGGCAGGTGCAAGCTTGGTGATCACGGAGCCTGCTCCAATGGTGGCATTGGCACCAATCTGCACGGGCGCCACCAATGACGAATTGGAGCCAATGAAGGCACCATCGCCGATCTCGGTGACGGACTTGTTAACGCCATCGTAATTGCAGGTAATCGTGCCTGCCCCGATGTTGACCTTGCTGCCCACCACGGCATCCCCCAGATAGGTCAGGTGGTTCGCCTTGCTGCCCTTGCCCAGGGTGGTTTTCTTGGTCTCGACGAAATTGCCGACGTGTACACCCTCGGCCAGCACCGTACCCGGACGCAGCCTGGCATAGGGGCCGATGTGGGCAACACCCTCGGTTACCACGCCTTCCAGATCACAATGCGCGCGGACTTCGGTACCAGGACCGAGTTTCACGTCCTTCAACCGCGTGAAGGGGCCAATGCGTACGTTGTCAGCAAGTTCGACATCGCCCTCCAGCACCACGTCCACGTCGATTTCCACGTCACGCCCTACCTTGACGCTGCCACGCTGGTCGTAGCGCGCTGGATCGACAAGACGAGCACCCTGCACACACAGGGCACGCGCAGCACGCAACTGGAAAGCACGCTCCAGTTGCGAAAGCTGCCATGGGTCATTGGCGCCCTCCACCTCGATCGGATCCGGGGCCAGCGCCATCTGCGCCGGCACGAATTCATCCGCCGCCATGGCGAACACATCGGTCAGGTAATACTCGCCTTGCACATTTTCGTTCGACAGCCGGGCCAGCCAGCCTTTCAGGGCGCTGGCATCCGCCGCAATGATCCCGGTATTCACCGTACGGATACGGCGCTGCTCCTCATCGGCATCCTTGTGCTCGACGATGGCGGCAACATGGCCTTCGGAGTTCCGCACGATGCGCCCATAGCCGGACGGATCCGCCGGCTCGGCCACCAGCACGGCCAAGCGGCCCTGGACATCCAGCAGTCGCTGGAGTGTCTCGGTCCGGATCAGCGGCACGTCGCCGTACAGCACCAGCACGCGAGCGTCATCAGGAACATCAGGCATCGCCTGTGCCACGGCATGTCCGGTTCCCAATTGGCGATCCTGCTCGGCCCATTGCAGGTCATTCCATCCCGAAAATGCCTCGCGGACCTGGTCACCACCATGCCCGTACACCACGTGGACGGCGGCAGGCTCCAATGCACGGGCTGCCTCCACCACATGTGCCAACATCGGCCGCCCCGCGACCGGTTGCAGCACCTTGGGCAACGCAGACTTCATTCGCTTGCCTTCCCCTGCGGCAAGGATCACGACGTGCAACGTCTGGGACATGGAGCGCATCCTTCTATTGAGATTTCCCGATGACGATTCTAAGCCGACGGGCCTACTTCATCCGTAAAGCCAACGGCAGGTAACATGCGCATCATGAGCCTGTTCAGGCAAGGCAGCCAATTCCTGCTGGTCGGCATCCTGCAACTGCTGCTGGATTGGGCGGTTTTCGTTGCCATGACCGCATTGGGCATGGCCGTCATTCCTGCCAACCTGACGGGCCGCACCAGTGGCGCACTCCTGGGCTTCTGGCTCAATGGAAAAGTGACTTTTGCCCACCATGGAGAGGCTCGTTTGGGGTGGCCAAGGTTCACCCGCTTCCTGCTGGTCTGGCTTGCGCTGACTGCCATCAGCACCTGGGCAGTGGCTTTGGTGGCTCACCACTCCGGACTTGGGCAATCATGGATAGCCAAACCCTTGGTGGAAGGGATATTGGCACTGGCTTCATTTTTCCTGATGCGGCACGTGGTGTACCGCTGACATCAGTGGCAACCCGCCGGATACGCCACTGTTACGGATGCACATACGAAAACGCCGGCACGAAGCCGGCGTTTCGATAACAAAACAAGCGCAATGCCTCAGTGCTTGAGGTTCTTGCGCAATCGCTCCAGGGCGCTGAGCTGGGCAATGCTCATGGACAGCTTGGCGTGGGATTCCTCGATTCTCATCTTGGTTTCTTTCTGGGAAAGGATGCGCTCTGCTTCTTGCTTGGACTTGCGTACCTGTTACTCTTCGATGTTATCC
>JBQGFJ010000382.1:0-3219 GCA_052040085.1 Pseudoxanthomonas sp.
TGCCTTACGACCTGCCTGGTGCCGTCGGCCGCTTCCTCAGGCCCTATCGGCCGGGCGTGGCATTGAGCCAGGAAACCGAGCTGTGGCCCAACCGGTTGTTCGGTTGGCGTGACCCTAGCGTGCCGGCGTACATCCTCAACGCACGACTGTCGCACCGCTCCTTGCGGGGTTACGTGGTTCTGCGCCCGCTGATCTCGCGTGCCCTGCGTACATTGCGGCGGATCGCCGCGCAGTCGGCGGCGGACGCCAAGCGGTTCATTGCCTTGGGTGCGGCGCAGGCACAGGTGGTGAATGCGGGCAACCTCAAGTTCGATATCGGTGTGCCTGCAGGACTGGATGCCTTCATCCACACATTCCGCGAGCATGCAGCGGAGCGGCCGGTATGGATCGCGGCCAGCACGCATGCGGACGAGGAAGCGGCCGTGCTGGCGATGCATCGCCAGTTGCGCAGTCAGTACCCCGGATTGCTGTTGCTGTGGGCACCACGCCATCCCGAGCGGTTCCTGCGTGTTGCGGAAATGGCGCGTGAAGCCGGCTTGCAGGTGGCCACCCGGCGAGGAGAAGAATGGCCTGCAGGCGACAGTGATGTATTCGTCATCGACACGCTGGGCGAATTGACGCGCTTCTATGCCTGTGCCGACGTGGCTTTCGTGGGCGGCAGCCTGCAGCCGGTGGGCGGACACAACCTGCTGGAGCCAGCCTCGGTTGGGACGCCGGTGGTAACCGGGCCGCACCTGCACAACTTCAGCGAGATATCGCGGCGCCTGAAAGAGGCCGATGCGCTGGTGGTTGGCGTCGATGCCGAAGATGTCGGCCGTGGCCTGAAGCGCTTGCTGGGTGATGCCGATGCGCGCACGGCGATGGCGCAGGCAGGCCTGGCCTTGGTGGAGCATGGGCGTGGCGCGCTGGACAGGACGTTGGCCATGATCGAACCGGATGTGCCGACTGGCACGTGATCCAGGCCAAACACGGCGGGATGCAGGCAGGGCGAATGAAAAGCTCCCCGTCCGGCGACTGCAGTATCAATGCGTTTTGTTGAGGGCCCAAAAAGAAGAAGGCCACGTATTTGCGTGGCCTCTTCGGTTTTGATGCAACTGCTGTGCGGGGATGGGCCCGCTGGCAGAATCAGCGATTGGTATTGGTCAAGCGGGCTTCGGCATCAGCGGTGAGCAGGCGGTTCACGTCCTGCACGTCGGCGATGTTCAGGGTGCCGGCGGAAGCCTTCAGGTTGAGCAGGTTCTGCAGGTAGTTGTAACGGGCACTGGCGTATTCCACCTGGGCCTGGAACAGGGTGCGCTGGTTCTGCAGCACGTCCAGCACGGTGCGGGTGCCGACTTCCAGGCCAACCTGCGAAGCGTCATAGGCGCTCTGCGCGGAGACCACGGCCAGACGGCGCGCTTCCACTTCGCTTACGCCAGCCACCAGTGCCTGATAGGCGTTGCTGGTGTTGCGAACCAAGGCGCGGCGGGTTTGCTCGTACTGGTCTTCGGCGATGTCACGTGAAGCGATGGCCTGGCGAACGCGCGACTGGGTGGCGCCGCCGGCAAACAGCGGCACCGTCAACGTCACGCCATAACCATAGGTCTCGCCCCTGGTCGCAAGTCCAGGCAAATCGTCCCATCGAGTGGAATTACCGTAGTCGGCACCCAGGGAAAGCGAGGGCAGGTGGCCGGCACGTGCACCGGAAACGCCATGCTTGGCGGCCTCCACGGCATATTCACTGGCCTTCAGGCTGGGGTTCTGGGCGAGTGCGGTGTCGACCCAGCCCTGTCCATCGAAGCCGGCTGGCAGTTCCGGGCGGAAGTCGTCCGGCAGACCCTTGAGGTTGGTGACCTGTTGGCCGGTGAGTTCGGTGAGTGCACGGTAGGCGTCATCCAGTGCGTTGCGGACCAGGATGGTGTTGGCGCGTGCGTTGTCGTACTGGGCGCGCGCTTCGTGCACGTCGGTGATCGGTGCCAGGCCCACGTCCAAGCGCTTCTGGGCGTAATCGAACTGGCGCTGCAGCGCATCTTCGTTGGTCTGTGCCGCCGCCAGCGATTCGATGGACACCAGCACGTTGAAGTAGGCGGCAGCAGTGCGCGTGATCAGCGAGGCGCCAGCGGCGTCCAGGTCGTAGTCGGCCGCCTTGCTGAGGGCATTCTGGCTGCGCAGGTTGGCGATGCTGCCCCAGTTGAACAACACCTGGCTAAGTTGGGCGCCGTAGTTGCGGCTGCTGGTGCGTGGATCCTGGCCCGCCACGAAGCCGCGGCTGAGGCTGGCGGAGCCATCCAGTTTTGGCAGCAACGCGGCGCGTGCCTGCACGGCGCCTTCCTTCTGCGACAGGCGGCTGGATTCGGCGATGGACAACTGCGGATCACCGTTGCGGGCCAGTTCGTAGGTCTGCAGCAGGTCGGCGGCGCTGGCAACGGTGGGGAGCGCCAGGGCAAGCGCGAGGACGAGTGTGCGGCGGATCATGGGGAAAGTTCCTTCTGTGTATCGCTTAGAAAACGAATTGCGGCGACGGGGCCGCGCCGACGAGATACGGCAAGTCGGTTTCAAACAACGATTCAATGCGCGGGCCGTTGACATCCTGGTGCACCAACACGGCTTCCATCACCGGCGAGTGGCCATGCACGACGAACAGGCGACCACCCGGACGCAGCCATTGGATGAAATGTGACGGAATGGAGGTCACGGCCCCGGTGATGCAGACCGCATCGAAACGGCGCTGGGAGGTGTAATGCAGGGCATCGGCAGTCTCGATGCGGATATTGCTGCCCAGGCCGGCGCGGTCCAGGTTGGCGCGGGCGCCCTGGGCCAGTTCCGGATTGATTTCCAAGCTGACCACTTCGCGTGCGAGCGCGCCCAGGCAGGCACTCAGGTAGCCGCTGCCGGTGCCGATTTCCAGCACGTCCTCGCCTGGCTGCAATGCCAGCGCCTGCAGGGTCCGGCCTTCGATCACCGGCTTCATGGTCTTCTGGCCATGGCCCAGCGGAAGCTCCAGGTCGGCATAGGCCAGCGCCTGGTGGATCTCGGGGATGAAAGCTTCGCGCGGCAGCGTGGAAATCACGTCCAGCACGCGCAGGTCCAATACGTCCCAAGGGCGGACCTGTTGTTCCACCATCAGTTCACGGGCTTGGGCGTAATCAATCGTCATGGCATGGGGTCTCTTGCTTGGCAGCGGCGGCGTATTTTAGCGGCCACGACCTTGTCGCAGGGTCAAAGCATGGCGGTCCGGGT
>JBQGFJ010000383.1:0-2568 GCA_052040085.1 Pseudoxanthomonas sp.
CAATCCGGACGCTCCTATCCACGACGAACTCGTCTCCATCGTCCGCAAGACGTTTGGCCTGGCTATCCCCTTGCGCGAGGCACTGGCACCCCTGGCTGACCACATCCGTGGTGCTTTCGTTTATGGATCGGTAGCCAAGGGCAGCGATACCGCAAGCAGTGATATCGATCTGCTGCTGGTATCGGACACGCTTGCTTACCCCGATGTCATGGCCGCACTGCATCCCGTGATCGTACGGTTGGGCCGTGACATCAATCCCACCGTCTATACCTTCGCCGAGTTGCGCAAGCGCATCGACACCGGCAACAGTTTCGTCATCCGCATGTTGCAACAACCGCGGATCTGGCTGATCGGGGGCGATGATGACCTCGCCGCTTGAAAACCTCGCCGGCGTGGGGAAACCACTGGCTGCCGAGCCACCGGATGCTGCTGAAATCGCCGGCTTGCTCCACTCCGGCCGGGTACGCTTGAACGATGCAGGGAACGAGGCGCTGTCACTGGAAAGCCGCTTCGACCTTGCCTACAACGCTGCGCATGCACTGTGTCTCGCAGCGCTGCGCAAGCACGGCTATCGTCCCCGCCACCGCTACATCGTGTTCCAGGCCTTGCCCCACACGCTCAGCCTCGGCCCCGAAGTCTGGCGCGTACTGGCCAAGGCCCACGACACGCGTAATCTGTCCGAGTACGAAGGTCATGTGGACGTGGAGGAGCGGTTGGTGATGGATGTGCTGGCTGCATGCAAAGCCGTAATGCTGAAACTGGACCAGGCCTCGTAACCGAGGGAAACAGGACACGCCAGGACATGCTCAAGATCGACACCCACGCCCACTACCTGCCGCGCACCTGGCCGGACCTGGCGAAGAAATACGGCGATGACCGCTTCCCGGTGATCCACCACGGCGAGGATGGGCGGGCACGCATCTACAAGGACGGGAAATTCTTCCGCGAGATATGGCCCAAGACCTGGGACCCCAGGATCCGCATCGAGGACTACGCCCGGTTCGGCGTACAGGTGCAGGTGTTGAGCACGGTGCCGGTGATGTTCAGTTACTGGGCCAGGCCCGAACGCGCGCTGGCCCTGCACCAGGCACTGAACGACCACATGGCCGAAGCCTGCCGTGATCAGCCGCGTCACTATGCCGGGATTGGCACCGTGCCGTTGCAATCGCCACGACTGGCCGTGCAGGAGCTGGAACGCTGCATGGAGCAACTGGGCCTGCAAGGCGTGCAGATCGGCTCGCATCTCCAGTTGGCCGACGGCCAGCACTGGAACCTGGATGCACCGGAACTGTTCCCGTTCTTCCAGGCCGCCGCCGATCTGGGCGCCGCCATCCTGGTGCATCCCTGGGACATGATGGGCACCGACAGCATGCCCAAATACTGGCTGCCGTGGCTGGTGGGCATGCCGGCGGAGCAATCACGTGCCGCCTGCTCACTGGTGTTCGGCGGCGTGTTGGAGCGCCTGCCCAAGCTGAAGGTCTGCATGGCCCATGGCGGTGGCAGCTTCCCCTACACCATCGGCCGCATAGAGCACGGCTTCAACATGCGGCCGGACCTGGTCGCCACCGACAACCCGCACAACCCACGCGATTACCTGCAGCAGCTGTATTTCGATTCCTGGGTCGCCGATCCACGCGCCCTGCGCTACCTGCTGGATACCGTGGGCACGCAACGGGTGATGCTGGGCACTGACTATCCTTTCCCGCTGGGTGAACAGGAACCCGGCGCCGGCATTGCCGCGCTGGACCTTCCCGAAGCCGAACAGGCGCGCCTCTACCATGGCACGGCACTTGAATGGCTGGGACTTCCCATTTCCAGGTTCACATGAAAGCACCATCAACACGAACAAATGCCGCTCCTGCCATCCTTCAACCCTTTCATCGCCTTCATCCATGACTGACACGCTGACCCGCAATCACGCCATCGCGCTGGACGCCACCGACCCCTTGCGCAGCCTGCGCAACGAATTCCTGATCCCCAAGCACAAGTACGGGGAGCAACTGTATTTCTGCGGCAACTCGCTGGGCCTGCAACCGCGCGCGGCACGTACCCATGTGCAGGAAGTGCTGGACAAATGGGCCATGGAGGCCGTGGAAGGCCACTTCACCGGCCAGGCGCAATGGATGACTTACCACGAACCCCTGCGCGAACCGCTGGCGCGCGTGGTCGGCGCATTGCCTTCGGAAGTGGTGGCAATGAATTCGCTGACCACCAACCTGCACTTGATGATGGTCAGCTTCTACCGACCTGTGGCCGGACGTTCCGCCATCCTCATCGAGGCCGGTGCATTTCCTTCCGACCGTTACGCCGTGGAATCCCAGATTCGCTTCCATGGCTTCGACCCGGCCCATGACCTGATCGAAGTGGTGCCGGACCAGGAAGACGGCACGCTCTCGATGCAGGCCATCGAACGCGCCATCGCCGAACATGGCCCGCGCTTGGCCCTGGTCCTGTGGCCAGGCGTGCAATACCGCACAGGCCAGGCCTTCGACCTGGATGAAATCGTGCGACTGGGCCACGCGCAGGGTGCCGTGGTCGGCTTCGATCTGGCACATGCCGCTGGCAACC
>JBQGFJ010000384.1:0-29311 GCA_052040085.1 Pseudoxanthomonas sp.
TGCGCAAGTTGTTGACCATCGTCAATGCCCGGCGGCGCGATGAGCTGCGAATGCAGGAAGGAGGTGTGATCGCCGCCTGAAACACAAGATCACAAGACAGTTGCTGAGTTAAGCCGTGCCGCGAAGCGGCGTCGGCTTGAACGAATTGTTATGTGCGCCCTCCGCTTCTACTGAGTCCACTCAGACCATCCACATGCCTTACAGGTAATGACGTAGTAGATGTCATCTCGCCTATTATCCGTATGACTCTGCCTATCAAGGCGATCCTCCCCGCATTCCGGGCACCGCTTAAAAGGCAGTGGGTCGCCTCTCGCTTGATCGTCATAAGTCAGCTCATTGATTCGTTCCTTGAGCCGTCGAACTAGCGCGGCTTCAGATGGGTCACCGCAGATTTGAGCCGCGATCTTTCCGAGTGATTTACTTGATCGAGACGTGAATCCCCGATAGTCGGCTACCAATGTTGGAAGTGGCGTGTCGTCCATCATGATGGGAACGATCCGTAAGCTTTCATCATCAACACGGCGTCTGATATATGCGCGGAGCTCTGTTCCGACCCAATTGGAGCTCGCTGCCTCCTTTGACCAAAGGAGAACAAACACGTCGGTGTGGCTCAAACCATCTTCAATACTTCCAGTCAGCGACTCACCAGGACGAATCGTCCACTCGTCGAACCAAACGCTTTCTCCATGCTCGACAAGAGCCATTGCCAAGAGACGCGCCTGAGACTTCTGCTTCTTGTTGTGACTGATGAAAATTTGCATGTGATTCCGATAAGCACATAACGCCTGAATTAAGCCGACCCGCGAAGCGGGTTCGGCTTGAATGAATTGTTAGATGGCAGCGTCGGCCCTGAGCTTGCCACTAGTGCGGCGCCCCGTCTTTCGCCGCCACTCGCTCGCGAACGCTGCGTTTCGCTTCCTCCCATGATCTGCCTGCAGCTGTTTCAGTCTTGAAGTAGGCCATGAGCGCGTCCTTATTCGCCGCGGTGACGACTTTGTAGGCTGGATCAAGCGGTTCGCGGATTCCAACCCGGCGCTTGAACAGCTTAGAGAGAAGGAGGTTCTGCGCCTCTACGACGAGGTCATGTGTGTATGTCCGGAGAGTGCTTCGAGCCTCCTCGTAGGCCTCGACCAATACTTTGAGCTCGGCAAACTTCTCCGCACTAGGAAGGGGCTGAGATATTGACGTGCCGTCCAACATTTCGACTGGGAGAAGGCGAACCACCTCCAGGAACAAAGGGTGGAACGCATCCTCGGCGTCACGATTGGCAGATGAGAGGGCAACTCGAAATAGTTCGGCCGCTGGAAATGCTATTTCCCAGTTCTCTATGGTCACGATAAGCTCGACCAGCGCCGATGAAGCTTTATAGTGCTGCTTAGACAGCTCCGGAGCTCTTAGTTTTGACGTTTCGCGAGGCAGTCCGCTACGCGCCGCCCAAGTAGCGGATTCAAGCTCGCGGATGATTGATCTTGCATACGATCCAGCGTCGAAATCTACATCCGAGAACGATCGGGCTTTCTCGCTCAGACGTTCGTAGACTCTAAGTCTCAGTGCTTCCCTAGCGTTGCTCCTTTGCAGCTTGAGCGATCCTTTATGTTGCTTTCCAAGTTGATAGAGAACAACGCCCACACTCACTATCAAGCCGACGGATGTAATGCCGACCGTTGCCCAATCTGCTGCGCTACCGATGTCAGCCACTGCGCTCCCTTTCTGTCCTCAATAGAATCGGTCCTGGGTTCTCTCGATCTGAGCTGGAAGAATCTGTTCTGCCAGCTAACGCCTGAATTAAGCCGTGCCGCGATGCGGCATCCGCTTGAATGAATTGTTAGGGGGCGGCGCTGCGATCATTGCCGCGGCCGAAAGTTGCGTATCACCTGTGCAACTAGGGCTGCCCCGCCCGTCAGTATCGCAACACCACCCAATGCGACGCCTACAAAGGCCAGCTTACGCCAGTCGAAGTGCTCCGCCAGGATCACAAGTCCAAAACAGAGCAGCGCAACCAAGAATGCCGCCGAGAACAGCGTGTATGACTTGGCATATGCAGCGTTTGATTTTGGCGGCTTCATGAATGCTTGGGGCGCCCCCTAACGCCTGAGTTAAGCCGTGCTGCGAAGCGGCATCGGCTTGAATGAATTGTTAGGGCGCAACCCCGCAGCCATGCTTGGCACTATTGAGCTCAGCTGTTGCACCAGCTACGTCTGCTGCTGCGCCGGAAACTTTACCGAACATTTGCGGAGTTGGATATTTTTCCGCAGCAGTATTAGCAACATCAAGTTTGGCATTGGCTGCGTCTAGATTGGCCTGATGTTGTCTGATGCGAGACGAACATTCAGCGGAAATCTGATTGCTAGCGCAGCCGGAGATCAGGGTGGTGGCTGCAAGTGCTAGAAAAGTTTTCATGCGTCCTAACGCCTAATAGGCCCCATACGCGGGGAATAGCGCCGAGTATTCAGGTGAAGAATTTAACTGTCAATCCATTAAGCCTGCTGCTTAATCAATAACTTGTGCATTGATCTGCATGGTGGGGTGGCTGCGCGTGAGGGTGCTTATCACACGAATTGAGGTGATATCTCTTATCAACCACATAATGCAGTGGTAAACGCAGAGGCCAACGAAGCCCGGGTAAGCTCAGCGCCCCCGGGCCATCAACAAACCCTGATTCCCAATCAGAACGCCGGAATTACCGCATCGTTGTACTTGCCTTCGATGAAGGCCTTGACTTCGGGGCTGGTGAGCGCGGTGATCAGCTTCTGTACGCGCGGATCGTCGCGGTTGTCCGGACGGCCGACCAGGAAGTTCACGTAGGGCGAATCCTTGCCTTCAATGGCCAGTGCATCGCGGCGCGGATCGAGTCCCGCATCGAGGGCGTAGTTGGTGTTGATCAACGCCAGGTCCACCTGGTTGAGTACGCGCGGCAGCATGGCCGAATCCAGTTCGCGGAAGGCCAGTTTCTTGGGGTTGGCGATGATGTCGCGCTGGGTCGACAGCGCATTGGTGGGGTCCGCCAATTCAATCAGGCCGGCGTGGTGCAGCAGGATCAGCGCGCGGCTGTTGTTGCTGGGATCGTTGGGAATGACCACGGACGCGCCTTCGGGCAGGGCATCCAGTGAATCGAAACGCTGCGAATAGGCGCCGAAAGGTTCGATGTGCACGCCGGCCAGCGTGATCAGTTCCGTTCCGCGATCACGGTTGTAGGCATCCAGATAGGGCTCGGTCTGGAAGTAGTTCACGTCGATCAACTTCTGCGCGACCTGGTCATTGGGTTGCACGTAGTCGTTGAAGACACGCACGTCCAGTGTCACGCCCTGTTCGGCGAGCAGTGGCTTCACCACTTCCAGGATCTCGGCGTGCGGCACGGCGGTGGCCGCGATGCTCAGGCGCTGGTCGTCGGCTTTCTGCCCACCGCAGGCGGACACGAGCAAGGTGGAAGCAAGCAACAGGAAGGGAGCGAAAGTTTTCATGGCGGTCATCGAAAGGGGGGGAAGTCAGCGGCGGGTGAAGCGGACGACCAGGCGGTCGCCCGTGGTTTGCAGGATCTGCACCAGGATCACCAGCAGGATGATGGTGATGAAGGCGATGTCGGTGTGCGAACGCAGGTAGCCATCGCGATACGCCAGGTCGCCCAGGCCGCCGGAACCGATGGCACCGCCCATGGCAGTGAAACCGATCAGCGCCACCGTGGTGACCGTGGCGCCGGCAATCAGGCCGGGCAGGGCTTCGGAGAGCAGCACGCGCAGGACCAGTTGGCGGGTGGTGGCGCCCATGGCCAGGCTGGCTTCGATGATGCCGCGGTCCACTTCACGCAGGGCGGTTTCCACCAGCCGGGCATAGAACGGTGCGGCGCCGATCACCAGCGGCAGGATGGCGCCGCGCACGCCCAGTGACGTGCCCATCACGGCCAGGGTGACCGGGATTAGCACGATCATCAGGATGATGAAAGGCACCGAACGCAGGATGTTCACCACCAGCGACAAGCCGCCATACAGCGCGGGCGCTGCATGCAGTTGGCGCGGTCCGGTGAGGAACAACAGCACGCCCAGGGGCAGGCCGATCAACAAGGTCAGCGGCAGCGAACCGCCGAGCATCAGCAGCGTATCGACGGTGGCATTGCCGATCTCGGCCCACTTGCCGGCATCCAGATTGGGAAACCAGCGGTCTGCAAAGGAGAGGCTCATGGGCGCACCACCTCGATGTGGATGCCACCGGCAACGAATCGGGCCTCTGCGGCCCCGGTGCCTTCGCCCGTCACCGCCACGGTCAATTGCCCGTACGGCGTGTCCTTGATGCGGTCGATGCGGCCAGCGAGGATGGTGTAGTCGATCCCGGTCTCGCGCGCCACGCGTCCCAGCAGCGGTTGGTAGGTATCGTTGCCAGTGAAGGTGAGCCGCAGGATGCGTCCATCCACGGCATCGAAGTCACGGTGCAGCGTGTTCTCGTCCTGGTGCTCGGCTTCAGCGACGAAACGCCGGGTGGTGGCGTGCTGTGGATGCAGGAACACCTCGGTAACCGGCCCGGTTTCCACCAGCTCGCCTGCATCCAGCACCGCCACGCGATCACAGACGCGGCGGATCACGTCCATCTCGTGGGTGATCAGCACGATGGTCAGGCCGAGTTCGCGATTGATCCGGTCCAGCAACTGCAGCACCGAGGCCGTGGTCTGCGGATCGAGCGCGCTGGTGGCTTCGTCGCACAGCAGGATCTTCGGTTCCGTGGCCAGTGCGCGTGCGATGCCTACGCGCTGCTTTTGCCCGCCTGACAACTGCGCGGGGTATTTGTCGCGGTGTGCTTCCAGCCCGACGGTGTGCAGCAGTTCGTTCACCCGCGCATCGATCCGCGCACGCGGCGCACCGGCCAGCTCCAGCGGGAACGCCACGTTGGCCGCGACGGTCCTGGCCGACAACAGGTTGAAGTGCTGGAAGATCATGCCGATCCGCCGGCGCAACGTGCGCAGGCCGGCATCGTCCAGCGTGGTCACGTCCTGGCCCTCCACAAGCACGTGGCCACCGGTGGGTGTTTCCAGTCCGTTGACCAAGCGCAGCAGGGTGGATTTGCCGGCGCCGGAATGGCCGATGATGCCGAACACCTCGCCTGCCTCTATGCGCAGGCTCAGCGGCTGCAACGCGGCGATATCGCGATCGCCGGCCCGGAAGGATTTGTGGACGTGCTGGAACTCGATCACGGGAATGCGGAACGGGATACTGCGGCTGCATAGCCTAGCAGCGCCGCGGGCACGGCGTTATGTCGTGCCGCCCATGTATTCATGCCCGGATGTCATCAGCGGGCACTGGCGCATCAGGCATCGGCTTGTGCCAGCGGCGGGACACTGGCCGGCTTCCCGTCCCCATCCAGCGCGATCATGACGAAATGGCCGGTGGTGCAGAGCGCGCGGCGGCCATTGGCCGGGTCTTCGGCAAATAATTCCACCTGCACCTGCATGGAGCTGCGTCCGACGCCGGTGACGCGGGCGATGACTTCGACCAGTTGCCCCTGGCGGACCGGCACCCGGAAGTCCACCCGCTCCGAACGCGCGGTCACCACCGTGCGCCGTGCATAGCGGGAAGCGGCAATGAACGCGGCCTTGTCCATCCATGCCAGCGCCTGCCCGCCGAACAGCGTGCCCAGGTGGTTGGCATGGTCGGGGAAGACCATTTCCAGCAGGCGAGCTTCGTTCGGCGGGGTATCGGAGGCGTGTGTATTGGGCATCGCGGTATTCCTGTGTTCACGGCAATACCCATGCCTGGAATCACCCGGACCCGGATGGCCGGGAACAGATCGGTTCCATATTGCGTGGGTGCCTTGGCCGCGGCTAGTCTGCGGGGATGAAACTCCATTCCATTTCCGCGCTGGTCGCGGCTGCCGTCTTCGCTTCCCTGTCCCCGGTTTCTGCACGGGAGGCGATGAAGGCGGAGGACATCTACGCGCTCTCGATGGTGACGAATCCGGTGGTCGCACCGGAGGGCAAGCGCGTGCTTTTCAACCGGGCTGCCTTCGACCGGGCGCAGGATCGCCGTACCGGCGAGCTGTGGCTCGCCCATCTGGATGACGCGGGTGCGGTGATCGACAAGCGCTTGCTGGTCGGGCGGGACCTCGCGCCGCGCGGCGCTGCCTTTTCGCCGGAGGGCAGCCGCATTGCCTATATCGCCACGTCCATGGGTGCCCCGCAGATCTTCGTGATGGCACTGGCCGATGGCGTGGGCCAGCCGTTGACCACGGGCGAGCTGGGACCGGGCAGCCTGCGCTGGTCTCCCGATGGCAACCGCATTGCCTTCATCGGCCGCGAGGAAGCCAAACCGGCATCGATCCCCGGCATGCCCGAGAAGCTGAAGGG
This sequence comes from Pseudoxanthomonas sp., assembly GCA_052040085.1. GTDB lineage: Bacteria > Pseudomonadota > Gammaproteobacteria > Xanthomonadales > Xanthomonadaceae > Pseudoxanthomonas_A. The sequence continues at coordinate 6,329 of JBQGFJ010000384.1, forward strand.
CAGTGATGCGGCCGCGGATGCCAAGATCATCACCGACCTGTTCTGGCGCGCCGATGGCGCCGGCGAGATCAAGCCTGGCGCCCGGCACCTCTACGTGGTGGACGTGGCAACCGCCGCGGTTACCCGCGCAACACAAGGCAATACCGATCAGATCGACGACCAGGGCATCGCCTGGATGCCGGATGGCAAGCACCTGGTTGGCAGTTACACCGCCGATTCGATCAACGGTCCGCTCGAAAGCGATCTCTACCTCTATGACGCAGCCGGCAAGGCGGCGAAGCAACAGCTGACATCACGACCGGGCAGTGAGTTCGCACCCGAGGTCTCGCCCGACGGCCGCCGCGTGGCGTTCCTGGGCAACGAGGCTTCCGCCAACTTCTACAGCATGCCGCGGCTCTGGATGACCATGCCGGTGCCCGGCGCATCCATTGATGCCTTTGCTGCGGATCTTGACCGGCCGGTAGCCGGGATCACGTGGCGGGAAGATGGTGCCGCGCTCCATGCCCTCTACAACGATCAAGGCGTGCAACGCATTGCCACCATCGATGCAGCGACGGGCGCGCGCACCGTCGTCGTGCCGGCGGTGGGCGGCACGCGGCTTTACCTGCCTTCGTCGGGCGGACAGTTCTCCGCGGCCAAGGGCACCTACGCGTATACCTCCGCCTTCACCGATCGGCCTGCGGGACTGGGCGTAAGTCGGGGCACTGGCGAAAGTGGTGCCATCGATTTCAACCGGGCGTGGGCGGAAGGAAAGAAGCCGGTCAGGATCGAGGAAGTGACGGTAGCCAGCCGTGCCGATGGTCTTCCGGTGCAAGGCTGGATCGCCTTTCCGCCCGACTTCCAGCCCGGCAAGCGCTATCCGCTGATCCTGGATATCCATGGCGGCCCGAACACCGACTACGGTCCGTTCTTCTCGATCACCCACAGTCTTTATGCGACGGCGGGTTATCTGGTGGTATTCGCCAACCCGCGTGGTTCGATCGGCTATGGCGACCAATTCGCCAATGCCATCACCAATGCTTATCCGGGGCAGGACCATGACGACCTCATGTCGATCGTGGATGAAGTGGCCAAGCGGCCTTATGTGGACAGCAAGAACCTGTTCATTGGCGGCGGCTCGGGAGGTGGCGTGCTGACCTTGTGGGGCATTGGCAAGGAGCCGGACAAGTTCCGTGCAGCCGTGGCCCTGCGCCCCGTGGTGGATTGGACCGATCAGGTCACCACTGCGGATTTCTCCTCCTACTTCATGAAGCACTGGATGGGCGCCACGCCGTGGGACCAGCCTGATCTGTATTTCCAGCGATCACCCTTCAGCCTGGCTGGCCAGATAAAGACGCCGACCATGCTGATCACCGGCGAGCAGGATTTCCGCACGCCGATGAGCCAGACCGAACAGATGTTCGGGGCACTGAAGCTGCGTGGCGTGGAAACCGAGATGATTCGTTTGCCTGGTGCCGGTCATGGCATGGGGCGGCCAAGCCAGTGGCTGCAATCGGTGTTGGCGCCGATTGATTTCTTCAACCGGCACAAGGCGGAGTAGGCCTACGGTGCAGGCGCGAGGGGCCGTCAGCAGCAGTGCCCGTTTTGCTGGATACGTTTGCAGCGCTGGTTGGAATCAACTCGCGGCAAGCGGGAGTGTGCACGTTGCCTGACAGGTAGCATGTTGTTCATCGCGACACGTGATCTGCGTGGCGGTTTTCATTCCGGCCATGCCAGCGATTGTGCGGGCACGCCGGCGGCGCTCTTGTGCATGTCCTTTACCCGTGCGTCGATGCCCTCGCGCGATGCATTGCAGAACAGCGCGGCGGTCTGGCTTAGTCCCTTTAGGCGTTTCATGGCCGAAGCGAAGCAGAAGCTCTCGCCGGCGAACATGGTGTCATTGGGATAACAGGTTGGTGCGGGGAAGGGTTCCCAGCCGGGCGAGGTGCTTGCCAGGGAAGCAAGCAGGTCGGCCAGCAGGGCCGACATCGCCGCCGTGTCGGCCGGATTGCCGGCGACTTCGTGCACCGGCGTCTCCAGGTTCTCCACCGGTTTGCTGCGGCTGATGCCAGCCACACAGTAATAACGGTTGGTTCGCGTCGCGCTGTCGGCCGTGGCCACCGGGTTGGGGCTCGCAGTGGCGACGGGCGTCGTCAAGACCAGCGCCTGTGTTTGTTGCTTGCGCCAGACCTGCACTGGCACCTGGCTGTCGCCATCGAAACGCCGGGTCAGTGCCACCAGGTGTGCCGCATCGGTGACTGTCTGGCCGTCGACCTGCAGGATCACGTCCATCACTTTCAGGCCGGCGGCTTCTGCCGCGCTTCCCGGCGCCACCTGGCGCACCCATGCGCCCCGTGACGACGCCAGTCCAAGCACGTCGGCCAGGGGTTGCGGCAGGTCTTCGATGTGCACGCCCCACGCGCCGGACGGCATGGCGGCTGCAGGTGCCGCGATCAAGGGCGTGGCGGCTGGAGGAGCCGCCACCTGCTGCGGCGACCAGTCCACCTCGCGCCAGTCACCCGGCCGCGCAAACATGCGCGTGGTCCATTCTGTTTTCGCATGCTCGCGCATCCGGTTTGCCGCCGCGGCGCCTTCCGGATACAGCCAGCAAGTGGCATCCCCGCGTCCACCCAGTTCCGTGACCCGGGCCTTGAAGCGGGTGGCCAGGGCTTCGGAGTACGCCGTGGCCGGAGGTTCCTGCAGCGGGAAGACCGATGAGGCCCAGATCATCCCGCCATCGTCCACTTGGGTAACCTGGCAATAGCCATGGGCCACCTCGGTGGCAACCGGCGTGGTACGGGGTGCAGCCGTCGGCGCCTCTGCCAATACTGCAGCAGTGGTTGCCGTGGAAGGCTCCCATGCCACCTCGGTGTATTTCTGGTTGAACCCGTCCATCAGTTTGCGCTGCTGTTGCAGTGCGTACTGTGCCTCGGCCAGGGAGTCGTACGGCGAGCAGCTGCCTTGCACCGGCAGGCCATGTGCCTGGACCACGGCCTGGAATTCGCGGGAGAAAGCCTGGTTCAGTTCGAAGGTGGCTTCCAGCGCACGTGCGCCGGGCACTTCGCGGGTGATGATTCCGCTGGCCACGCTGCGCGAGATCGCGATCCTGTCGGGCAGGTCGGTCTGCATGGCCGAGCACAGGAAGTAGCGGGTCGTTGATGCCGGTGCGGCCGTCGGCGTCCATGGCTTAGGTGTCCATGCCACCTCGCGCCAGTCCCCGATCTTGATCATGAAGGTGCGCTTGTTCCAGATCGCCTCGGCTTCGGCGCGCAGCTGCGCGGCTTCCTGCAGGGTGGCCGTGACGTTGCAGTTCTTGGCGCCCTGGCCGCCCCGTGCCTGCACGGCCTCGAGGAATTCGGATGCCAGGTCGAGGCTGCGGCGGAAGCCGGCGGGGTCGTCGCCGGGATACTCGACCGCCATCACCGGTGAAGCCCATACCTTGGCAGGCGTGCTGCCGGTATCCGTCACGGTACAGAAGGCATAACCGCGCTCGGCCACTGGTGCCTCGGCCAGCGCCGTGGCTGCATGCACGCAGAGAAAAAGACTTCCCAGCCAAGGCAGCACGGTGCGCATCGAAGATCCCCCTGTGGATCAAGAAAACGGCGCACGGTGCGCCTGTTGCCGCAAGCATATCCGCTGGCCGCCGATGACGTCATCGGGGCCGTGCGGGTCTCGGGCGTCCCAAGTGCATGATCCACGGAAGCGGTTCGCTTTCGCGGCCTCGCGCGTGCATGCGACGAGGGCCGCGACGGGCGGGCTCAGAACGCGGCGTCGAACGCCACTTCGCCCTGCACGCCCACCTGGTAGGCGGACACCCGGCGTTCGAAGAAGTTGGTCAGTTCCTGCATGTCCTGCAACTCCATGAAGGGCAGCGGGTTGCGCACGTTGTAACGCTTCTCCATGCCCAGCTTCAGGAAGTGCTGGTCGGCACAGTGCTGCAGGTACTGGCGCATGTCGCGGGTGGAAATGCCGGCCACGCCGCCGGACAGCACGTCCTCGGCGAACTGCACTTCGCATTCGATGGCTTCGGCCAGCATGTCGTAGACCTCTTGCTGCATCTTCTCGTCGAACAGTTCCGGTTCTTCCTCGCGTACGGTGCGCACGGATTCGAAGGCGAACTCCATGTGGCAGCTTTCGTCGCGGAACACCCAATTGGTCCCGCTGGCCAACCCCGGCAGCAGGCCGCGTGAACGGAAGTAGTACACGTAGGCGAAGGCCGCGAAGAAGAACAGACCTTCGATGCAGGCGGCGAAGCAGATCTGGTTGAGCAGGAACTGGCGGCGCTGCTCGCGCGTCTCGATGCGCTTGAGGTCCTGGATGGAATCGATCCACTTGAAGCAGAACTCGGCTTTTTTCTTGATCGACGGGATGTTCTCCACCGCGGCGAAGGCCTTGGTGCGTTCCGCCGGGTCGGGCAGGTAGTTGTCCAGCAGGGTCAGGTAGAACTGCACGTGCAGCGCTTCCTCGTACAACTGCCGCGACAGGTACAGGCGCGCTTCCGGCGCGTTGAGGTGCTGGTACAGGTTCAACACCAGGTTGTTCGACACGATGGAATCACCGGTGGCGAAGAACGCCACCAGCCGATGGATCAGGTGGCGGTCCGCCGGCGTCATCTTGTCGTGCAGATCGCTGATGTCGATCTGGAAATTGATTTCCTCCACCGTCCAGGTGTTCTTGATGGCATCCCGGTCCATCTCGTAGAACTGCGGGTAGCGCATCGGACGCAGCGTCAGTTCGAAGCCGGGATCCAGGAGGCGAGGAGTGAGTGGAGAGGAGTGAGGAGTGAGTGGGCTAGTGGCTGACATGAAAATGGGACTCTTCTGATGGCAGGAACGGCACGATCCGGTCAGGATGGATAGTGGAGGTGCGCGCGATGCATTACATGGATACGGTGGTGTGGAACAAGGCAATGGAGCTGGCCGAAGTGTCATGCGGTAGCGTGACGCGATTGCCGAATGAGGAGCGGTATGGGGTTCGCTTGCAGATCACTCGAGCGGCCATTTCCATTGCCAGCAACATTGCAGAAGGATGGACGCGCGAATCGAAGAATGAGCGAAGGCAGTTCCTGGCGGTTGCGCATGGCTCACTTTCAGAACTCCACACACAACTTCTGCTCTGTGGCCGCCTGGGCTGGCTGCCAGCCCAGGTACTGGCCAGGCCGCTGGCGCTGATCGACGAAATCAGCAGGATGCTCACCACCCTGCGTCGAAGATCCCGCACCAGCTGAGCCCGCCCTTCACTCACTCCTCACTCCTCTCCACTCACTCCTGCCTCACTGGCATGCCTCGCAGGCTTCCGGGTTTTCCAACGAACAGGAGACCGCTTCGGCCGGGGTGTACTGCGGCTTGGGCGCGGAGGTGCCGGCGCTGCTGACCGTGGTCTTGGCGATGCGGGTGGCCGGGCGCGAACGCAGGTAGTAGGTGGTCTTGATGCCTTGCTTCCATGCGTACATGTACATGGAAGACATCGCGCCGATGTTGGGGCTTTCCATGAACAGGTTGAGCGAGGCCGACTGGTCGATGAAGGCACCACGTTCGGCAGCCATGTCGATCAGCGAACGCATCGGCAGTTCCCATGCGGTGCGGTAGATCAGGCGCAGGGGTTCGGGGATGTCGGCGACGCCCTGGATGGAGCCTTCGGCCAGTTTGATGGCGTCGCGGATTTCCGGTGTCCACAGGCCCAGCTTCTTCAGTTCGGTCACCAGGTAGCGGTTGACCTGCAAGAAGTCGCCGGACAGGGTTTCGCGCTTGAACAGGTTGGACACCTGCGGCTCGATGCACTCGTAGCAGCCGGCAATGGACGCGATGGTGGCGGTGGGCGCGATGGCAATCAGCAGCGAGTTGCGCAGGCCATGTTGCTTGATCCGCTCGCGCAGGGCATCCCAGCGTTCGCTGTTCTCGGGGGAGACGTTCCAGGCATCGAATTGTAGTTCGCCGCTGGCGGCACGGGTATCGGCGAAGGAAGGATGCGTGCCACGCTCCTGGGCCAGTTCGCAGGAGGTTTCCAATGCGTGGAAGTAGATGGTCTCGGCAATCTTCTTCGACAGCGCGCGGGCTTCCGGGCTGTCGAAGGCCAGTCGCTGGCGGAAGAACACGTCCTGCAATCCCATGCATCCCAGGCCCACCGGACGCCAGCGCAGGTTGCCGCGGCGCGCCGTTTCGATGGGATAGAAGTTCAGGTCGATCACGCGATCCAACTGGCGCACGGCCAGGCGTACGGTTTCGGCCAGCTTGTCGAAATCGAAATACCCGTCGTCATCGAAATGACGACCCAGGTTGATCGATCCCAGGTTGCAGACCGCGGTTTCCTCGGCGGACGTCACTTCCAGGATTTCGGTGCACAGGTTGGACAGGTGGATGACGTTGCCCGCCTTCGCGGTCTGGTTGCTGGCGCGGTTGCACTTGTCCTTGAAGGTCATCCAGCCGTTGCCGGTCTCGGCCAGGGTGCGCATCATCCGCGCGTACAGCTTGCGGGCCGGCACGGTCTTGGCGGCCTTGCCCTGGGCTTCGGCCTGCTCGTAGGCGCGTTCGAAGGTTTCACCGTACAGGTCGGTCAGTTCCGGCACTACGCGCGGGTCGAACAGTGACCACTCGCCATCGGCTTCCACGCGGCGCATGAACAGGTCCGGGACCCAGTTGGCCAGGTTGAGGTTGTGGGTGCGGCGGGCTTCGTCGCCGGTGTTGTCACGCAGTTCCAGGAAGTCCTCCACGTCGGCGTGCCAGGTTTCCAGGTACACGCAGGCCGCGCCCTTGCGCTTGCCGCCCTGGTTGACCGCGGCCACCGAGGAATCCAGCGTCTTCAGCCACGGCACGATGCCGTTGCTGTGGCCGTTGGTGGACTTGATCAGTGAACCGCGCGAACGCACGCGGGAGTAGCTGACGCCAATGCCGCCACTGAACTTGGACAGTTGCGCGATGTCGCCGTACTTCTGGTAGATGGATTCCAGCGAATCCTGCGGCGAGTCGAGCAGGAAGCACGAGGAAAGCTGTTCGTGCGTGGTGCCGCTGTTGAACAGGGTGGGCGAGCTGGGCAGGTAGTCCAGGTTGCCCATGCGGCGATACAGCGCCAGCGCTTCCGGCACGTCTTCGCTCAGGGCGCAGGCGATGCGCAGGAAGAACTGCTGCGGGGTCTCGATGACCTTGCGCGTATGCGGGTGGCGCAGCAGGTAGCGGTCATACAGGGTGCGCAGGCCGAAGTAGTCGAAGTGCAGGTCCAGCGAGGCGTCCAGCGCATCGTTGAGCTTGCGTGCGTTGGTCTGCACGAAGCCGAGCAGGCGTTCGTTGATCAGGCCGACTTCGTGGCCGCGCGTGATCGATTGCGAGAAGGCATGGATTTCCTGTCCCGATACTTCCTTGCCGATGTAGTTGGCCAGCAGGCGTGCGGCCAGGCGGCTGTATTCGGGTTCTTCACCGGTCAGCAGCGCGGCGGTGCGGATGGAAAGTTCATCCAGTTCGCGCGTGGTGGCGCCATCGTAGAGCCCGGAAATGGTGCGCGTGGCCACCCGCATCGGGTCCACCGCATGCAGCCCTTCGCAGCAACGCTGTACCGCGCGCACGATCTTGTTGAGATCCACTGGCTCGCGACTGCCGTTGCGCTTGGTCACGCTCATCGCCGTGGCGGTCGGCGGCGGGGTCAATTCGAAATTGTGGCCGGTGGCCACGGGCTCGGCGGCGATGGTGTCGGTCTGGTTCACGTAAATCCTCCCTGCGCGATGCACGCGGCATACCTGTCCCTCGCAGGCGTGCGTAGGGCCGGGGCCAACAGGGTGGAAGCGCGGCGTCGCAAAAACCGAGACAGCGCAGACAAACTGCGCCGGGTCTTGCTTCGCCAGCCATCTCCCCCCGGAGATTCCGCGGCCGGCACCGCGCGGTGTGCTTCGCGCGGCTGTCGGCAGGTTTTCGGACTTACGGGCTTGAGGCGAGGAACGAGTGGAGAGAAACGAGGAAAAAGTAAGAGCGGGCTTTTGCCTTCTCTCGTTTCTCACTCCTCTCTACTCGTTCCTGCTTCTCCTAGTCCGCCGCTTCCCGGGGCCTTGGCCTCAGTGCGTATGGCGGGTTCGTTCCCGATTACCGCTGCGGGGCAGTGCCGGAGTGGCGTGATCCGGAAGGATTCGCGCGTCACCGGCTTCCCGTTTTAATCCCGCGGCTTGTGGCCGCGGGAACCGACGGCCACAAGATAGTGTGGCAACACTGGCCCGTCAACACGAAATGTTGTGGAACTTCGATTTCCGGTGTTTCACGCGGTCCGATGATCAGGAGCGTGAACACGGCTTGGTGCCGAGGGCGTGTGACGAGGCCGGAAGTGCTTGCAGGTTCGAACCAAAGGGTGAGGCAAGCCTGTCGCAAAGCATGTGGCATGCAATTCGTGGCACGCAGGAGAGGAGTCTTTTCATCGGCACAACCACATCACCCGGCGTCATCAGCAGATAAGGGCTGGTCATTGGCTAGGGTTTGGCGTCACCCATAGTCTTCAGTTCAGGCGCGACATCACAGGTCGCGCCGCATGTTTGCGCGGCGACAAAGCAGGGATGTCCCGGGGAAGGGGCGTGGCGCACATGGGGAAGCACGGCAATGCCGTGCCCACGCCACGTATCGGGAACAAGACCAATGCCGAACACCCATTCGCCTCGCGTAGCGAGACGCTTGCCGTCCTTTGCTGTCAATTTCAATGCTGGCAGGGTCCACCGACGACGCCTGCTGGCACTGATGCTTGCACAATCAATGTGCTTGCCAGCATTCGCGGAGGAGGCCGCAACAGCGGATCGTCCGGAATCGAAGGCCGCGCAACTGGACGCGGTAAGCGTGACGGGCTCACGCATCGTCGCGCTGGATTACGAAGGAAACAGCCCACTGACCACGGTGTCGGCGGAGACCATTGAGTCCACGGGGGCGGCAACCGTGGAAGAGGTGTTGAATCAACTTCCACAACTCGGCATCGGTGCCAACAAGACCAACGCTGGTTGGGGTGGCACCGGACAGGCCACGTTGAACCTTCGTGGCCTGGGTGCGCAACGCAACCTGGTGCTGCTGGACGGGCGTCGCCTGCAACCGGCCACCACGGACAACGTGATCGACATCAACACGATCCCGACGGCGTTGATCGAAGGCGTCGAAATCATTTCCGGCGGTGCCTCAGCGGTATATGGGTCGGACGCCATCGCTGGTGTAGTGAACATCCGCATCAAGGATGATTTCGAAGGCGTCCAGCTTGATGCGGGATTTTCGCAATATGCAGAAGGTGACGGCGATACCACTGACGTTGCCCTGACCATTGGCGGCAACTTTGCCGACGATCGTGGCAATGCCGTGCTCTCGCTGTCGTGGACGGAGCGCGAGGGCGTGGACTTCATGGCGCGCGAGTTCTTCCGCAGGCATCCGGGCGGTACCGACTTCCGCATCCAGACAGGCACCTATGAATTCGGCGCCAACCTGCCGCGCCAGGCCGTCGTGGATGGGGTATTCGCACAGTACGGTGCCGCGCCGGGACGGGTGCCGGTCACCACCACCACCTATCTGGGATTCAACGACGACGAGACACTGTTCCTGGCGAACAAGGTGCCGTTCAACTGGCGGGGATCCGACACCCTGCTCAACAACACCGGCACCCAGTTGAACAATCTCAACCAGGTGTCGCTCATCCAGGTGCCGCTGGACAGGCACGCCGCATTCGGCCGGGCCACGTTCGACATCACCGATGATGTCGAGGCCTACGGCCAGTTCATCTGGTCGAGCCTGCAAAGTTACGTGGCTGCAGAAGCCGGGAACGCGGGTATCAGCGTGCCCGTCACCAATCCCTTCATTCCGGACGATTTGCGCACCATCCTCGCGTCACGCACGAATCCGGCGGCGAACTTCATCCTGCACAAGCGCTTTGGTGAAGCCGGTCCGCGTACGTTCGAACGTGATTTCGACACGTGGCAATTCCTCGTGGGAACGAGGGGAAGCCTCGATGTGATTGGAGGCTCGTGGGACGTTTATGCCAGCAAGGGCCGCACCAGCGTGTCGGAAGTCAGCAATGGCGCCGTGGTCACCGGAGCGCTGTACGCAGCCATCAATGCGGCTGATGGAGGCGCGAGTCTGTGTGCTGGTGGCTACAATCCGTTTGGATTGACCGTCCTGAGCGATGCCTGCCGTGATTATCTGGTTGCCACGACGCACAGTCGCACCGTATTCGAACAGGAAGTGTTGGAGGCCAACGTGCAGGGTGGCCTGTTCGACCTGAGTGCGGGTGAAGTGCGTTTCGCGGCTGGCCTGGGCTGGCGGCGCAATCGCTACGACTTCCAGCCGGATCGGCTTCTGCAGCAGGGCAGCGTGGTCGGACTGCCCTCGAAGGGTGCCAGCGGCGGCAGTACCAGCGTGCGGGAGCTGTATGTCGAAACACTGGTGCCGTTGCTGTATGACAAGCCATTCGCGCATGCGCTCGATGTTGGTTTGGCCTATCGCTATTCTGACTACGAATTGTCCGGCAGCGTGGGTACCTACAAGGCTGACTTCAATTGGGCGCTGGGTGAAACATTCCGCTTCCGCGGCGGCTACCAGCGTGCCGTGCGTGCTCCCAGCGTCGGCGAACTGTACGTTGCGGCACAGACCGAGTCGAACAGTTATGGCCTGGTCGTCAACGGACAAGGCGATCAGTGCGAAGCGGGCAGTCCGTTGCGGACAGGGCCGAATGCGGCGGCAGTAACGGCGCTGTGCCTGGCGAAGGGCGTGCCCGCGGATTTGTTGCCGACCTTCATCGACACCCAGCGTGAATCACTGGCCACGATCTCCGGCAATACGGGCCTCTCGCCCGAGACCGCCGACACCTACACGTTCGGGCTGGTATGGGCACCGGAAGACAGTGGGTTGTCGCTGGCCGTGGACTATTTCGACATCAAGGTCACCGATGTCATCGGCACGCTGACATCGGCGCAGGTACTGGCGTCCTGCTTCAACCAGGATGGATCGAATCCCGGTTATTCGGCGGACAATTTCTACTGCCAGCAGATCAAGCGCAATCCTGCCACCGGGCGCATCGACAACATCTTCAAGCCTACCTACAACATGGGCAGCCTCGCGACCAGCGGCATCGACCTGCAACTGGATTGGCGCAAGGAACTGGGTAATGGCGGGCAATTCAGTGCCGGCACCGTGCTTGGCTGGGTCGACCGGTTCGAGATCCAGAGCGTGAAGGGAGGCACGACCTACGATTACGTGGGCACCGTGGGTTACGTCCCCGAATGGAAGGCCGTCAGCCAAGCCAGGTACTCGCAGGGTGCCTTTGGCGGTGGCTTGCGCTGGCGCTTCATCGGTGGCCAGCAACATGCGTCGAAGGTGACGAATCCGGCCTCCACCACGCCGGATGTCGACGCGCACCACTACTTTGATCTTTTCGGTGACTGGAAACCCAGCGAGAAGGTCACGGTACGGGCCGGAATCAACAACCTGCTCGACAAGGAACCGCCGCAAGTCGGTGGCACGCCTGGCAGCACGAATGCCAGTACCTACGACATCTATGGCCGCCAGTACTTCATAGGCCTCAGCGTCAAGCTGTGACGCGCCATCCATCCACACGATCACCACCAGAGAGGACGCTAGACATGATCCAGTTCCACAAGAAAATATTCATTCACTTGGCGCTGTTGGCGCTGGGGTTGTTCTTCACCACGCAGAGCGTGATGGCACAGGCCCTGGCGGGACGTGATTTGCCTGACCGTCCGCGCGTGGGCATCAGCTACTACAAGGTGCCGCCGGGCCAGCACGACGAGTGGCTGCAGCTTTACCAGAAGTGGCATCGCCCGATCATGGATGCGCAGATTGCCCATGGCACCACCATCAGCAGCACGCTGTATGCGCTGCGCAGCCACCAGTTCAATGGCGACTACGATTTCGTGATCGTCAGTGTGTCACCGGCCAACCCGAAGCCTTATCCGCTGTCGCGCGGCGAGTTGATCAAGAAGCTGTTCCCGGATATCGAGGCTTACACAGCCGGTGAGCGCAGGCGGTGGGAGTTGACCACCAACCATGCCGACACCAGCCTGCTGGAACTCGACCTCACCGACCCGAACCTGTCGATCTACTACCCGATCATTGACGGGAAAGTCGTGCGCTGAAGCTGAGTCGTTTTGCCGGAGACCGGGTGCCTGGGTGCCCGGTCTCCGGATGGTTCCGCGTGCAGGAAACCGAGTGATTCCAGCCCATCAACCGAGGTGATGGCTGGCCAGGTATTCGGCACTCTGCATTTCGATCAAGCGCGAAGCGGTACGTTCGAAGGCGCCCTGCAAACGCGTGCCGGTATACAGCGAAGTGGGCGCGGCGGCGGCCGTGCACACCAGGTTGACGCGGCGGTCGTAGAGTTCGTCGATCAAGTTGACGAAGCGGCGCGCGGCATCTTCGTTCAGGGCACTGAAGGCGGGGATGCCACCGACCAGCACGGTATTGAATTCGTGGGCGATCTCGATGTAGTCGGTGGTGCCGCGCGGGCCTTCGCACAGGGCGGCGAAGTCGAACCACGCGATGCTCTTGCCGCGGCCGCGCACGGGAATCTTGCGGCTGTCGATCTCGATGTTGCCGCGTGCGGCTTCATCGCCACCGCTAAGCTCGCGCCAGCGTGAGGCCAGCCAGTCATCGGACTCGATATCCAGCGGCGCCAGATAGACCGGAGAACGGGTCAGCGCGCGCAGGCGATAGTCTTCCTGTCCATCCGAGCGCAGCACCACGCAGTGCTTTTGCAGCAGGTCGATGGCGGGCAGGAAGCCCGCGCGCTGCAAGCCATCCTTGTAGAGGTTTTCGGGCGCGGTGTTGGAGGTGGTGACCAGGGTCACGCCCTCGGCGAACATCCGTTCCAGCAGTCGTGCCAGCAGCATGGCGTCGCCGATATCGGTGACGAAGAACTCATCCAGCACCAGCACCCGCAACTTGCCGCGCGCCTCGCGCACGATCTTCGCCAGCGGATCACTTTCACCGGCATGCGCGCGCAGGCGTTCGTGCACGTTGCGCATGAAGCGGTGGAAATGCGTGCGGTACTTTTCCTTGATCGGCAGGCCGTCGTAGAACAGGTCCACCAGGAAGGTCTTGCCGCGCCCCACTTCGCCCCAGTAATACAGGCCGGCCACCGGTTCCGGTTTCTTCTTGCCCAGCAGGCGGCCGAGCACGCCGTTCTCGCGCGGCGAGGACAGCAACGCGGCATGGATGCGGTCCAGTTCGGCCAGGGCCGGGTGCTGGGCCGGATCGTCCTGCCATTGGCCCTGCGCCGCACCTTGCGCGTATACCTGCGATGGCGCAGGCGCGTGGTTTCCGTTATCCGGCGTCATGCGGCAGGCAGCCAATCCTTGGCGACATGCTTGATGGCGCCGCGCAGGTCCATCAGCTTGCGGTGGAAGAAGTGGCTGGTATCCGGCATGCGCACCAGTTCGGGGGGGGTGGGCAGGCGCTCGATCCAGTCGAACACCGATTGCGGGTCCACGATCTCGTCGGCTTCGCCCTGGATCACCAGCCAGCGCTCGCTTGGCGTGCGGATGGCATCGAAGTCCCAGCCGCGCCCGGCGACCGGTGGTGCTACCGAGATCACCGCGTCCGGTTGCAATTCGCCCACCATGCTCAGCGAAACATAGGAGCCGAAACTGAAGCCTGCCAGCCACAGGCGGTCGCCGGGCCGGTGCAGGCGCAACCAGTCGGCCACGGCACGCAGGTCTTCGCGCTCGCCGTTGCCGTGGTCGAACTGTCCGGCCGACTTGCCCACGCCGCGGAAATTGAATCGCACGGTGGTGACGCCCAGTTCACGCAGGCTGCGCGCGAGCATGGTCACCACTTTGTTATGCAGGCTGCCGCCTTCGGTGGAAAGCGGGTGGCAGACGATGGCGGTATACGGCAGTCGCGCCACATCGTCGTCGGGCAGGTCCACGACAACTTCCAGCGGACCGGCGGGGCCGTCGAGCATGAGCGAGGTGGAGGTTTCGGGGAAGGCGGGGGACGTCATGCCGCCATGATAGTCGCTGTGGCCGGTGACGGGCCGTTGGCAGGGGAATACAGCATTCCCTGTGTGCAGCGCTTCACGGGATTGTCCCGATAAAATCCGCGTCTTGCCTGCGCATCGGATCATCATGATTGTCTCTCCGCCGCTTCCCTGTTGCATCCGCGCGCCTGGTCCATCCGAGGTGGAGGTGATGCCGTGATCTACGTGGTACTGGCGGCCATCTGCAGCGTGCTGGTGTCGGTGCTGCTCAAGCTGGCCCGGCAGAAGGGAGTCGATGTCGGGCAGGCCGTGACCTGGAATTACCTGGTGGCCTCCGTGCTGTGTGCCCTGTTGCTGCATGCACCGCTGGACAGCCTGCGCGAGCCGGAGGCGCCATGGGCCGCATTGCTGGGCCTGGCGATGGTGTTGCCGGTGCTGTTCCTGGTACTGGCGGCGTGCGTGCGGACCGCAGGCATCGTGCGTACCGATATCGCGCAACGGCTTTCCCTGTTGCTGTCATTGCTGGCGGCGTTCCTGTGGTTCGGCGAAACCGCCAATGGCCTGAAGCTGGCCGGACTTGTGCTGGGCCTGCTTGCCGTGGTGGCGATCCTGTTGCGTCCTGCCGCGCCCGTTGATGGCACGAAAGAAACCTCGGCCTGGGCCTTGCTGCTGGCGGTGTGGGCTGGCTTCGCGCTGGTGGACGTGATGCTCAAGCAGATCGCCGTGGCCGGTACGCCGTTCGCGGCTTCGTTGCAGGTCGCTTTCGTGCTGGCCTTCATCGGCATGCTGGCGGCGCAGTTGTGGCGGCAGTGGCGTGGCCACACCCGATTGTCATGGCGCAACCTGGGGGCGGGCGTGCTGCTGGGCCTGCTCAACTTCGGCAATATCGTGTTCTACGTGCATGCGCATCGCGCATTGCCGGACAGTCCGGCAGTGGTGTTCGCGACGATGAACATCGGCGTGGTGGTACTGGGCACGCTGGTGGGCGTGCTGGGTTTCGATGAGCGGCTGGGTCGGCTCAATCGTGCAGGCGTCGTGCTGGCGGTGGTGGCGATCGTGATGATCGCCGTGGGCAAGTAGGCTCCTGCCAGCTCAGACGAAGCGGATCCACTGTTTCAGGATGGCTTCCAATGCGGCCTTCCTGGCGGCCAGGTCCTCGAGGCCGGTGAACCTGGCGATGGCACGGTCTGGTGCTGGCCATTCGAGCAATGCGTCCGGGTCGGCAATCTCAAGCGTGGGAAGCTCGCGCTTCTTGGCGCCGGCATGCAGGATGAGTTGTATCCCGGTCTTGGCCCGCAGATGCATCGTGGCGAAATGTTCGCCCGTGCGGAAGCTGGGCGCATTCCACTTGATCTCTTCGGAAATACTCGGGTCCACGCTCAGGATGATGTCCCTCAGTGCCAGGATTTCCTTTTCCCGCGGATGCTGGAGCGCGGCGATGAAGGCGGGCACATCGTCATCCGGTTTCGATTTGGCTTTCGTGGGCATGCGGGTTCTTCGAGGACGGAAAGAGCAGGCGTCGAACGAATCAATGCGGAATGCGGATGTGCCATGCCGATGCCGACGTGCGGATGCTGTCGTCGTAACCTCCTGTCAGCAGCACGCCACCATCGGGTAGCGGGCTGGCCGTGGCGAATTCCAATGCAACATCCAGTTCATCCGGAAGCTCGCTGAAAGTGTTGGTGGCGGGATCGTGTATTTCCAGTCGACGTGCGCTGCCGCCGACCAAGGTCTTGCCAGTGCCCAGCTTGGTTACTGCATCGGGGAATTTGAAACGTGGCCAGTGCATGTCCGGACCGGGGCTGAAGCGGCCCGTGCGCGGGTCGTGGATTTCGGTGCTGCGATGGCGTCCCTGCTGGTCGCGGACATCCGATCCGCCCATCACCAATACACGGCCATCGGGCAGCAGCACGGCGGCATGTTTGTGGCGTGGCGTGGCCAGGCTGCCGGTGGGCTGGAACCGGTCCGTGGCAGGATCGAATACCTCGGCCGAAGCCAGGATTTCACCGCGCCGTGCCGCGCGCCCACCCATCACCAGCACCCTGCCGTCGTTGAGAGTCACGGCCACATGGCCGACACGGCGTGTCGCCATGGGTTCGACGGGCGAGAAGCGTGATGTGCGCGGATCGAAGATTTCGGCGGAAGCCAGCGGTTGCAGTTCGGAGTCCTGGCCGCCGGCGATCAGGATGCGTCCGTCGGACAGCCGTGCGGATGCGGGAGCAGCGCGTGCCACGTTCATCGCGTTGGTGGGTGTGAAACGATCGGTGGCCGGATCGTAGATCTCTGCCGTGTCGGTGGCGCGTTGTCGTGACCAGCCACCGGCAATCAGCACGCGACCGTCGGGCAGCCGTTGTGCAAGATGGCTGTCGCGCGGGATCGTCATGTTTCCTGCAAGACGGAATTGCCGCGCAACCGGGTCGTAGCGTTCGGTGGATGACAGCCCGCTATCGCAATTGCCGGTGCAGCCGCCAGTGATGAGCACATCGCCGGACTCCAGCACGGTGGCCTGATGGGCCGCGCGTGCGGTCGACATGTCCGCGATGCGGGCAAGGTTTGCGGCGTTGGTGGATGCAGGAAGCGATTCCGATGGCGTGACCATGGCCAGTGCGGCCATGGTCACGGCGGCCAGCACTGCGGCGACGGCTATCGCGGCTTTCATCGTTCCCCTCCCGGCCAGGGTCGGCATGCGGGCGGTATAGCACCTGCAACCAGCTTGCAGCCACACGGTGGAGGTTACGGTTCAGCCATGGTTTCGGGCACCCATCAGTGGGCAGGATTACAGGTCAAAGCCCAGCACCAGGGGGTCGTGGTCGGAACTGCGCCACGGGCCGGGCACGTTGTCGCCGGCATAGCCGAAACGGTCCGGCTCATCGGCATTGATATGCCATTCCGCCGCGCCCTTCAGATGCTTTGCCAGCGCGGGGCTGAGCAGGGCATGGTCCAGCCGGCCCGCCAGTCCGTTGTAGACATAGCTGTAGGGCGATTCCGCGCCGGCGACGGCCATTGCATCCTGCCAGCCAGCGTCGCGCAGCCATCGCACGGGATCTTCCATCGCATAAGCGTTGAAGTCACCCACGATCAGTTGCAGTTCGCCGCCGGTCCCGGTGGGATCGGAGGCAAGCCAGGCGTGCAACCGTTGTGCCGAATCCAGACGCAATGCATTCCAGCACCCTTGCCCGTCGCCCTGGTCGGTATCAAGCCCGGTAGCCTCGGAACACCCTTTTGACTTCAGATGGTTGGCCACGACGACGAAGGCGGGACCGTCGCCGCGCCGGAAGGCCTGTGCCAGCGGTGCGCGGCTGCGGGGTCCGAACGGGCCTTCCACCAGCGTGACCGGCTTGCCTACCGGCTGCACCCGCGACGCGCGATGGATCAGGCCCACGCGGATGTCGTCCGCGCCCGGTCCTTCGCCGGTGTCGATGAAGCGCCAGTCGCCGCCCGCGTGGTTCAGTGCATCCACCAGCTGCGCGATGCTGGAATGCGTGTCGAAGCCATCGTTTTCCAGTTCCATCAGTGCCACGATGTCGGCATCCAGCGCTTCCAGCGCGGCCACTTGCTTGAGTAGCTGCGCCTGCAATTGTTCCAGTGTCTTGGCGCCGCGCTGGGTGGGGAAACCGCCGCCGCGGCCATCGCCGTTGAACAGGTTTTCCAGATTGAAGGCCGCCACGCGGAGTGCGCCTTCGACCTGTGGCTTGTCTGGCCGGGTGGCAGGTTTGATCTGCAAGGGCTCGGTCAATTGCAGGCGGAACTGGCCATGACGTTGGTCGACGATGCCGGTGGCGCCGGAGACCACGCTGCCGGCACGCGGCGGCGCGTTGTCGGCCAGATACCAGACGTTGTCCGGGTCGCGCACGCTGCGGGCATCATCCAGCACGATGCGGCGGCGCGCATTTTCCTTGTTGAGCTGCTTGATGGCCTCGCTGCCGGGAGCCGCGACTTCGGTGGGCTGCCACAAGCGTTCGCCGAAACTGGCGGTCAGTTCACCGAAGCGCGCAAGCTGATCGCTGCCGCTGATGGTCAGCGGCGTGTCGATGCGTACCTGCATGCCTTCCAGGGCTTCCCAGTTGGCAGGGGGTGCATGCAGGACCAGGGGTTCTATCCGTCCTTGGCCGAGTGGCTCGATGCGTTCCGGCTGCACGGCGGTCAGGGTGCCGTTGCGGCTCCCGGCCTCCAGTTCCACCACGGTGCCGTGGACGCGGATCCGGTCACCCGCCTGGATGCCGGCTTCGCTGTCCGCTGCCTGTTCCACGAACACCGCATCCGACGTGGCCGGGTCGCCATCGCCCGCATCCTGCAGGAAGAAGCCACCCAGTCCGCGGATGAAGTTGCCGGTCACCACGCCTTCTACGATGACGTGCTCGCCCTCCAGGGGGCTGCGGTCGCCACTTCCCTGCACGGTGCCGATGGCAGTGTGTCCGTGGTCATGGCCGGCATGGGCCTGTGCCGGGTGGGCGTGGGCCGCCAGCAGCAGGCAGGACAGTGCGATGGCGAGGCGGGTCGTGGACATGCATGGCACCTTGCGACATTGGGGGCGGAAACGAAAACGCCGCCCTAAGGCGGCGTTCGCGGCGGCGGGAAGCCGAGCTTACTTCAGGTTGGCCAGCATCCAGTCGACCGAAGCGCTGACCTGTTCATCGGTCAGGGCCGGGTTACCGCCACGCGGCGGCATGATGCCGGTGGAACCGGTGAAGCCTTCGATGGCGTGCTTGTGCAGGGTATCGGCACCCTGTGCAATGCGGCTGGCCCAGGCGGCATGGGTCAACGTGGGGGCGCCGCCAACACCGCCAGCATGGCAGGCGCTGCACAGATTCTGGTAGATCACGCTGCCATCGGTGGTGCCGCCGTAGGCCACCTGTGAAGAGGCGGCCGCCTGTGCGGCGGCCGCGGCCGCGGCTTGTGCAGCAGCGCCGGTGGCGCCGGCATAGACCGCACCAACCGGTGCGATGCGCGCTTGGGTGAGTTCGGCTGTCCGGGGATCGACATCCCGAGGCGCAGAGTGGTGCAGGAAGCTCGCGCCGATGATCAGCCACAGCGTCACCACCGCCAGGAAGACGATCACCAGCGAGAATTTCTTCAGGAATTCAAGGTCATGGTTCTTTTGCACGTTCCACCTTTGGCAGCGCAACCCGTGGTCGCGCATGGCTACATGAGACGGGTAGGCCCACGGCAGGGCAGCCATGGGCACGGGCCATTATAAACAGGCTGGGTGGTCCTGTGCTTCAGGGGCAGGCGTAAACCGGCAACGGAGCGCCAATAGCGAGCAGCAGATTGCGGATCGGGTAATCGCTGCCGCCTTGTTCGCCGGAAACAGCCCGCTGCAGGGTGGCCTGTTTGTCCGGGCCCTCGATGTGCAGGAACAGATGCCGCGCCGCCAGCAGCACGGGCAGGGTCAGGGTGATCCGCGGTTCACCCGCGCCCGGGGCGGTCATTGGAAGCAGCCGGGCAGTCGAGGCCGGGTCCAGTGCTTCCGTCAGGTGATCGCCACCGGGGAAGAACGAGGCCGTGTGTCCGTCGTTGCCCATGCCGAGTACGGCGGCATCGAAAGGCTGGGGCAGATTGGCGAGGGCCTGCTCCAGTCCGGGAATTGCCTGATCGGGATGGCCGTATTCGCGGTACAGCGGCAGGAAACGTGCGGCGGCGGCGTGGTTGCGGAGCAGGTGGTGCTGCAGCAAGCCGGCATTGGAGCGTTCGTGCTCCGCGGGGACCCAGCGTTCATCCACCAGGGTCACGTGGACGTTGGCCCAGTCCAGAGCCTGTTCCGAGAGCCGCTGCAGGAAGCGCTTGGGCGTATTCCCGCCAGACAGGGCAAGGCTGGCCTGCCCGCGTGCGGACAGGGCGGTGCGCAATGTCGCCGCAACATCCTGTGCAAGCGCGAGGGCCAGTGCTTCCGGGCCGGTGAACCGGTGTTCTTCGATTCGTGCGGCAAGGTCGATGGGGGTCGTCACGGGGTCAGACCGTTTCTTCGTGCCAGGTGCGGCCATCGCGTTCGACCAGCGCCACGGCGGCGCTGGGGCCCCAGGTGCCGGCGGTATACGGCTTGGGTGCATCGCGCAGGCTGTTCCATGCATCCAGGATGGGGTCGATCCACTTCCACGCGGCTTCTACCTCGTCACGGCGCATGAATAGGGTGGGGTTGCCGCGCACCACGTCCATCAGCAGCCGTTCGTAGGCTTCCGGCTGGTGCACGCCGAAAGCCTCGGCAAAGCTCATGTCCAGCGGCACGTGCTGCAGGCGCAGGCCACCCGGGCCCGGGTCCGTGATCATCAGCCACAGCTTCACGCCTTCGTCGGGCTGCAAGCGCAATACCAGCTTGTTGCCCATCACCGGGCCGGCGGCCTGGTCAAAGATGGAGTGCGGAATGTGGCGGAAGGCAATGACGATTTCCGACACGCGCTCAGGCAGGCGCTTGCCGGTGCGCAGATAGAACGGCACGCCAGCCCAACGCCAGTTGTCCACTTCCGCCTTGATCGCCACGAAGGTCTCGGTACGCGAGCCGTCGCGTTCCAGTTCGTCCAGATAGCCGGGTACCGCACTGCCACCCACGGCACCTGCGCGGTATTGGCCACGCACGGTGAGTTGGGCGGCATCCTCGGCGGTGATGGGGCGCAGCGAGCGCAGCACCTTCAGCTTTTCGTCGCGCACCGCGTCGGCCTCCAGCGCGGCAGGCGGTTCCATGGCCACCATGCACAGCAGCTGCAGCAGGTGGTTCTGCACCATGTCGCGCAGCGCGCCGGAGGTGTCGTAGTACGCAGCCCGTTTTTCCAGGCCCACGGTTTCGGCCACGGTGATCTGCACGTGGTCGATGTGGTTGGCGTTCCACAGCGGTTCGAACAGGATGTTGGCGAAACGCAGCGCCAACAGGTTCTGCACCGTTTCCTTGCCCAGGTAATGGTCGATACGGAAGATCTGGTGCTCGGCGAAGGCGCTGCCCACGGCGTCGTTGATGGCCGCCGCGCTGGCCAGGTCGTGGCCGATGGGTTTTTCGATCACGACCCGTGACCCTTCGCCATTGAGTCCGTGCGCACGCAAGCGATCGCAAAGCTGCACGAACAACGAAGGGCTGGTGGACAGGTAGAACACGCGGATGCGTTCGCCGTGTGCTTTCAGGCGCTGGGCAAAATCCTCCCAGCCATCATCGCGGGTGGCATCCAGCGGGCAGAAGCCCAGCTTGCCCAGGAAGTCGGGCAGCTTGGCCTTCAGGGTTTCGTCGTCGCCCGCGGCACGCAACAGGACTTCGCCCACGCGGGAGCGGTAATCGTCATCGGACAGGCGGTCGCGGGACACGCCGATGATGCGGCTGTCATCGCGGATCTGGCCGTCGGCGTAGCGCCTCAGCAGGCCGGGCAGCAGTTTGCGCAAGGCCAGGTCGCCGGTACCTCCGAAAATCACCAGGTCAAAGGGATCGACGGGGAGAGTTTGTGCAGTCACGGTGGCACTCGGTGTTGGGTCAATATGGACGGAAAGATACCACCGAAATACCAAGATTCGCCAACAGGTTTTGTTTTTATTCGGTATATTGCCTTATTGGTATGTCACTGGTATTTTATGTGTATGCAAAAGAAACTCCTCGAGGAATACCAGCGGCTGCAGGCCGGCGAATCCATCCGTGCCGTGGCTTATCTGCGCCTGCGTCGCGCGCTGCAGAACCTGATGGATGCCGGGGTGCTGCGTCCCGGACAGGCCCTGCCCAGCGAGCGCGACATGGCCGTCCTGTTGTCGCTGTCACGGGTCACCATCCGCAAGGCGCTGGCCGGGCTGATCGAAAGCGGGCTGCTGGTGCAGCGCCAAGGGGCGGGCACCTTCGTCGCCGAGCGCATCCTGCGCCAGTTCTCGCGCCTGACCAGTTTCACCGACGACCTGCGTGAGCGTGGCCTGGATCCGAAGGTGAAATTCCTCGAGCGCAGCGTGGGTGAAGTCACCCCGGAAGAGTCCATGGCCCTGAACCTGTCCCCGGGCAGTGGCGTGGTGCGCCTGTATCGCCTGCGCCATGTGGAAGGCTCGCCCATCGCGATCGAGCGGACGCTGGTTCCGCTGGCGTTGTTGCCGAATCCGGAATCCATCACGACGTCGTTGTACGAAGCGCTGGATGCACATGGCAACCGGCCGCGTCGTGCCTTGCAGCGCTTGCGTGCCGTGGCGCTGGATGAGGAAGCGGCGAGGCACCTGGAGCTTCCGGTGGGAAGTCCGGGACTGCTGGTGGAGCGCAGGGCATTTCTCGAAGATGGCCGCGTGGTGGAATCCACCCGCTCTTATTACCGTGGCGACGCCTACGATTTCGTGGCCGAATTGCACAGCGAGTGAGGCACCGCTGCCGTTCGGATGATGCATGCCGCCGCCGCGTTGCCCGGCGCGCCTGGCCTGGCAAGACGGAGCTGTCGAAGTCGATCCCGCCGGAATGCGTGATGCCAGGAAACACATGAAGTCAACGGAGGGGGAATCCACAGCAAGGGTTCCGCCCTGCCGCGGATCGCGCGGACGGCGTTCCGTGCGCTGCGCGCCCGAGTTTCTATTGACGGGCTGCATGGACTGGATACATGGGGAGCAGGTGCATTCAAGACATGGGTTGCACCTTCGCCCTATCCGTCAGGGCCTTCGGCCAGGTCGATCAGCGCCACTTTGTGATGGCGGAAAAAGAGGTTGAATCGGCCGTCGATCTTCGGGTCGGGCCGAATGTCGATGGGTAGATCGCGCAGCACCTTGGATACGCGACACGTGTGCCCGCGAAAACGCACCGCGCCGTTGGCCGTGACCGTGACCGTGACCGTGTCGCCGTCGCCATGCTCGATGGGCGGCAGCGTATCGGGGAAGAGATGTGGACTGGGCCGGCAGCGGCTGGCCGGGTCCGTGATCGTTTCGCGATGCCGGTATTGCAAGCATGTTCATACCGTGCACATTTACAAATTCATGTATGGCGCCGGTGTGAGGCGGGGGACAAAATCCAAGCCTCCTACCGGTGCTCCCCTCTCCGGTAGTTGGCAGGCGGCAGTACGAGTTTCCCCCCTCGCGCCGCCTGTTTCGGCACTTTCCCCATTCCCCGGGGTGGGGCGGTGCCTGTCGCTCCGATAGCGACCT
>JBQGFJ010000385.1:0-3508 GCA_052040085.1 Pseudoxanthomonas sp.
TGCGATCCAGCGTTTTGGCATCGGCCACCGTTTCGGCAAACACGGTGGGCACGGGGATGAAGGCAACCGTGGAGCAGGCCAGTACACAACGGACAGCGGAAGCAAGCGGATCAAAGCGGGGCAGGGACATTACGGGAACCAGGACAGCCAAAGGAGGGGCGATAGCCTAGAACCCCTCCCCCGGCATGGCATGCGACAGAATGTCGCAGGTCATTGGATGCGCGCACCCCGCAAGCCGGGTTGTCCATCCTGCACGTCTACCCAGACCATCCATGCCATGTGGTCATTGGCCACCAGCCTGGGATTGCCGCTGGCCCGGCCCCTGGCCTCCAGGGTTGCAACCACCGTGCGTTCACGCTCCTGCAGGGCATGGTCCAGACGCGCCAGCAACAGGTGCTGGCCAGCCTCGGTTTCCTCCAGCCATGCCACCAGGACTTCACTGCCCGTCGTCGCCAGCGCAACACGTCCCAATACGCGAGCACCCGAAGCCAGGACCACGGGTGGTGCAAAATCATCGCCAGCATCCTGCGAACGCGCCAGCCGCAACGAAGGCGTGCCGTCCCCCTCGGTGTACCACGCCACCCAGACCTGATCGCCGCGCGCCTCCACGGCAGGGCCATTCACCGGACATCCGGGGATTTTCCAGCCGTCCTCATGCACGGTCCGCGGCGAGGTCCATTGATCACCGTCGAAACGGACGATGTGCATGTCACGGATCTCGTCCGCACTGCGCCCCCGGTACACCACCACGGGCCCGCGCGCGGTCATGGCCGCAGCCGTCGGGCAGCAATCACAGGTGGACGCATCCAGCGGCCATTCGGCGATCGGCACCACCGCCGCATCGAATACCGCCGCACGCAGCATCATGGCACCTGCCGAATGATGGGCGTGCGGATCTTCTTGCGCGGCATTTCCTGCACCGGCCTTCTGCCGGCTGTCCAGCCATGCAATCCCCAGCCGATCATCCGCGTGCGTCCAGAAACTCACGAAGCCATGGTCGCTCATCACTCCGGGCAAATTGACCAGATGCGGCGTGGTCCATGTGTGGCCACCATCCGCGGAACGCACCAGGTCAATGCCGTAGTCCATCCTGCCAGGCCCGGTACGACGCAACCAATGCATCCACAACGACTGGTCCGGCAGCAACCAGACATGCGGGGTATCGGCCCAGTTGACGAACCAGTCGTCACCTTCCGCTACTTGCTTCACGTTCCACGCAGGGTCTTCTGCTGCGGGTTGCGTCGATTGCGCCAGCATCAGCCGGTGCCCACCTTCATCGCGCGGCTCTATCCAACTGAGCAGCAAGCGACCCGAATCCGCCAACACCAGGTCCGGCTGCGCGGCCACACCACGGTTGGGCATCCAGACAGCGGCAACAGTGGTGGCCGCAACGGGTGCCTGCCCCAGCTCAACGGGCTCTTGTCCCGCGTTGCCGCACCCTGCCATCAGCAAACAGGCAAGAAACACCAGTGCCGCCATGGCACCGGCAGCAGGAATATTGGGTTGCATGTTGCCCTCTGTGACACCCGTAATCCGGGTGAGCATGTCAGGGTTGGGGCGTGTACGGAACCACTATCGGGTGCGACGTTTGGTCGCACACCCTGCTGCGAAGGCCATTTCCCATCCGGAACCGTGGCCGGCAGGCATTGCGGGGCTGCACATCGCCGACAGCCGGAAACACGGCAAAGGCCCGCCGCCTTCACGCCATCCATGCCACGGGGCTGCGCGGACCCGATGTCTGGACTGCCGGAAACACCGGGAGCCGGCGCACTGCGGTACGCCGGCTCCTGGCTACACACACGCAGCTTCAGAACAGGTAAGACCAGCTTCCCGTCACGCCGTGCTCATGCTCGCCGTAGGTACGCTGGACATTGGCCCCCAAATGCAAGCGGGTATTCCCGCGCCAATGATCCGCACCCAGGCTGAGCCGATAATCCAACCCGTTGCGCCCCTTGGCCGGCACGGCAAAGACAACGTCCGGCGCAGCCTGGAAACGGGCCTGCCGCAATGAAGCCGAATGGGACAAGGACTGGATCAATGCCGCATCGCCACTGAGTGACCACTGCGCACCCAGCATGCGGTGCATGCCCAACCCGGCCTCCAGATCGGCACCGGATTGACTGCCCGCCCCCACGCTCAATCCAAAGGCGGCTGCCCGCTCATTGAAACCCGCCTCTTTCTGGCGATAGACGCTGACCCCGAGGCGAGGCTGGAAGGAAACTTCCGCCGCTTTGAAGGAATGACTGGCGAAACTGCTCAACGCATGCCGTTCGATATCGCGTTGACTGCGGGCAAGCTGAGCCACATTTCCATAACGCAGCGAACGCGTACCCTCCAGGCGATGCGACTCACTGTTCAAGGCATGGCGAATCTCAACGCCTCGCCATTGCGTGGACCACCCCATGCCGAAATAGCGCGAAGCCAATTGATCCTGCGCCCCCCGGCTGACACCGGCGTAACGGTGATTCAACAGACCTGCCTGCACATCCAGGCGTGCCCGTCCGCCCGGCGACACCCAGCCCATGGCACTGCCATCTCCATGCGGCCCCCATCCCGTACTGGCACCTGCACCAAAAGCGGCTGCATACGTGCCGGAGACGGGCGTACGCGAGCGCATTGCCGACCAGAAGCCCTGTCCCGCGCCGATGGCGCGTGCCGTGCCCGACGCAAAGCCCGCACCGGACAATTGGCTGACCGCGTCATTCACGGCCTGCGCACTCTCCAGCTCCAGGCTGCGGAACAGCGCGGCATTGGTGTAGCCGGCATCCATCGCACCTGCCACCGAGGCCAAGCGCGTATCGACCATATCGGCGTAGTCACGCTTCACCATTTCGATATCGATGTTGCCCTGTCCATCCGGCACGGCCTGCGCCTGCCAGACTGCACTGGTACTGCTCAGCGTATCCAGACCCTGGACATTGCCGACGAATGCGCCCTCCAGCATCACGCGAGTGGCGGCAGTGCCTGCCGTGAACCCGGTATCCACCGTGGCATCCTCCAGCACCACGCTCTGGTCGCCCGCATCCAACTGGCCCACGCCGCCATCGGCCGCACTCGCAGCAACGTAGCGCTGGAGCTGCACGCCGGGGGCATATTCACCACTGCCAGCACCGTGGATATTGATGCGGCCGATGTTGGTCACGCCGGAGTTCAGCCCGCCTCCCACGCGGAAAGCATAGGAATTGCCGGCGTAGATATTGATCGTGCCGCTGTTCCGCAGTTGCGCACTGCCATCGGACTGCATGGCGACCATGCCCTGTGCGGTGGTACCCGGGGCACCCAGGTTGATGACGCCTTCGTTCACCAACACGGCATTGCGCGTTGCACTCATTGCCACCGCACCCTCGCCCGTGACCGTAATCGTGCCCTGGTTCACGAAGCGCGCCTGGCCGCCATCGACGATGATCATCGGTGCCTGTGCCGCATCGCTGGCCAGGCTTCCCCATGCACGGTTGTAGCCAAGACTCGCATAGCTCTCCGCCTGCAGCCGGACCAAGGTGCCGTCACC
>JBQGFJ010000386.1:0-6045 GCA_052040085.1 Pseudoxanthomonas sp.
TCGGTGGAAAAGCCCGATGACGAATCCGACGGCAAGACCTATCGCGACCATTTGAATCCGGAATCCAAGCGCACGGTGCAGGGCTGGATCGAACCCGCGGCGGCCAACGCCACGCCTGAACAGTCCTTCCAGTTCGAGCGCACCGGCTACTTCGTTGCCGACCGCCGAGATCATCGCAGCGAAGCGCCGGTGTTCAACCGCAGCGTCACCCTGCGCGATACGTGGGCGAAATGAGCGCCCATCCGGCAGCGCCCCCCCACGCCGGCGGTTGCCTGTGCGGCCGGGTGCGCTACCGGATCGATGCACCGCTGGACGACATCGCGCACTGCCATTGCGGCATGTGCCGGAAATCCTCCGGCGGCATCGTCACCACCTGGGTCACCGTGCCCTGCGAAGCCTTCACCTGGACGAACGGGGAGCCGCGCAGCCATGCGTCCAGTCCGCACACACAGCGCTATTTCTGCGGCGACTGTGGAGCCCAGCTGGCACTGCACACCACCCGTGCCAGTGCCACCATGGATGTCACCATCGCCACCCTGGACGAACCCCAGCAGCACCCGGCCCGCCGGCACATCTGGTTCAACGACCATCTGCCCTGGTTGCACCTGGACGAAACCCTGCCGCATGAACAACACGAAACCCTCTGACGCTCACCGCGCATGGCGGATCGGCGTCTATCTGCTGTGCATGCTGCTGGTGGCATGTGCGGCGCCACCCGTGGCCACTCCAGTGATTGACGCGCCTGCTGCTGCGCCGTCCACGGCTCTGCCGGCTTCCTCCACGCCCTTCACCGGCTGCAAGACCGATGCAGACTGCACGGTGAAGAATGTCGGCAACTGCTGCGGTTACTACCCGGCCTGCGTAAACAAGGACGCCAAGGTGGATCCGGAAGGCGTGATGGCTGCCTGCCAGGCCAGCGGACGAATGTCCGTCTGCGGATTCCCGCAGATCGAAGCCTGCCAGTGTGTCGACAACGAGTGCCGTGACAACAGTGGCCCCTTGGGCCAAGCCATACCCCTTCAGGAGAACACGCACTGATGCTGTACGCGCAAGTCCACCTCACCTTGCCCGCCTGGGTACACGACGCCGTGGACCAGTCGGCGATCTATCCCGATGACGCGGCCAAGGTGGCGCTGGCCATCGATCTTTCACGCCGCAACGTGGATGCCGGCAGCGGCGGGCCTTTCGGTGCCGCGGTGTTCGGTCCGGACCACCGCATCATCGCCGTCGGCGTGAATCGCGTGGTGCCGCAAAACACGTCATTGGCACATGCCGAGAACATGGCTTACATGCTGGCCCAGCAACGCCTGCAGAATCCTCGCCTCAACGCGGTGCTCGCATCACCGGTGACTTTGGCCACGTCATCGCAACCTTGCTGCCAGTGCTATGGCGCCACCATCTGGGCCGGTATCGACCGTCTGCTCATCGGTGCACGCGCCGAAGACGTGATGGCACTGACCGAATTCGATGAAGGCCCCCTGCCTGCGGACTGGGTGGGCGAACTGGAAAAGCGTGGCATCCAGGTGGTGCGCGATCTGTGCCGTGATCAAGCCCGCGAAGTACTGAAGGCCTATGGCGAACAAGGCGGTGATCGTTATTGACGCCAACCGCCGTACCGCAGGAGCGCATCCGTGAGCGGCCTGCTGTGCTACTGCCGCCAGGGCTTCGAACCGGAGCTGGCTGCCGAACTCACCGAGCGCGCCGCGCTGGCCGGAATGCCCGGCTATGCGCGCGCCAACCGCAACGACGGCTATGCCTTGCTGCTGGGCGCAGACGGCGAAGCACTGCAACGTGCCTTGCCATGGCGCGAGTTGATCTTTGCCCGGCAGAAAATGGGCCTGATCGCCGAACTGCGCAATCTGGATCCCACCGATCGCATCACCCCCATGCTGGCTGCACTGGAAGGACAATCGCGCTTCGGTGACCTGTGGGTGGAACATCCGGACTCCGATGCAGCAAAGCCGCTGGCCGGACTGGCCCGCAGCTTTGGCAATGCCTTGCGTCCAGCCTTGCGCAAGGCTGGCCTGCTGACCGCGCAAGCCGATGCCCGGCTGCCGCGCCTGCATGTGGTTTTCGTGGAAGGCAACCACGCGCTGCTCGCCCGCGCCGACACCCGTGAGAGCTCACCGTGGCCGTTGGGCATCCCGCGCTTGAAGCTGTTGCCGGAAGCGCCCTCGCGCTCGGCCCTGAAACTGGAAGAAGCCCTGCTGACGCTGATGGATGCGGACGAACGCGAAGCCCTGCTCAAGCCGGGCATGACCGCCGCCGACCTTGGTGCCGCACCCGGAGGCTGGACGTGGGTGTTGACCCGCCAGCACCTGCGCGTGACCAGCGTGGACAACGGTCCACTGCGCCAGCATGTATTGGACACGGGCTTGGTGGAACACCTGCGTGCCGACGGCTTCCATTGGAAACCGACGCAGTCACTGGACTGGATGGTGTGCGACATGGTCGAACAACCCCGTCGCGTCGCCGAACGCATGGCGACCTGGGTGCGCGAAGGCTGGTGCCGCCACACGATCTTCAACCTGAAACTGCCCATGAAGAAGCGCTGGGACGAAACCCGCTTGTGCCTTGCGCTGTTCGAAGAGCAGGCCGGCAAGCGGCTCACCATCCGCGCGCGCCAGCTCTACCACGACCGTGAGGAAATCACGGTACTGGCCATGCAATGAGCGTGATCTTCCGCTGACGGAAGAAGGCTGCCGGACCCGGATGGTCCGGCAGCAAAGAAGGACAACGATTCTGCAGGGCGTCCATGGACGCCCTTGTTGCTTCATGCCGTATCCGGTTTCCCGGATGCCGGCAGATCAATCAATCCGCCTGGCGGCGCAGAAACGCCGGGATATCCAGGTAGTCACCCGGCAGTTCCGCCACGGCCGCCGGTGCGGGCGCGGAAACCGTCTCGGCACCACCACGACGCAGGCCCAGGCCATGGGTCGCGGTTGCCACCGGATCCATGGAGAAGCCATCGTCGATCGGCAGGCCGGTGGTGCCGTCCAGCTTGGCGGCGCTGACGAGCTTGATGGATTCGCGTGCATGGGTGCGCTGCACCTGGCGGTTGGTGGCGCGGTTGAGGCCAGTGGCCACCACGGTCACGCGCACTTCGTCCTTCATGTCCGGATCCAGCACGGTGCCGACCACCACGGTGGCATCTTCGGAAGCGAAGCCTTCGACGGTACGGCCGACTTCGTCGAACTCGGCCATGGTGAAGTCGGGGCCAGCGGTGATGTTGACCAGGATGCCGTTGGCGCCGGCCAGGTTGACGTCGTCCAACAGCGGATTCTGGATAGCGCTTTCGGCAGCGGCCTGTGCACGGTCGTCACCCTTGGCGTGGCCGGTACCCATCATGGCCAGGCCCATTTCGCTCATCACGGTGCGCACGTCGGCGAAGTCGACGTTGATCAGGCCGGGACGCACGATCAGGTCGGCAATGCCCTGCACCGCGCCCAGCAGCACGTCATTGGCGGCGCGGAACGCCTGGATCATGGTGGCGTTGCGGCCCAGTACGGTGATCAGCTTTTCGTTGGGGATGGTGATCAGCGAATCGCAATGCGTCGACAGTTCCTCGATGCCCTTCAGCGCTACCTGCATGCGGCGGCGGCCTTCGAACGGGAACGGCTTGGTGACCACGGCCACGGTCAGGATGCCCATTTCCTTGGCGATCTGCGCCACCACCGGTGCAGCGCCGGTACCGGTGCCGCCACCCATGCCAGCGGTGATGAACACCATGTCCGAACCCTGCAGGGCATCCATGATGCGCTCGCGATCTTCCAGCGCCGCCTGGCGGCCGACTTCCGGGTTGGCGCCTGCGCCCAGGCCCTTGGTGACATTGCTGCCCAGCTGCAGCTGCATTTTCGCGCCGCAATTCTTGATCGCCTGCGAGTCGGTGTTGGCGGTGATGAATTCCACGCCGTCCACGCTGCTGTTGACCATGTGTGCCACGGCGTTGCCGCCGCCACCGCCCACGCCGACGACCTTGATCACCGCGTTGGGAGCCATCTTCTCAACCATTTCAAAATGTGCCATGTCCGTTGTCCTCGTCTATGTAGTTATTTGTTTTATGGGGTGGATCGTGTGTTGCGGTGTTGCACTGCTTGCGGACTGTCCCGCGGCGTTCAGAACTCGCCGCGGAACCAGTTCTGCAATTTCTTGAACAGGCTGCCTGCCTTGCCGGAGGGCAACGACGGCCGCCTGGGGTGTTCTATCTGGCTGCCCATCAGCAGCAGACCCACGCCGGTGGCATGCACCGGGTTGGCAACTACTTCACCCAGCCCGGTGACGTGCTGCGGCACGCCCACGCGCACCGGCATGTGCAGCATTTCCTCGGCCAGTTCGACGACGCCTTCCATCTTGGAAGCGCCGCCGGTCAGCACCATGCCGGCGCGTACCAGTTCCTCGAAACCGGAGCGGCGCAGTTCGGCCTGCACCATCTCGAAGATTTCCTCGTAGCGGCCCTGCACTGCCTGTGCCAGCGAATGGCGCGGCATGCGTCGCGGCGGGCGATCGCCCACGCTGGGCACCTGGATGCTTTCCTCGGCCGTGGCCAGCTGCGCCAGCGCACAGGCATAACGCACCTTGATCTGCTCGGCTTCCGGCGTCGGCGTACGCAGCATGTGCGCGATGTCGTTGGTGACGTGGTCACCGGCAATCGGCAGCGAGGCGGTATGGCAGATGGCACCCTGCACGAACACGGCCAGATCGGTGGTGCCCGCGCCCATGTCCACCAGCACCACGCCCAGCTCGCGTTCGTCGCTGGTCAGCACCGCCACGCTGGATGCCAGCGAGGACAGGATCAGGTCATCGATCTGCAAGCCGCAGCGCTGCACGCACTTGCTGATGTTGGCGGCGGCCGACTGTGCGCACACCACCAGGTGGGCATGCACCTCCAGGCGCACGCCGGTCATCCCGACCGGATTGCGGATGCCTTCCTGCGAATCGTCCAGCACGTACTCGCGCGGAATGGCATGCAGGATCCTCTGGTCAGCGGGAATGGCCACCGCCTTGGCGGCTTCCAACACGCGATCCAGGTCACCCCAGGTCACTTCACCATCGCGGATTGGCACGATGCCGGGCGAATTCTTGCACTGCACGTGGTTGCCCGAGATGGACGCGTAGACCGAACGGATCTCGCAGCCCGCCATCAGCTCGGCCTCCTCGATGGCACGCTGGATGGACTGCACGGTGGATTCGATATCCCCCACCACGCCGCGCTTGAGGCCGCGCGATTCGTGGGAGCCAATGCCGATGACCTCGATGGGATTGCCCGGCGAGTATTCACCCACCAGCGCCGTCACCTTGGAGGTGCCGATGTCGAGCCCGACGATCAGCGATTTGTCGCCTTTGCGATTCATGTAATGTCTGCCTGTAAGAACGATGCCGGCGGCTTGTCTGCAATCGCTGCCATCCATGGCGCGACCTTGAGGGCTTCGGATCGCCCTGCCCGGCCATCCATGGCCGGGCGCTCGTCGGCCGCAGCAGACACCTTCACGGTGTCCGCTTGCTCGCGGCCACTCGCCCAGCTCAATGCAAAACCATTGGTGTAACGGAGATCGGCGCGCTGCAACGGCAACGGTTGCTGTGACAGCAATTGCGGCAGCAGCCGTGCGAAGCGCGCCAGGCGCGGACGCGCATCGGTGCGGCCCACCACCACTTCGGTGCCGTTGTCGAGCACCAGCGACCAGCTGCCACGCCGATCCATCTTCAGCGTTTCCACGCGATAACCGAGTTGGGCAAACAGGGTGTTGGCCTCGTTGTAGAGCGCCGTCACTTCCTGCACCTGCGAATCCGGGCCGTCCAATTGCGGGAACGCGCGCACATCCATGCCTTCCGGCAACGGGAACAGGCTGCCGCGCTCGGACAACAGGCGCTGTTCGCCCCAGCGTGCGAATGGACGGTGCTCCACTACCTGCACTTCCAGCACGTTCGGCCAGCGCTTGCGCACTTCGGCACGCTCCACCCACGGCAAGGCTTCCACCGCATCCTGTGCTTCCTGCAAGCGCACGGCGAAGAAGCCGCGTTGTGCATGCGGCAGCACGGTGTCACGCA
>JBQGFJ010000387.1:0-4879 GCA_052040085.1 Pseudoxanthomonas sp.
GAAGTGGGCGTGGTGATCCGTGCCATCCGCAACGTGATTCCCTCCATCGAGGAGCTCAACCTGCCGCAGGTCCTGAAGGACATCATCATGACCCCGCGCGGGCTGGTGTTGCTGGTGGGCTCCACCGGCTCCGGCAAGTCGACCTCGCTGGCCTCGATGATCGACTACCGCAACAGCAACACCACGGGCCATATCCTCACCATCGAGGACCCCATCGAATACCTGCACCGGCACAAGCAGTCCATCGTCAACCAGCGCGAAGTGGGACTGGATACGCACGCCTTCCACAACGCGCTGAAGAACGCCATGCGCGAAGCGCCGGACGTGATCCTCATCGGCGAGATCCTGGATGCAACCACCATGGAAGCCGCCATCGCCTTCGCCGAGACCGGCCACCTGTGCCTGGCCACGTTGCACTCCAACAACGCCGACCAGACCATCGAACGCATCCTCAACTTCTTCCCGGAAAGCGCTCACAAGAACGTGCTGATGAACCTCGCGCTGAACTTGCGCGCCGTGGTATCGCAACGCCTGGTCAAGGGCCCGGATGGCGTGCGCCTGCCCGCCGCTGAAGTATTGATCAATACCCCGCTGATCCGCGACCTGCTGCGCCGTGGCCAGATCCACGAAATCAAGCAGGCCATGGAAGGGTCGCTGGAAGAAGGCATGGAGTCGTTCGACCAGTGCCTGTTCCGCATGGTCAAGGAAGGTGTCATCGAGCAGGAAGAAGCCCTGCGTGCGGCGGATTCCCGCGATGGCCTGGCGCTGAAATTCCGTCTGTCGGAAGGCAGCCAGGGCGAACACGACCCGTATGCCGATGTCTTCGGCAGCGGATCGCCCTCGCCGCAGATATCCCAGGGATTCGGCTGACACCAGCCGTCCCGGGAGCCGGTTCACGATCTGTCGCAGGCGGATGGCAGGCGATGGATCGCAGCAGGATCGGGGACAGTTTCCTATGCCGCGTCCGGCTGCAATTCCGGACGCGCACTGTCGAACGCGGGCAACGACAGACAGGCCTGCTCGATCCGGCTCATGGCCGGGAATACCGCCATGTCCACGCCGAAACGCCGCGCGTTGTAGATCTGTGGCACCAGGCAACAATCGGCCAGCCCCGGGGACTCCCCGTGACAATACAGGTCCGATGAGAAACCTTCATTCAGTACCTGCTCGATCGCGCGGAAACCCTCCACGATCCAGTGCCTGACCCATTCATCGCGTTGCGTTTGCGTGACCTGCAGTTCCTTTTCCAGGTATTGCAGGACCCGCAGGTTGTTGAGCGGATGGATGTCACTGGTGATCATCTGTGCCAAGGCACGCACGCGTGCACGATCACGCGCCGTCACCGGCAACAGGCGCGGTGAAGGCCAAGCTTCGTCCAGGTACTCGAGGATCGCCAGCGATTGCCGCACCACCCGGTTCCCATGCAACAGCGTGGGCACCAGGTGCTGGGGATTCTTGTCCACGTAATCCGGGGCGTGCTGTTCGCCGCCATTGCGCAACAGGTGTATCGGCAGCGTCTCGTAAGACAGCCCTTTCAGGTTCAGGCCAATCCGCACCCGATAGGCGGCACTGGACCGCCAGTAGGAATACAACTGCAGTTGATCACTCATGCAGCCCGCCCCTCACGGCTTCCGCCGCAACCTTCCACATCCATGCTCCCCCCTCCTTGTACCGTTACCGGTCAGCCATTTGCGCGCGTCGCGATGCTCATGGCAAGTCCTGCCGATCAATCCGTTGTTCGATGGCACCGAAAATGGAATCGCCATCACTGTTCAGCATTTCGATCCGCACCGTGTCGCCGAACTTCATGAAGGGCGTGCTGGGCTTGCCGTCACGCAGGGTTTCCACCGTGCGCAGCTCGGCAAAGCAGGAAGCGCCCTTCGACGTGTCTTCGTTGGCTATGGTGCCGGAGCCGACAATGGTGCCTGCCGACAAGGGGCGCGTTTTCGCCGCATGCGCCACCAGTTGGGAAAAGTCGAACTGCATGTCCACGCCCGCTTCGGGTGCGCCGAACCATTCGCCATTGATATGCGTCAGCAGCGGCAAATGGACCTTGTTGCCACGCCATGCGCCCTCCAGCTCGTCCGGCGTCACGAACACCGGTGACAGCGCCGAGCGCGGCTTGGATTGCAGGAAGCCAAAGCCTTTGGCCAGCTCCGCCGGGATCAGGTTCCGCAGCGATACATCGTTGACCAGTCCGATGAGCTGGATGTGGGCAGCCGCCTGCTCCGGCGTCACCGCCATGGGCACGTCATCGGTGATGACCACGATTTCCGCTTCCAGATCGATGCCGTAATCCTCGCTGACCACCTTGACCGGGTCGCGTGGACCCAGGAATCCGGCACCCGTGGCCTGGTACATCAACGGATCGACATAGAAGCTTTCAGGCACTTCGGCGTTGCGCGCACGGCGCACCCGCTCCACGTGCGGCAGGTAGGCGCTGCCATCGACGAATTCGTAGGCACGCGGCAAGGGGGCTGCCAGCGCATGGGGCTCCAGGTCGAATACGCCATCGGCATCACCGGATGCCAAGGCTTCCGACAGCGCGTTCAGGCGCGGCGCCACGTTCGACCAGTCTTCCAGTGCCTGCTGCAACGTGCTCGCAATGCCCACGGCGCGAACCGCGCGTTGCAGGTCGCGCGAGACCACCACCAGGGTGCCGTCGCGCCCGCCTTCCTTCAGTGAACCGAGTTTCATCTGGCTTGCCTCCGCTGCTCGACTTATCGTTTCAAGTGTAACCAATTATCAGGACAGCATGGCAAGCGCCCTGCTCAGCGCACTTCCCCCTGGAATCCGCCTGCCCGATAGGTCAGTACCAGCGTATCGCGATGGCCCGTTTCGTCCAGCGGCTGGATCGGGGTGGATTCATGGATCACCCGCTCGTCGTCCAGCCACATCAACGAGCCAGCCTGGGTCAGGGTGAAGCGCTGTCCGTCCGGACCAGCAGCCTCGAAAACCCGGGTCTCCCCGCCCTTCACGCCCACACGCCCCATCAGGACCACCGCCACGAAATCCACGCCATCGCGATGTGCCCCTTCCGGCGTGGGGCGGCCGATGCCGTCCGTGGTATCGATGCGGAATTGATGGGCTTCCACGTGCCAAGGACGCGTGCCCTTGATGGCCGAACAGGCTTGGCCCAGGCCCAGCAACAAGGCTGCCCATGCCGGCTCGGCCAGCAGATCGGGATGGATGGGTTCGAACCAACGCTCCATGCCACCGTGCAGCGCGTTGTAGTCCAGCGATTGCCAATGGGCGCGATGGGGTTGCAATACCAGATTGTCGCCTTCCACCACGAAGCAGGAATGGCGGCGGCGGCGATATCGCCCACCGTCCTTCAGATAGCCGTCGGGAGGCAAGTCGGCCCAGTACCGCCCCAGTGGTTCCAGTCCCTGCCCGGGCAAGCCGCACAACGCCATGGCGCCTTCCGGATCCAGCACCACGTAACCGCTCTTGCGCATGCGTGGCAGTGCCTGCTGCGGTGAGGAGAAAGGCGGTGGAAACGTGGCGACCATCGGCGTGACCCTATCCCCGAAAAGCAAAAACCCGCACAAGGCGGGTTTTGCAGGTTACCGACACCTTGGTGCCGGCGCCTGTCCTTGCGGACTTCATTTGGCAGCCCCGGAAGGATTCGAACCTCCGAATGCCTGAGTCAGAGTCAGGTGCCTTACCGCTTGGCGACGGGGCTATAAAACAATTGTAACGCCAGTTCCTATTAACGCTTGGAGAACTGGGTGGCGCGACGTGCCTTGTGCAGGCCGACCTTCTTGCGCTCGACTTCACGTGCGTCACGAGTCATGAAACCTGCCTTGCGCAGTTCGGTCTTCAACGTTTCATCGTATTCCACCAGCGCACGGGCAATGCCCAGGCGGATGGCACCGGCCTGGCCGGTGGTGCCGCCACCGGTGGTGGTGACGTAGATGTCGAAGTTGTCGGTGTTCTTGGTCAGCTCCAGCGGCTGGCGCACGATCATGCGAGCAGTTTCACGGCCGAAGAACTCGTCCAGCGGACGGTCGTTGACGGTGATGTTGCCGCTGCCCTTGCGCAGGAACACGCGGGCGGTGGAGGACTTGCGACGGCCGGTGCCGTAATTCTGTGTGGTCGACATGATCAGATATCCAGGACTTGCGGCTGCTGGGCGGCGTGCGGGTGCTCGGAGCCCTTGTAGACCTTGAGCTTGCGGTACATGTCACGGCCCAGCGGGCCCTTCGGCAACATGCCCTTCACGGCGGTATCGATCACGCGCTCCGGGTGGCGCTCCAGCGCCTGCGCCAGGGTTTCGGTCTTCAGGTTGCCGATGTAGCCGGTGAAGCGGTGATACTTCTTGTCGGCCAGCTTGTTGCCGGTCACGGCGATCTTCTCGGCATTGATTACCACCAGGTAATCACCGGTATCGACGTGCGGGGTGTAGACGGGCTTGTGCTTGCCGCGGAGGCGACGGGCCAGCTCGGTGGACAGGCGACCCAGGGTCTTGCCTGTGGCGTCGACGAGGTACCAGTCGCGCTGGACGGTCTCGGACTTGGCGGTGAAAGTCTTCATGGAAAAACTCGGTTGGTCGGGCGGATTCCGGCGGGCCGGAACTTTGCCACGCGATGTGAACTGCGGAAAAAGAAGCGGAATCATAGCCCGCCCACGCCCCGCTTGCAAGTTGGGGGTTTGCGGGAACAGCAGGGGGCGGCGCGAGGCAACTTGGCAGGGGTCGCCCATGGGGCGAGAATTCCGTGCATCGGCCGGCAATCGGCCCGTCCGGGAACCCCCATGACCTCATCCGCCCGCGTGCATACCCCGCTGGACCGCTTCCTGGCCGAAAGCCAGCGCGCACTGGAAACCATCTTCGGCGCCCCCCCCCCCCCACCCCCCCACCCACCCCCCGCCACCCCCG
>JBQGFJ010000388.1:0-4326 GCA_052040085.1 Pseudoxanthomonas sp.
CGAGAAATTCCGCACGCAGGGTGAATTCCTGATCCACGTGACCTCCCCCGTCGAGGACACGCCTTACCAACTGGTCGTCTGGGTGGGCAACGAGGTGGTGCCGGAACTTCCCCCGGTGGTCGTGGACCGCGAGACCTACGAAGCCGGCCTCGCCAAGAACAAGCGCTCGTGGTTGTTTGGCTGGTCCATCGTGGCCTTGCTCGGCGGCCTGCTGGTGCTCACCGCAATCGTCATCCTGTTGCGCAGGAGGAAATCATGAAACGCATACTGTTTGTCGCATCCGCACTGTTAGCCAGCCAGGGCCTGCATGCACAGAGTGCACCGCCGACCCTCCGCGGCAGCGTCGATTATTCCACCACCCTCGGCTACGGCACGGACCGGCTGCAGGACACCGTGCAGGGCTACACCGTCGACGGAGCGCTGGGTCACGCCATGACCGCCGCCAACGTCGCCGTCGACGCCGTCGCGCTGAAGGACAGCTACGACGCACTGGACACCACCGACGTGCAATACGATCCCGCCGAACTGGAACGCGGAGGCCCGCAAGTCCCCACCTCCTGCAACGAGTCGGACGACTGCCACGCCTGCTATGCGCCCGCCATCCGCTCGATCAATGGCAACCGCCTGACACTCGGGAAGGCCTGGGCACTGGCCCGTTCCACCATCGTCTTCACCGAACAGGCCGTGGCCTTTGGCGACTCCATCGCGGGCCTGCATCCGTCGGCGGGGGTCGGCTGGAATTTCGGGGTCAAGCAGGACGTGAACAAGTCGCTGAACACCATGCGTGCCACCTACGATCGCCGCTACCGCGAATTCATCGCCGCGCTGGAACGCGGCCTGCGCGAACTGGGCGAATGCGAAGCACGGTTCTACGGAGAACGTGACTGGTACGACCGTTTCGGCTTCATGTACCTGTCCTTCCTGGAAGCGAAGTACGAACACCCGGATCCATGACTGCTTGCGGATGACTGCCTGTCCGCACTTTTTCGAGCGAAGCGTCCCTTGGCTCAGCCCCGCGCGAAATCGAAGGCAAGCACATCGGCGATGCGCGGCGTTCCCAGTATCGCCATCAGCAGGCGGTCAACTCCCAGCGCAACGCCGGCGCAGGCAGGCATGCCCTGCTCCAGGGCCATCAGCAGGCGGTCATCGATGGGAGGCCTTGCGGTGCCACGCGCGGTCCGGACAACAAGATCACGCTCGAAACGCTGGCGCTGCTCGGTGGCATCCAGCAGTTCGTGATAGCCGTTGGCGAGTTCCAGCGGACCCAGGTACAGCTCGAAGCGTTCGGCCACCGGGACGCCTTCGCGCTCGGCCAGCTTCGCCAGCGCGCATTGCGATGCCGGATAGTCATGCATCACCAGTATCCGGTCGGATGCAAAACCCGGCTGGATGCGATGGGTCATCAACAGGTCCAGCCAGTCATCGCGATTCAAGCCTTCCGGATCGATGATGACATCGCCAAGGGCAGCGCGCAATTCATCAATGCTGGCCGTCACGGGATCAATGCCCAGCGCATCCCGATACACGTCACGATAGGTCATGCGTGCCACCGATGCCGTGCGCCCGACCAACGCCAGCAGCACCTGCACGAGCTCGACGGTTTCATCCGCCAATTGCAGATGATCCCGGCCAAGCCGGTACCACTCCAACATCGTGAACTCGGGATTGTGGCGTCCGCCGGCCTCCCCATCCCGGAATACGCGGCCCAACTCGTAGCAATCGCCAACACCCGCGGCCAACAGACGCTTCAGCGGAAACTCGGGCGACGTGCGCAGCCAGCGCGTGCGCGGCGCACCTTCGGTACGGCCGGAGAATTCCAGCGTGAAGGACGCGATATTGGGATCGGTATTGCCGGACTGCGACAGGATCGGCGTCTCCACTTCCAATACGCTGCGATCCGCAAAGAACGCGCGGATGGCGGCATTGACCCGCGCCCGCAGCCGCATGGCGTCGAGCGAAGCGGAAGGCTGCCAGTCAGCGGGATCGGAACGGGTACTCATGCATGCTCCGCGAGGAACGCGAGCAACTTCTCCTCGTCCCATATTTCGATGCCCAGCTCCTGCGCCTTCGCCAATTTGGAGCCGGCCTTCTCGCCTGCGACGACGATATGCGTCTTGCTGGATACGCTACCGGCGGTCTTCGCGCCCAATGCCTCGAGTTTGGCACCCGCCTCATCGCGACTCATGGAGGTCAACCCGCCGGTCAGCACCACGGTCTTGCCTTCCAGCGGACCACCCGCCTCGGCCACCGGCTCCGGCGTGATGCTGCGCAACGCCTCAAGCGTGGCTGCCGAGCGTGACAGCAGTTGCGCATTGACATCGACTTCCAGCCACGCTGCCAGCGCATTGGCCGACTCCGCTGGCAACCCTGCCGTGACGAAATTGTGTGCAGGCGCGTCCACCAGTGCTTCGAACGAATGAAAAGCAGAAGCCAGTTGCGCTGCACGCACCGGCGTGACCTTGGGGATTTCCATATCCACCAGCAAGGTGGCCAGATCCAGTGATCCACGCAATTTTCCATGCGGTGCATGCGTGTCGGAAATCGCCACGCCACGCGCCAGCAACGCGTCAATGACCTGCTGGTTGCCGGGCTGGTCGAAGAAGTGGCCAAGCGAGCGCGCCACCTCGCCGCCGATATCGGGTACCCGCTTGAACAGCGGCCAGGGCAAGCGGCGAATCAATTGCAGATCACCGAACCATTGTGCCAATGCCTTCGCCGTACTCTCGCCCACGTGCTGGATACCGAGCGCGAACAGGAAGCGCTCCAGCGTGGCATTGCGGCTGCGGTCAATGGCCTCAACCAGGTTTTCTGCCCATTTGGTCGCCACCTTGCCGGCCTTGACGGTCTCTGGGGTTGTGCCATCACGCACTTCGACCCGCCGCTTCATTTCCAGCAGGTCGTCCAGCGTCAGCTTGTAGAGATCAGCCACCGAATCCAGGTATCCGAGATCGGAGAGGTCTTCGATGTAACGATCACCCAGGCCTTCGATATCCATCGCGCGACGCGAAGCAAAGTGGCGGATGGCTTCCTTGCGCTGCGCGGGACAACTCAGTTCACCGGAGCAACGCCATACCGCCTCGCCTTCTTCGCGCACGATTTCCGCACCGCAGACCGGGCAGTGCGCCGGCATCAGCCATGGCTGGGCGCCCTCCGGACGCTGCTCCACGATCACGCCCACGACTTCCGGGATCACGTCGCCGGCACGGCGCACGATCACGCTGTCGCCCACGCGCACATCCAATCGTGCAATCTGGTCGGCGTTATGCAGGGTCGCATTGGTGACGATCACCCCGGCCACCTGCACCGGCGCCAGTCGCGCCACCGGGGTAGCGGCACCGGTACGGCCGATCTGGATTTCGATGGCCTCCACCGTGGTGGTCTGCTCCTGCGCCGGGAACTTGTGCGCAATGGCCCAGCGCGGCGCACGCGAAACAAAGCCCATCTCGCGCTGGCCTTCGCCATCATCCAGCTTGTAGACCACGCCATCGATATCGAACGGCAACGCATCACGGCGTTCGCCGATGCGACGGTAGTAATCCAGCAGGCCACCTGCGCCTTCCACCACTTCACTCAAGCTGCTGACCGGGAGACCCCATTCGCGCAGCCTGGCCAACGTGGCCGAGTGGCTGTCCGGCAATTCGCCGCCTTCCACC
Organism: Pseudoxanthomonas sp.; assembly: GCA_052040085.1. Taxonomy (GTDB): domain Bacteria; phylum Pseudomonadota; class Gammaproteobacteria; order Xanthomonadales; family Xanthomonadaceae; genus Pseudoxanthomonas_A. The sequence continues at coordinate 3,654 of JBQGFJ010000388.1, forward strand.
AGACCCATGCCGTAGGCATAAAAGGCCAGCGGACGCTGTGCGGTGATGCGCGGGTCCAACTGGCGCAGCGAACCCGCCGCACCATTGCGCGGATTGGCCAGTACCTTGCCGCCATGCAAGCGCGCCTGTTCGTTGTAGCGCTCGAAATCCGCGCGGGGCATGTAGACCTCGCCACGCACTTCCAGCACTTCGGGCCAGCCTTCGCCACGCAAACGCAAAGGGATGGCTTTCACCGTGCGCAGGTTGGCAGTGACATCCTCGCCGGAAGCCCCGTCGCCACGCGTCGCGCCCTGCACGAACACGCCATGCTCGTAACGCAGGCTGATGGCCAGGCCATCCAGTTTTGGCTCGGCGGAGAACACCAGCCGGCCACGCCGCAGCTTCTCGTCGATGCGGCGCACGAAGTCGTGCACCTCCTCGTCACTGAAGGCATTGCCCAGCGAGAGCATCGGAATCGCGTGGCGGACTTCGGCAAACTTCGATGACGGCGCATTACCCACCCGCTGTGTGGGTGAATCCGGCGTCAGCAATTCCGGATGTGCAGCCTCCAGCTCATCCAGCTCGCGCAGCAGGCGATCGTATTCAGCGTCCGGGATATTCGGTTCGTCGAGGACGTGGTAACGGTAGTTGGCGTCGTCCAGGCGGAGACGCAATTCGGCGATACGGCGGGCGG
>JBQGFJ010000389.1:0-4320 GCA_052040085.1 Pseudoxanthomonas sp.
GGCAGCATCGTCAACATTGCCTCCGTGCACGGGCACAAGATCATTCCCGGCGCTTTTCCCTATCCGGTGGCGAAGCACGGCTTGATCGGCCTGACCCGCTCACTCGGCATTGAATACGCTGCGCGCGGCATCCGCGTGAACTCCATTTCCCCCGGCCTGATCCTGGTGCCGCGGATCGAGGCCTGGTTCGAACGCGAACCCGGCGCACGCGAACGGCAAACGGAATTGCTGCCGCCCAAGCGCATCGGCACGCCCGAGGAAGTTGCCTACACCGCGCTATTCCTGGCCAGCGATGAAGCACGCTTCATCAACGCCGCCGACATCGTGATCGATGGCGGCCGCTCGCAGCTCTACCACGAGTGATTGCGGCATGACCCACGATCCCGCCGCCACTCCTTTCCGCCTTCCCTTGATTGCCATCCTGCGCGGCATCCAGCCGCATGAGGCCGCGCCACACGTACGGGCACTGGTGGAACAAGGCTATGACGCCATCGAGATACCCCTCAATTCACCTGACTGGGCCACCAGCATTGGCCAGGTGGCGAACGAGTTCAGGCAGCAAGCCTGGATAGGGGGCGGCACGGTCCTGCGCGAGGCCGACGTAGACACGCTGCATGCACTGGGTGCGCGCTTCGTCGTGACCCCCAATACACACCCGCCGTTGATCCGCCATGCCGTGGCGCGCGGACTGCACGTGGTAGCGGGGTTCGCTACGCCCAGTGAAGCCTTCGCCGCACTCGATGCCGGTGCAGGCATGTTGAAACTCTTTCCCGCTTCCACCTACGGACCCGGGCATCTGCGCGCATTGCGTTCGGTATTGCCACCCGTTCCCCTCTTCGCCGTCGGCGGCATCACTCCGGCCAACCTCGCCGAATACCTTTCCTCCGGCGCCACCGGCGCGGGCATTGGTGGCGAACTTTACAAACCCGGCCAGCCACTGGAGCAGACGCACTTGCACGCGCGCAGCTTCAAGCAAGCCTACCTGGACCACATTGCATGAAGATCGTCCGGCTCCACACCTACCATGCCGCCCCGCGCTGGCTGTTCCTCAAGATCGAAACCGACGAGGGCATCAGCGGCTGGGGCGAGCCCGTCATCGAGGGCCGCGCACATACCGTGGAAGCGGCGGTCCACGAACTGGGCGACTACCTGATAGGCAAGGATCCGTCGCGCATCAATGATCTCTGGCAGACGCTCTACCGCAGCGGCTTCTACCGTGGCGGCGCGATCCTGATGAGCGCCATCGCCGGCATCGACCAGGCTTTGTGGGACATCAAGGGCAAGGCACTGGGTGTCCCGGTGTACGAACTGCTGGGCGGACTGGTGCGCGACCGCATGCAGACCTACCGCTGGGTCGGCGGCGATCGCCCGGCCGACATCGTGGCGCAGATGCGCGCTTACCAGGCGCAGGGCTTCACCACCTTCAAGTTCAATGGCACCGAAGAGCTGAAACTCATCGACAGCCCGCGCACCATCGATGCCGCGGTGGCCAAGGTCGCGGTGATCCGCGAAGCGATGGGTGACAGCGTTGATTTCGGCATCGATTTCCATGGCCGGGTCAGCACGCCGATGGCGCGCGTGTTGCTGCGCGAGCTGGCGCCGTACAAACCGCTGTTCGTGGAAGAGCCGGTATTGCCGGAGCAATGGGAGTATTACCGGCCGCTGTCGGATGCCACGTCCATCCCGCTGGCCGCGGGCGAGCGCATGTACTCACGCGCGGAGTTCAAGCCCGTGCTGTGTGCGGGCGGACTGTCCATCCTGCAGCCAGACCTCTCGCATGCCGGTGGGATCACCGAATGCGTGAAGATCGCCGCCATGGCCGAGGCCCATGACGTGGCACTGGCACCGCACTGCCCACTAGGCCCGGTGGCGCTGGCTGCGTGCCTGCAGGTGGACTTCGTTTCCTACAACGCGATGCTGCAGGAACAGAGCATCGGCATCCATTACAACGAAGGCGCCGACCTGCTGGATTACGTGGTCAACAAGGACGACTTCCGTTGCGAGGATGGCTGCATCGCGGCATTGCCCAAGCCCGGCCTGGGCGTGGAAATCGATGAAGCCCGCCTGCTGGAAGCCAGCCGGAATCCGCCACGCTGGCGCAATCCGGTATGGCGCCACGCCGATGGCAGCGTGGCCGAATGGTGACAGCGTGAACAACGCCATGGCCATGCTGGCAGTGGACAGCCGCTGCCAACTGGGGGAATGCATCCTGTGGTGTGAAAAGCAGCAGGTGCTGTATTGGACCGACATCCTGTCCGCACGCCTGTGGCAACACGATCCACTCAATGGCGTCACGCACGACTGGACGCTTCCGGAACCGCTCGCCTGCCTGGGTTTGTCTGAAGACGGACGCCTGCTGCTGGGATTGGCCAATGGTCTTTATGCAACGGACCCTGCCCCAAGCCCGGATGATGCATTGCCACTGACCTTGCTGGCCAACGTGGAAGCGGATGATCCACACACGCGGATCAATGATGGCCGCGCCGATCGCCAAGGCAACTTCGTGTTCGGCACCAAAAGCGAGCATGCCGATGGGCGCGCCGCCGGACGTTTCTACCAGTTCTCTGCATCCCATGGCCTGCGCGAACTTGCCCTGCCACGCGCGGCCATCCCCAACTCCATCTGCTTCGACGGCAACGGAACGCGGATGTATTTCTGCGATTCGGCCCACCCCCGCATCCTGTCCTGCCGTTACGACGCCGAGCGTGCACATGTGGATGACGTACGGGTCTTCGTCGAACTGGATCATCCCGGCGCCGAACCCGATGGTTCCATCGTGGATGCCGAAGGTGCCGTATGGAATGCGCAGTGGGGCGCGGGCCGCATCGTGCGCTACCTGCCGGATGGCCGCATCGACCGCATCGTCCACGTGCCTGCATCGCAGGTTTCCTGCTGCACCCTGCAGGAAGACACGCTGTACATCACCAGTGCACGCGTGGGCCTGGAAGACGGCCACCTGCGCACGCATCCGCATTCGGGCAGCGTGTTCGCCTTCTCCATCGGCGCGTCATTGGCGCGCGGGGAAGACCGGGTGAAGCTGCCATGATCGCCGTCGATTGGGGTACCAGCAGCCTCCGCCTGTATCGCATGGACGAGGGTGGCGAAATCCTGGAATCCCGGCGCAGCGACAAGGGTGTGCTGGCCAGTGAAGGCCGCTTCGCCGACGTGCTCCTGGAGGCATCCGCCGGCTGGGACGATGGCACCTTCCTGATGTGCGGCATGATCGGCAGCCGCAATGGCTGGCACGAAATGCCGTACCTGGATTGCCCCAGCGGCAATGCGGCGTTGGCTGCGGGCATGCAGCGCATCCATCCGCCCGGGTTCGAGGACCGCGCGCTATGGCTGGTCCCGGGACTATGCGACAGAACATCGGAATCCGTACCCGATGTAATGCGCGGCGAGGAAACCCAACTGGCCGCATTGCTGGACCATTTCGACGATGGCCCGCACCTGGTCTGCCTGCCCGGCACCCACAGCAAATGGGTCACCGTGCACGAGCGCCGCATCCAGCACATCGCCACCGCCATGACCGGCGAACTGTTCGCACTGCTTCGCCAGCACAGCATCCTCGGCCGCCTGATGGCACCGGACAGCGGGCCAGCCGATATCGACATCCCCGCCTTCGATGCCGGACTCCAGCGCAGCGCCGACCCCGGCGGCCTGCTGCATCATCTGTTCGGCGTGCGCACTGCGGGACTGTTCGCACACTTCAGCGAGCCTGCGTTGCCTTCCTATCTGTCCGGCCTGTTGATCGGCCATGAACTGCACGCAGCCAATGTGCTTTCACGGTCGCCACGTCCGGCCCAGGTCCACTTGATCGGCCACGAGCGCCTGCTCGCTTCGTACGCGCATGCACTCACCACGCTCGGGATCAGCGCCCGGCGCCACCCCGAAACCCTGGCCGCACACGGGCTGCATGCGTTGTGGCGGCAACATCTGCGGGAGACGACGGATTGAACAGATGGATTCTTGCGCTGGCGGCATGCCTGGCCATGCTGCCGGCATCGGCCAATGACCGCGTGCATTTCAGCGAAGTGCGCTACAGCGGCGACGACGGCGGCACGGTGCCGACGGAAACGCAGTTCCTCAATCCGATCGTCGCGGGCTTCTATCCCGACCCCTCGGCCATCCGCGTGGGCGACGATTTTTATCTGGTCGCTTCGACCTTCGGTTATTTCCCGGGGCTGCCGGTATTCCACAGTACCGACCTCGTTTCATGGCAGCAGATAGGCAACGCGATCCATCGGCCAGGGCAGATCCACTATGGCGAGAAGGAAGAACTGACGCGCGGCCTGTTCGCGGCCACCATCAACCACCATG
>JBQGFJ010000390.1:0-4480 GCA_052040085.1 Pseudoxanthomonas sp.
AAGCGCCGCGCGCGCTGAACCCGCGCATGGCGCCGGCGCTCGAGATCATGCTCGACGGTCCGCTGGGCGGCGCCGCGTTCAACAACGAGTTCGGTCGTCCGAACCTGCTCGGCTATTTCCGCAGCTTCGAGTTGGCCGAAGGCGACGACGGCCTGGTGCGCGGCTACGACAAGCCCATCATGCTGGCCGGTGGCTTGGGCGCGGTCGATCGCATCCAGGTGGACAAGCTGAAGCTCTCACCCGGTGATGCGGTGATCGTGCTGGGTGGCCCTGCGATGTTGATCGGGCTGGGCGGCGGGGCCGCCAGTTCGGTGGCAGCCGGCGATAGTGCAGAGGCACTGGATTTCGCCAGCGTGCAGCGCGACAACCCGGAAATGGAGCGCCGCTGCCAGGAAGTCATAGACCGTTGCGTGGCGATGGGCGGGGACAACCCCATCCTGTGTATCCATGATGTCGGCGCTGGTGGCCTGTCGAATGCCATCCCCGAGTTGCTGCATGACTCCGGCGTGGGCGGCGTGATCGACCTGGGCAAGGTTCCCAGCGACGATCCTTCGCTTTCGCCCATGCAGTTGTGGTGCAACGAGTCGCAGGAACGTTACGTGCTGGGCGTGACCCAGGCGCGCCTTGCCGAATTCGCAGCGCTGTGCGAGCGCGAGCGCTGCCCCTTCGCTGCGGTCGGCACGGCAACCGAGGAAGAACATCTGGTCGCAGGCTATGGCGCCAGTGCGGACGCAGTGCCCGCGACGGCACCGATCCACCTGCCGATGGACGTGCTGTTCGGCAAGCCACCGAAAATGCATCGCGACACCCGCCATCCGGCGCCGGCTCCGTGGCCGGGTTTGCAGACATCCGGGCTTGATCTGGGCGAGGCGGCACTGCGCGTACTCGCGCACCCTTCCGTGGCGTCCAAGCAGTTCCTCATCACCATTGGCGACCGCAGCGTGGGTGGCCTGACGGCGCGCGACCAGATGGTGGGTCCATGGCAGGTGCCGGTGGCCGACTGTGCCATCACCCTGTCCGGTTTCGAAGGTTATGCCGGCGAAGCGATGTCCATTGGCGAACGCACGCCGCTGGCGCTGCTGGATGCCGCCGCCGCTGCGCGCATGGCCGTGGGCGAGGCAATCACCAACCTGTGCGCGGCACCGGTGGCCTCGCTTGATAAGATCAAGCTTTCGGCCCACTGGATGGCGGCCGCGAATCATGATGGCGAAGATGCGCTGTTGTTCGACGCAGTGAAGGCCATCGGGCTGGAACTGTGTCCGGACATGGACCTGAGCATTCCGGTCGGCAAGGACTCGCTGTCCATGCAGGCGCAATGGAATGCCGCCGATGGCGCCATCAAGACCGTATCGCCGGTATCGCTGGTGGTCAGCGCGTTCGCCCCGGTGGACGATGTACGTGGGCAACTGACCCCGCTGCTTTCGCCGGAGCACGACAGTGATCTCTGGCTGATCGGCCTGGGAGCAGGGCGCAAACGCCTGGGAGGCTCGGTTCTGGTGCAATGCCACCCGCAGTCGGGTGGTGGCAATGGCCTGCCTGCTTTTGCCGGCACCAGCCAGGATGATGGCGTACCGGATCTGGACGACCCGCGCCTGCTTCGCAGCTTCTTCGAATTGATCCGCGATGCGCGTGATGCCGGCTTGTTGCTGGCCTACCACGACCGCAGCGATGGCGGTGCTTTCGTTACCTTGTGCGAAATGGCGTTTGCGTCGCACTGCGGCCTGGACATCAATCTCGATGGGTGGGGGGATGATCCCTTCCGCACATTGTTCGCAGAAGAGTTGGGTGCCGTGGTGCAAGTGGCCGACGAGGACCGTGCCGCTTTCGCCGATCTGGTCGAACGCCATGCCCTGACCGAGTGTGCCCAGCGCATTGCGCGGCCCACCACGACGGCCATGGTCCGCGTGCGGCAGGATGACCAGGCCTTGGCTGAGTGGCGCTGGGAGGCGCTGTTCGATGCATGGTGGTCGGTGACCCATGCCATGCAGAAGTTGCGTGACAACCCGGAATCTGCCGACCAGGAGCGCGAAGTCGCCCGCGCCTTCGCAGCGCCGGCCATGCAGCCCAGGCTCACCTTCAATCCTGCGGAAGATATCGCGGCTCCCTATCTGGGCCTGGGTGCCAGGCCGAAGGTGGCGATCCTGCGCGAGCAAGGCGTCAACGGACAGATCGAAATGGCGGCGGCATTCGATCGTGCCGGTTTCGAGGCGTTCGATGTCCACATGAGTGACCTGATCGGTGGACGCGTCAAGCTGGACGACTTCCATGGCCTGGCGGCTTGCGGAGGCTTCAGCTATGGCGACGTGCTGGGTGCAGGGCGGGGCTGGGCTACCTCCATCCTGGAGCGCAATGAGCTGCGCGATGCCTTCGCGGCATTCTTTGCCCGTACCAGCACGTTCTCGCTGGGTGTCTGCAACGGCTGCCAGATGATGAGCCAGCTCAAGGCCATCATCCCGGGCGCCGGGCATTGGCCGCGTTTCCTTCGCAATCGCAGTGAGCAATTCGAAGCACGTTTCTCGTTGCTCGAAGTGCTGGATTCTCCCTCCGTCCTTTTGCAAGGCATGGCGGGCTCCCGGATCCCGGTAGCGGTGGCCCATGGCGAAGGACGTGCGGAGTTCGACAAGGCGGCCGACCAGACTGCCGTCGCGGTAGCCTTGCGGTATATCGAGGGAGATGGCGGCGTGGCCGCGCGCTACCCGCTGAACCCCAACGGCTCGCCCGATGGCATCACAGGCCTGACCACGCCGGATGGCCGCGCCACCATCCTGATGCCGCACCCGGAACGCACCCCGCGCAGCGTCAACTTGAGCTGGCACCCGGTCGAATGGCCGGAGGATTCGCCTTGGCTGAGGATGTTCCGTAATGCGCGCAGGTGGGTGGGGTGATCACCTGCATGGGCTTGTCTTGGACAGTAGTAAACCAGTACAGCCTGTTGTTCTCAGATTGTGACTTATCGAGTCGGATTGGGTGAATGGATGCATGTGCCCATATTGCACACCCTCTAATCCGTCGATTGGTATTTCATTGGTTTTATTGTGCGTTGTCTGATTGCCATTCGCAATAAGCTGATCAGTTGTGGATGGCAGCACGGCACTCTTGGCTGCTTTGAGCCAACAGCCTTCATTGCCAAGAGGTGATTGGGATCGGTGCGATCTACGCAGAAAACCACAATCCCAAGGCGTGTAAACCGGCTAGGTCATTGGCTAATGCGTCAGGCTGGCCTGAATGGCCAGGATCGGCTGGCAGCTGCTGCCGGGATCCTTCACCAAGCTGTATAGGTCAATCGAAGTTGTGCGACAATACGGATTGTTGGCGCGGACAATTAGTTATGTTAGTGTTAACCAAGCCTTCACCCCGGCGGTGCTAGCTTGATACGGGTGGTATGCGTGCACTGCCTTTCAGGGCATTGGTATCAAGCGTTGAACCCACGCAGGTTGAGTGATCTCGGTTTTTACAAATCGGTTTTTTCTAAGGAGCTGCATTAATGAACAAGAAACTTCTCAGTGTTGCGCTGCTTGCCGGGCTGGGTGTGGCGCAGGCCGCTTCTGCCCAGGAGTTCGATGACCGCTGGTATCTGACCGGTAGCACGGGCTTCAACCTGCAGGACAGTGATCGTGGTACCAGCGATGCTCCGCATCTGGGCTTGGGTTTGGGCAAGTTCATCAGCCCGAACTGGTCGATTGATGGTGAGCTGAACTATCAGTTGCCGAATTTTGAGTCCAACAGGCACCAGAATTGGAGCCAGTACGGCATCTCGCTGGACCTGCGCCGTCATTTCATCTCCGAAGGTCGTGACTGGAACCCATACGCACTGTTTGGTCTGGGCTACCAGCGTGCCGAGGAAGAGTTCGATGCATTCCCGAACCCGAATTCCCCGGGCCGCCGTGAAGACGGCAACCTGGCCGCGAAGGTTGGTGTTGGTTTGCAGACCACTTTTGATTCGCGCGTAGCCGTGCGTACTGAACTGGCCTACCGTGCCGATTTCGACGACCGCTCCGTGAATGCCCCGAATGAAAGCTCCTTCGGTGACATTCTGGCTTCGGTCGGCGTGATCATTCCGTTGGGTCCGAAGCCGGTTGCCCCGGTTGTGGCTCCGCCGCCGCCGCCGCCGCCGGTTGTGACTCCGCCGCCGCCGCCGCCGACCGCGATCAGCATCGACCTGACCGGCGTGAACTTCGATTTCGACAAGTCCACCCTGCGTCCTGATGCCGTCGTGATCCTCGGCGAAGCCGTGGAAATCCTGAAGCGTTATCCGGAGCTGCGTGTTGAAGTCGCCGGTCACACCGACTCGATCGGTACCGCTGCCTACAACCAGGGCCTGTCCGAGCGTCGTGCGAAGACCGTGTATGACTACCTGACCAGCAACGGCATCGACTCGTCGCGCCTGTTGGGCCCGGTGGGCTACGGCCTGACCCGTCCGATCGACACGAACTCGACCCGCGAAGGTCGTGCGCGCAACCGTCGTACGGAACTGAACGTC
>JBQGFJ010000391.1:0-7305 GCA_052040085.1 Pseudoxanthomonas sp.
CCGCGGGCATTGCGGCCGAACTGGCTTCGGCCCGGGTGCTGTTGGAAACCGATGGCGTCGCCTTCAGTTACCGGCTGGACGATGCCGTGTCCGGCGCGACCCTGCCGCCGGGAGTCGAGACCGTGCTGGCGTTGACCGTGCGTGAAGCCGTGACCAACATCCAGCGGCATGCCCGCGCCACCCACGCGGAAGTGTCGTTCGCGGTGGAGGGAGGTGAGGCGGTGCTTCGGATTGTCGACGATGGCCGCGGCGGCGCCATCGTGCCGGGCAACGGTCTTTCCGGCATGCGCGAGCGCTTGGAAGCAGTCAGTGGCCGTCTGCGCATTGATGCCAGCCGGGGCGGCACGCGGATCGAGGCGCGCCTGCCGTTGGCGGCCAATGATGATGCCCTGCCGGACGTGGCCCCGTAGGAGGCGGGGGCTGCCCTTGGCTTTTGCCTTCTCCCTTAGGGAGAAGAGCCTGCCCCCGCGAAGGCGGGGGTGCCCGAAGGGCGGATGAGGGCGTGGGTGATCAGGCCGTCGAACACCTTCCGTGACACGTCGTTTCCATTCCCTCATCCGTCGCTGCGCGCCACCTTCTCCCGAGGGGAGAAGGGGTGGTTTCCCGCGATCTCTGCGCTTGTGTAAAAGCGGCTCTTGGCCGTGATGCGCTTTACCCCGGAGAAGCCCGCGGCCTTCCGGCGGTCTCCCATGGCGCGGCCGCTCCTGCTAACGTCGCCACATGATTCGTGTACTGATCGCCGAAGACCAGGCCATGCTGCGTGGCGCATTGTCTGCCTTGTTGAACCTGGAAAGCGACATCGACGTGGTCGGTATGGCCGCCGATGGCGAGTCCGCCTGGCGCGAGTTGCAACGGCTCAAGCCCGACGTCCTGCTCACTGACATCGAAATGCCCGGCCTCACTGGCCTGGAACTGGCGCAACGCATCCAGCGCCAGGCATTGCCGGTGAAGGTGGTCATCGTCACGACCTTCGCGCGCAGCGGATTCCTGCGCCGTGCACTGGATGCCGGGGTGTCTGGTTACCTGCTGAAGGATGCACCGGCGGAGAACCTGGCCGAAGCCCTGCGCAAGGTGCGCAATGGCGGCCGTGCCATCGACCCGCAACTCGCGTTGGAGGCCTGGTCCGAGGCCGACCCGCTCAATGACCGCGAGCGCCAGGTACTGCGGCTGGCAGGCGAAGGCCTGTCTGCCGGCGAGATTGCCGCACAACTGAACCTGTCGCAGGGAACCGTGCGCAATTACCTGTCCGAATCCATCGGCAAGCTGGGGGTCGGCAATCGCATCGAGGCCTATCGCCTGGCCCGGCAGAAGGGCTGGCTGTAACCGTTGCGGCAAGCGCAGGACGGCACTGTCCAATTGCCATCGCCGGGCATAGACTCGCGCCAAACTGGCCCGGGGACCTTGCCATGAACACGACTGCCCGTCCGCCCGTGCTGTTCTGGATAGTCGCCATCCTCGCGGTGCTCTGGAACCTGCTCGGCGTGTTTTCGTTCTACTACCACTTCACGGCCACGCCCGAAGTGATCGCCACCTGGCCCGAAGAGCAGCAACGCCTCTTCGAGGCCATGCCGCGTTGGCTGTTCGGCCCCTTCGCCGTGGCCACTTTCGGTGGCCTGCTGGGTTCGTTGGGGTTGCTGCTGCGCAAGCGCTGGTCGGTGCTGGTATTGCTGCTGTCACTGCTGGGAATCGTGGTGCAGTTCACGGCCAATTACCTGACCACGCCGATGTGGCAGACAACCGGCCTGCGCGGCCTGTCGTTCCCGCTGTGCATCGCCGCGGTCGGGCTGTTCCTGTGGTGGTACGCACGCCGGGCCGCTGCACGCGGCTGGTTGCGCTGACGCACGGCAACGGCCCTGCCCGCACGGAGCCTTGCCTGTATTGCTGGCGAAGATCAATTGAGTCGCAAAACGAGTTGCAGGACAACAAGTGCCACCAAGATGGCAAGCATGACCCATCCAGCCCGGGCTTGGCGTTGTGTTCGTTTCAATGACGATTCAACAGCCGACCTGATGTGTGGTTGCAGTGCGTCGCTGCGTTCTTGAAGTGCTTCAATTCGCGCCTGAAGTGCTGGCGCCTGATCAACGGTCATGGTTTCCGCATCAATCATGAATTGATGCATTTCCTGATTCATCGCACTCACGTCCAAATGGGTCGCCACCTCCTTTTCTTTCATCTCGAGCCTCCAGCTCGGCAGGAAGGGAGCATCGTTCTTCAGGCGCAATGAATGCGCAGAGCGATAGATCAGGGATGCATCCTTGCTGAGTTCATTGAGTGGGATGGAAATGGGGCCGAACGTTGAATAGCGATTTGATCTTTGTGCGCACATCCACCGGACCAACCAAGGGGCATGGCGGAAATAGCGGTGCGGATTGAGCACGCCGATCCACAGGGTATGGATGGTGAACCAGCGTATCTGGGTGGTTCGCAGGTCCAGGCCAATCACATCAACCCAGGGGATAGGGCCATACATTGCATGGTCCAATCCGTGACTGTCGATTTTGAGCAGGGGGCCCGGGCGCCAGAGTTGGCGGAATAGCCCCCATCCCAAACTCAGGAACAGCAGCAACAAGAAAAACGCTGCCATGGCCATGATGGTTTCATTGCGCATCAACGATGCCGGGATCCCGAATGCAAGCAGAAGGCATAATCCGGCCAGCGTTGTGGCACGCCAAAAACTTCCCCTGGCCTCGAAGGTGCCGGACTCCAGGCTTTTTTCAAGATCGGATTGGTTTGCTTGATCCAGCCATTTGTCCAGCCACTTCCTGGATAGCCAGGACCCGAGCAGGATTGTTGCCGAGATGAGCCAATAAAATTCAAGTGTTTTGAGCGCGATGAGCTCATCGTTGCTGGTGCTGAACCTGGCCAACGTCAGTATCGCTACGCAAATGCCGGAAACCAGCATTGCGAACCAAGCCAGGGATCGAAGGGCTCTCATCATGTCGTTCATTCCTTGAAGGCGACGATGGTTGCTTTCGGGAGAATATTATCGCGGCGAGTACCGTTCTTTCAGCATCTCGAAGGCGGAACGCAATGCCAGCGCCTCGCCACCGGCGGGACGTCCGGGGCGGTCGCTGTCGTTCCATGCATACACGTCCAGGTGTGCCCACGGCGTGCCATCCGGCACGAAGCGTTCCAGGTAGAGCGCGGCGGTGACGGCGCCGGCCATGCGCGAACCGGCGTTGGCCATGTCGGCGATGTTGCTGGTCAGGTAACGCAGGTACGGGCGCCACAACGGCATGCGCCACACCGGGTCGCGGGTGCGCTGGCCGGCGGCCAGCCATGCATTGGCCAGTGCATCGTCATTGGCGAACAGGGCGGGCAGGTCCGGGCCCAGCGCGATGCGTGCGGCGCCGGTCAGGGTGGCGAAGTCGAGGATGGTATCGGGTGAGAGTTCGCCCGCGTGCGTGAGCGCATCGCACAGGACGATGCGGCCCTCGGCATCGGTGTTGTCGATTTCCACGCTGACGCCCTTGCGGGTGGCGATCACTTCGCCGGGCCGGTAGGCATTGGGGCCAATCGCGTTCTCCACGGCTGGCACCAGCAGGGTGATGCGCAGCGGCAGCTTGCGCGCCATGACCAGTTCGGCCAAGGCAATGGCGTGTGCGGCACCGCCCATGTCCTTCTTCATGTTGCGCATGCCGTCGGCGGGCTTGATGTCCAGTCCGCCGGTATCGAAGCACACGCCCTTGCCGACGATGGCCAGGTGCGGATGGGACGCATCGCCCCACTGCAGTTTGATCAGGCGTGGCGCGCGGTGCGAGGCACGGCCGACCGCATGGATGGCCGGGAAATTCCGTGCCAGCAAGGCGTCGCCGACGATGCTCTCGAAGCTGGCGCCATGGGCCTGTGCGATCTCGCGCACGGTCGCTTCCATCTGCTCCGGTCCCATGTCCTCGGTGGGGGTGTGGACCAGGTCGCGTACACGCACGCAGGCGGCGAGCAGGTCGAAGGCTTCGGCATTCGCACTGCCACCCAGTGCCAGCCGGGCCGGTGCACGCAGGGCGCGCTTGTAGCGGGTGAAGCGGTAGCTGCCCAAGCCCCAGCCCAGTTGCAGTGCGGCCTGCGCCTCCGGTTCCAGCGGGGTTGCCAGTTGCCATTCGGCATCCGGCAGACCGAACGGTGCATGCGCGTAGGCATAGGCATCCAGCGGATCGCCAATGCCCAGTACGGCGCCGGCCACGCCGTGTTCACCCGGCAGCAGCAGCAAGGAGCCGGGCGCGGCAGTGAAGTTCTGCGCTTGCAACCAGGCTACGGTGGTTTCGGGCTGGCGCGTTTTCCAGTCGGCCAGTTGCGCGGCAGCCAGTACGTGCAGTGGCAGGGCATTGGCGTTGTCCGTGGCGAATCCGGTAGGCAGTGTCATGAGTGTCGAGTCACGCAGCAGGTTGTGATTCCAGCCAGTCGGCCAGTGCGGTCAGGGTGTCGAATTGCAGATCGGGTTGCAGGTCGTCGTGTGGCCAGGCCTGCAATCCACCCGGATGGTCGTCGCGATGCAACCAGCAACTGCGCAGGCCGGCACGCGCGGCACCACGCACGTCGGCATCCACGTGGTCGCCAACATGCAGCACGTCGCCAGGCGGCAGCCCGAGTTGCTCGCAGGTCGCCAGGAAGATGCTCTTTTCCGGTTTCGCCGCGCCGTGCGCGCGTGAGTGCATTTGCACGCTGAAGAGATGGCTGATGCCAATCGCCTGCAAGTCCGCATTGCCGTTGCTGAGCGAGGCCAGTGGCACGCGGCGCGCGATGCGCTGGAGCGCATCCAGCGCATCCGGATAGAAGTCCACCCGGTTGCGTGCGGCATAGAAGGTCTTGTAGGCCGGTTCCAGCAGGGCCATGTCCGCATCACTGCCTTCCAGTGCGCGTTGCAGGGTCATCCGGCGCAGGGCACTCATGTCGTGCAGCAGGTGCGGGTGTTCGGCGAATACCTGTGCGCGCAGCTCGCGCATGGTGGCGACCGGGAACAGTGCCGCGGTGCGCGGGCTGTGGATTTCGAACCAGTCGTGCAACACCTGTTCGATGCGCGCGCCAATGGGGGCGAACGGCCACAGGGTGTCGTCGAGGTCGAGTGAAATTGCGCGGACGGTGAAGCTCACCCGGCCATGTTACCGCGTGCAGGTCTCAACGTTCGGAAAGTTCGGTAGCGGCTTCGGCAGGTGCCGGCGCACGCGGGGGTGGTTCGGCGGCGGCAGGGGCCTCGGCAGCGGGAGCGGGTGCATCCGCGTCGTCGTCCACGGTTTCGTCCAATCCAGCCGCCAGGTTGGTGCTGATGATGGCGAACCATTCGGACATCGTGCCGGCAATTTGTATCCAGCGCCCCCCGGTGATAGCGGACAGCGGTTCGGAACGGCCAATCAGGAAGCCGGTGGTCAGGCCGGCGGCGATGATGCGGAAGGGCGTCCAGCCGCTGCGCCAGGTTTGCTTCAGGCCATTCCAGTGGTTGACGGTCTGCAGGCTGCAGGTTTCAAGCCTGCGTTCGGCGCGCTGCACCAGACGCTGCTGTGCCTTGAAGCTCATGGCGCTTGCTCCGGGGCAGCCGGGGCCGGTGCTTCGTCATCTTCGTCGTCGTCCAGCAAGCCCAGGCGTTTCAGCTGGCGGCGCGTGGCGTTCATGCGCGCCTGGTCGAAGTAGTAGCTGCCGCGCCATGCGGCCAAGCCGGTGATCACGAGGTTGGCCAGTGCCACGAACGAGAAAGCCTGCAACCACGACAGTCCCAGCCGTTCCAGCAGCACGATCAGGGCGGAAGTCATCAGCAGCCAGGCCGATGCGCCGAACACGATGGCGGCGCTGATCCAGATCAGCGCAAACCCCAGTGCGCTGCGTGCCAGCGCCAGGTCGGCCACCACCAGTTTGCGCAATGCGCGCGCGGTGCCGGCGGCCGAGCCCAACGTGGCCTTGCCCGCTGCGCCGACCTGGCGCAGGGTTTCGTCCAGTCCGGGCGCGGGCGCGGCTTCCGGCGCGTCGCTGCCGGGCGGGAGGTTCGGATCGCTCACGCGACCGGCTTATTTGTCGTTGCTGCTGGCCAGCTTGGCGATCAGCCAGCCGGCGGCGAAGGCAACGCCGAACGAGGCCAGCGGACGTTCGCGGATCAGGTCGGCGGCGCTGTCGATCAGGTCGCGGCCCTTGTCCAGCAGCACGTCCACCTGCTCCTTGGCGGCGGCACCGCTTTCTTCGGCGGCGGCGAGACCGGCCAGTGCGCTGTCGGCCAGTTCGGACTTGACGTTGGCCTTGCCCAGCTTGAGTTCATCGCCTGCGGCACCGGCGGCGCCCTTGATGGCTTCGCCCGCAGCGGTGGCGGCGGATTTCAGGTGCGAACCGGCTTCGCTCAGGTTGCTTTTGACGGCGTCGGTAGAGGTGGGGCTCATCGTGATCTCCTTCGGTGGTCTGGGGGTGGCCGATGGAACATTGCCACGGGCCTTGCATGGCGGATGGCGCGTTGAAAGCCTCGCCATCCAGTCTACGCAACATTGCCCGTGCCCGCACTCGCATGCGTCACGGACTCATTGCATGGGCAGGGTACCCTGCGCACCCCCGCGGCGGATGTGAAGTACCAGTTGCTGGGGACTTTCGGACACGCCGGCCAGCAGCCCGGCCAGATCGCCCACGCGGCTGCCACTGACGCCGATCACCACGTCGCCCTGGCGCAAGCCGTTCTTCTCGGCACGGCTGCCGGATTCCACTTTTTCCACCAGCACGCCGCTGACCTGGCGGTTGCGGCGCACGGCTTCGGGCAGTTCGGCCAGGGTGGCGCCGGCCAGGCGCGGATCCAATGCAAGGCCTTCCAGGGCACGCGGTTGTTCGCGCAGGGTAGCGGTCAGTTGTACTGGCTTGCCATCGCGGCGCACGTCCAGCGTGACCCGGGCATTGGGGGATTGCAGGCCCTGGAAGTTGCGCAGGGCCTCACTGTTGTCGATGCGCTGGCCGTTGGCGCCCACGATCACGTCCTGCGCTTGCAGGCCTGCGGCGGCAGCGGCGGAGTTCGGCAGCAAGCGGGTCACCAGCGCGCCGCGCGCGTTGTCCAGCTGCAGGGCGCGTGCCAGGCGCTCGTTCACGTCCTGGGTTTCCACGCCCAGCGTGCCGCGGCGGACTTCGCCGGTGGTCAGCAACTGGTTCATCACGTCGTGGGCCAGGTCCACCGGGATGGCCAGGCCCAGGCCGATGTTGCCGGCCGCGCTGCCGCGCGGATTGAAGCTGGCGGTATTGATACCCACCAGTTCGCCTTTCAGGTTGACCAGGGCGCCGCCGGAGTTGCCGGGATTGATGGAGGCGTCGGTCTGGATGAAGTTCTGGTAGCCCAACCCGCGGATGCCGCTG
>JBQGFJ010000392.1:0-6097 GCA_052040085.1 Pseudoxanthomonas sp.
GATTCATGCGCCGTCCTCGCCGGGCAGCACGGCCAGTGCGCGCAGGCAGGCATGCCGGTGCGCCGCACCCTGGCCGGGGCCGATAGCGGGTTGTCCCGGCAGTTGCAAGCGATAGCGGCGGCCTTCGCGTTCGGCTGCATCCACCCAATGTGCCAGCCGGCTGATGCGTTGCTCGAAAGGCAGTGCATGCAGTGCATGCCAGTCCAGGAGGATCTCCTGGCCCAGGGGTTGTTCGTGCTCGCGTACCAGCAGCGTGTCGCGACGGGCCGATGCTTTCCAGGCAATGGTGCGTTGCTGGTCGCCGCTGCGGTAATCACGCAGATGGTGGATGTCGTCGCCGGCCGGATGGATGCGGGACTGTTGCGCTGGTCCTTCGCCGGCCGGCAAGGGCGGGCCGTGTGTTTCCGGCACGGGGTAGACCAGCAGCGGCGCCTCTGGCCATACCCAGCTCCAGGCACGCGCCAGCCCTATCGGCTGGGTGCTGGAGATGCGAATCCGTTCCGGATACAGCCAGCCACGCCGCGTGGTCTCGATGTGCAGCGAAGCCGTGACCGGGTTGTTGGACAAGGGCGGGATGCCGGTGCTGGCGGTGCCGCGTTGCAACTGCAATCCATGGCGAAGCCGGTTGTCGCGTGCCGACAGTGAAAGCACGACGACCATGGTGGCTCCGGCGGGCACGGGTTCGGCAGAGAGTGCATCCACCCGCAGGCCTGACAACTGCAAGTGTGTCGCCATCAGGCTGCCCAGCCCGGTGGACGCCAGCAACAGGGCGAGCAGCAAGGCGGGATTGTTGTTGTAGTTCAACGCACCCAGTGCCATGGCCAGGCACATGAGGGTGAAAAACAGTCCGAACCGCGTGGGCAGCACGTAGATGCGCCGGCGATCCAGTGTCGCCGGCAGGGCTTCGGGCTCACGTGGCCGGGCCAGCCATGCGAAGCGGAGGGCAAGGCGCTCGCGGATCGACGCCGCCATGGACTCAGTCCACGTGCACGGTATGCAGGATGGCCTTGGCCAGTGAGGCCGCGGTGGAGGCCTCTGCTTCGGCGACCAGCCGGTGCGCGGCCACCGCGATGAACAGGGCCTGCACATCTTCGGGCAGTACGTGTTGCCGACCCAGCAGCAAGGCATGGGCACGGGCGGCGCGGAGCAGGGCGATGCCGGCGCGCGGCGACAATCCCACGCGCACGCCCGGATGTTGCCGGCTGCGGGTCAGCAAGGCCTGCACGTAATCGATCAGCGCATCGCTGGCATGCACGTTGTCCACGGCATGCCGCAACGCGAGCACATCCGCGGAGGACAGCACGGGAGCTGCCTGCGCGATCAACTGGCGGCGATCCGTGCCGGTCAGCAGGGCGCGTTCGGATTCACTGTTGGGATAGCCCAGCGACAGCCGCAACAGGAACCGGTCCAGTTGCGAATCCGGCAGCGGATAGGTTCCCGACAGGTCCACCGGATTCTGGGTGGCGATCACGAAGAAAGGTTCGGGCAATGGCCGGGTGCTGCCATCCAGGGTGACCTGGTGTTCGGCCATGGCTTCCAGCAGGGCACTCTGGGTGCGCGGCGGGGCACGGTTGATTTCGTCGGCCAGCAAGACCTGGGTGAACACCGGGCCGGGATGGAACTGGAACTGGCGGGTGGTGGCGTCGTACACCGATACGCCCAGCACATCCGCGGGCAGCAGGTCCGATGTGAACTGGATCCGCTGGAAGCTCAGGCCCAGGGTGGCGGCCAGTGCGTGGGCCAGCGTGGTCTTGCCCAGGCCGGGCAGGTCTTCGATCAGCAGGTGTCCGTCCGAAAGCAATGCCACGAAGGCCAGCCGCACTTCGTGGGCCTTTCCCAGTACCAGTGAATTGACCTGGTTCTGTGCGCGTTCAAGCGCTGCCTTGAGCGTGTCGGATAACATGGCGGGATCAATGGCAGTCGCGGACATGGGACGCGTGGCACCTTAACGGGACTCAGGAAGTGTAGCGGCATGCAGGACCGGGAACGCGCGCGATTCGTCTTCATTGCACTGTGGGTGCTGGTGACCGTGACCAAGGTCGCGCTTGCCGCGCGGCTGCCGCTGTTCGTGGACGAAGCGTTCTACTGGCAGGAAGGTCGCCATCTGGCCTGGGCGTATTCGGAATTGCCGGCATTGACGGCCTGGTTGGCCCGATTGGGCACCGAGTGGTTCGGTACCCATGTCCTGGCATTGCGAAGCCTCTTCCTGCTGATTGCCGCGCTGTTGCCATGGCTGGTGGCGCGCACGGCGTCGCGCTGGTTCGGTGATGCGGCGGGATGGCAGGCAGGCAGTTTGGCTGTCCTGATGCCGCTCACGGGGACGTTGGGACTGTTGGCATTGCCGGATGTGCCGATGGCATTGGCAACAGTGTTGTGCCTGATGGGCGGGGCAGGATTGTTGCGCGAGGTGAGGATCGGTTCCCTGGCCCTGTTGGCTGCCGGCCTGGTACTGGGTGCGTTGAGTCATTACCGCTTTGTCGGCGTGATCGGCGTCGGGTTGCTGGCGCTGCTGTGGTTGCCGGAAGGCCGCCGGTTGCTGCGTGACGCACGCGTGTGGGTGGTGCTGGGTATCGGCGCCGCAGCATGGTGGCCGCTTTTGTGGTGGAACCTGCAGCATGCCGATGCCGGTTTGCGTTTCCAGTTGGTGGATCGGCATCCGTGGTCTTTCCAGATCGGTGGCCTGTGGTTCGTACTGATACAGACGGCGTTGGTGACGCCGCTGCTGTTCCTCGCATTCATGCAGGTGTCGCTGCGTGCATTGCGCGGTGATGCCGCGCAATCCGTGCAGTGGCGGTATTTTGCATTGCTGGGCAGTCTGTCCACGCTGGGCTTTTTCGTGCTCGGATTTTTCGCCGACAGTGAGCGCGTGAGTTTCCATTGGCCGTTGCCGGGCTATCTGGCGTTGCTGGTGGTGGTGCCGTTGTCGTTGCGCGGGTGGTCGCGGCGATTGCGCATGGCGACGTGGTGGGTTGCCGGGGTCGGCCTGGCGTTGGCGCTTGGCTATTACGCTTGGCTATCCACGCCAGTGTGGCGTGCGCAGGCTGCCGCGGAAAAGTACTACCTGGCCAATTTTTCAGGCTGGGACGAGCTTGCACATGCCGTACGCGAAGAGCTTGCGCAGGCACCTGCCGATACCCGCGTGCTGGCGGGGAGCTTCAAGATCGGGGCGGAACTGGGCTTCCAATTGGACGATCCGGGTATTGCAGTGTTGGATCACCCGTTGAACCATCGCCACGGACGCGCCCCGCAACTGCGGTTGTGGGGGCTGGAAAGCGATGGTTCCCGCACGTCGCCGACGCTGCTGGTGGTGGCCGACAACGAAGTAAAGTATCGCGACTTGCTCGTGTACTACCGCGACCTGTGTGCCAAGGTGGGGCCCTTGCCGCCGCCGCGCGTGGTGAATGTGGACCATGGGCGGCAGCGCTTTCTGCTCTTCCATCTGCCGGCCGAGCGCGGGACCGGTGAGTGCGTGTTGCCTGCGTTCGCGTGGATCGATACGCCGGAAGTCGATGCACACGTGGAAAACAGACTGCGGATCAGTGGCTGGGCGTTCAAGGATGGTGCTGGCCTCGAGCGTGTCGAGATTCTGCTGGGCGGCAAACCGGTAGCCGAAGCCACTTACGGGGGCGCGGATCCGGGTGTGGCGGCTTTCTGGAAGATTTCGATCGATCCCCAACACCCGAACGTCCGTTTCGATGGCGAGATCGATGTTTCCGGATTGGCCCCGGGACGCCATTGGTTTGGGTTGCGATTGCATGGCCGCGACGGCAGCGTCGAAGACTGGCCGGAGCAGCCAGTCCGGATCGTTCAGGGCAAGCGGTAGCCGGCTTCGCGCAACAGGCGTGACAGCGCGATGAGGGGCAGCCCGATGAGTGCCGTCGGATCGCTGGAATCGATGGCTTCGAACAAGGTGATGCCCAGCCCTTCGGCCTTGAAACTGCCGGCGCAATCGTAGGGCTGTTCGGCATCCACGTAACGCTCGATTTCCTCGGTGGATAGGCTGCGGAAGCAGACCGTGGTGGTGTCCAGCGCAACCAGGATCCGTTCGTCCCGCTGGACGCAGACCGCGGTGTGGAAACGGGTCTCGCGCCCGGCCATGGAGGTCAGTTGGGCAATAGCTGTTCCGCGATTGCCGGGTTTGCCCAGGAGCAGGCCACCGGTCTCTGCCACCTGGTCCGATCCGATGACCCAGGTGCCCGGGAACCGGGTGGCAATCACTGCCGCTTTCGCGCAGGCCAGCCGTTGCGCCAGCATGGCCGGGGATTCGCCGGGCAGCGGGGTTTCATCGGTCTCGGGGCGGGCGAGGGTGAACGGCAGCTGCAGTCGTCCAAGCAGTTCCCGGCGATAAGGGGAGGTGGAGGCCAGTATCAAAGGCATGGGGCAGGTTCTTCCTTCCTGAACAGGGCCCTGTCCGGCATGGCCGGGAGGCAGGGCCGGTTTGACAGTGTACGGTCATGTCCCTAGAATTCAGCGGCTTATGTCCGCGAACGTGCCCGAAATGGTGGATGTCTGGCGCATGGTGGCGGCAAGGCGCGGTTTTGAAGGCCGTTTTCCGCTGTCTTCGCTGGAACGCCTGCAGGGATTGTTGCTTGATTCCGAAGGCGAGGCCACTTTCGCGCTCCAGTTCGATCGTGACGATACCCTGCAGGTGTCTTACGCCGAGTTGAGGATTGATGCCGGATTGCCGCTGGAATGCCAGCGCAGCCTGGAAAGGTTCGTATTGCCGGTGCACATCGTGCAGAGGCTGGGCCTGATCCGCGACGAGGAGGAAGAGTCCGCCTTGCCGGAGGAATACGAAGCGCTGCTGGTGCCGGAGGATGGCATGCTGGGTCTATCGTCGCTGGTCGAGGACGAATTGATCCTTGCAGTCCCGGTGGTGCCGGTATCGCCCGACAAGGAAGCCGTGGATCGCGACTGGCAGCCCGGGCAGGAAGAATTGGCCAAGGCCAACCCCTTTGCCGCCCTGGCGGCAATGAAAAAAAAGAATTGATCGCCGCAAGGCGGTTTGGCAGTACAACCCAACGCAACACGCATACACGTTCGGAGCAATCCCATGGCTGTGCAGAAATCCCGAGTCACCCCTTCCCGTCGCGGCCAGCGCCGTTCGCATGACGCCCTCACCGCCAAGCAGTTGGCCACCGACCCGACCACGGGCGAGATCCACCTGCGCCACCACGTGACCGCCGACGGTTACTACCGTGGCCGCAAGGTGATCCAGACCAAGTCGCAGGTCGTTGATTCCGAAGACTGATGGTCTTTCGCGGGCGCCGCACATGCGGCGTTCCGTGCGTTGAATGCGATTCCAGGCCCGGACCGGGTCGTTGGCGGGAGCGGGCATGAGCGTATCGGCTGCGGGTGGGCGTATCTATTCACGTATCGCGGGCACGGGCAGTTACCTGCCGGAAAAAGTGCTCACCAACGAAGACCTCGCCAAGCAAGTCGATACCAGCGACGAATGGATCCGCAGCCGTACCGGCATCACGGAGCGCCATATCGCCGCCGAAGGTGAAACCACGGCGGACCTGGGCTTCAACGCCGCGGTGCGTGCATTGGAAGCTGCCGGTGTGCAGGCTTCCGATATCGACATGATCGTGGTGGGCACCACCACGCCGGACCTGATCTTTCCGTCCACCGCCTGCCTCATCCAGGCACGGCTGGGAATCGAAGGCTGTGCCGCGATGGACGTCAACGCGGCCTGTTCCGGCTTCATCTACGCGCTGAGCGTGGCTGACAAGTTCATCCGTTGCGGTGATGCGAAGACCGTGCTGGTCATCGGTACCGAAACCCTGAGCCGGATCGTGGACTGGACCGAACGCACCACCTGCGTGCTGTTCGGCGACGGCGCCGGCGCCGTCGTGCTCAAGGCCGACAGTGAAACCGGCCTCCTCAGTACCCATCTGCACGCCGACGGCGGCAAGAAGGAGTTGCTGTGGAACCCGGTGGGCGTGTCCGCCGGCTTCAAGTTCGATGAGCCCAATGCCGGTGCACGCATCATCATGAAGGGCAATGACGTCTTCAAGTACGCGGTGAAGGCACTCGACGGCGTGGTCGATGAAACCCTGGCTGCCAATGGCCTGGACAAGCACGATCTTGATTG
>JBQGFJ010000393.1:0-3978 GCA_052040085.1 Pseudoxanthomonas sp.
ATCAGTCCTTCACCCCGCGCGAAGGTGATGCACTGAACCTGCGCTGCTCGGTAGGTTATGCCAGCCTCGCACAGGGTTTCGTGGATACCGGCAGCGCACTGGAAGCCACCGAGCGTGCTGTGCTGCAAGCCCGTCTGCAACCCGACAGCATTGCCGCCTACACGCCGGCCAAACTGGGCCCGGAAGAACCTGCGCTGGTGCTGGATTCCACCAAGTTCCAGCTTGCCTACCAACCCATTGTTTCCGTGGCTGGCAGCGAACAGGCGCAATACCAGGTCCTGTTGCGCATGCGCGAAGCCGATGGCTCGCTGCTGCCCGCTTCCAAGGTGATCCCGGTCGCCGAATCCACCGGTGGTATCGCCCAGATCGACCACTGGGTGATGGAACACGCCATCTACCTGCTTTCCCAACGGCAGGAAAGCGGCCCATCGCTGCGCCTGTTCGTTTCGCAATCCGCACGCACACTGGCACGCGAAGCACACGCCACCTGGCTGCTGGATACTTTGGCCAAGCACAAGATCGAGAGCTCGTCGCTGGTCATCGACCTGCGACTGACCGATGCCCTCATCCACACGGTCACGCTGCGCCAGTTCTGCAACCAGTTGATGCAGGCGGGCGTGCAGTTCTGCCTGAGCCAGTTCGAACCGGGCAATGAAGCGGACGCACTGCTTTCGCTACTGCCCCTCAGTTACCTGCGCGTGGCCAGCCGCTTCGCCGATACCCACACCAATCCTGCCTTGCGCGATGAACTGCGTGGCGTGATCGACCAGGCACACCGCCTGGGCCTGCAAGTGATCGGACAACAGATCGAAGACCCGCAAGCCGCCGCCGCCATGTGGATGGGAGGCATCGACTTCATCCAGGGCAACCTGGTGCAGGCCGTCGGCGACGAACTCGGGTTCGATTTCCACAGCGCGGTGCTCTGAGCGTGGCCGAGAGCGAGCGCTGGCCGGCCATTGCATGGCTGCTGCTGGCCCTGTCCGTGATCGCGGCTGGAGCGCTGGCCCTGTCCATGCTCGGGGTCAACGGCCCATGGCCGCCGGTCGCCCTGGCGGCCATCCTGGTGGCTGCAGGACTTGCCGTTGCCAATCTGCGCCGTACCCGCGTAGGCGATGTACAGGCGGAGAATCTGGAGATGCGCGCGGCCATGGCGGAAAGCGAGCGCGATGGACTGCAGCATGAACTCCGCCGGCATGACGCACTGGAACAAGAGTTGCTGAAAGCCAAGCAGGCAGCCGAATCCGCCGTGCTGGCCAAGGGCGAGTTCCTGGCCACCATGAGCCATGAAATCCGCACGCCGCTCAATGGCATCATCCCGATGCTGGACATGCTCTCCAAGGCCTCGCTTTCGGCAGACCAGCGCGAGCTGCTGAATACCGCCAGCACCTCGTCGCAGCAACTGCTCAGGATCGTGGACGACATCCTGGATTACTCCAAGCTGGAAGCGAACAAGCTGGAGCTGGAAGTCACCACGTTCAACCTGCGCGAATTGATCGACGGCGTCCTGCAACTGATGCAGCGCCCTGCCGAAAGCAAGGGCCTGCGCCTGATCCTGCAACTGGACCCGGCGGTCCGCCTTTCGGTGCGCGGCGACCCCATCCGCCTGCGGCAGGTGCTCAGCAACCTGATCGGCAACGCGGTCAAGTTCACCGAACGCGGATCGATCACACTGGCCATCCGCCGACTGGGTGAGAACGCCGCCCAACACCAACTCCGCTTCGAAGTGCGCGACACCGGCATCGGCATTGATCCGGCCGCCCAGGCACGCCTGTTCAATTCGTTCTCTCAAGCCGACGCCTCCACTACGCGCCTGTATGGCGGAACCGGATTGGGGTTGGCCATCTGCAAGCGCATCATCGACCTGATGGGGGGCCGCATCGGCGTTGTCTCGGAACCCGGCCAGGGCTCGACGTTCTGGTTCGAAACGCCGCTGCTCAAAACGATCGGCGACATGCGCACGCGGGAGACCGCCTTCGCACAATCCGGGCGCATCCTGCTGGTCACGCCGGATTCGCGCCTGCAGCAGCGTGTCTCCATGCTGCTCTCGAACTGGGGCTTCCATGTGCAAGCGGTGGGCACCACCCACGAAGCACTGGACCGGCTGCGAATGACCACGGACCACGGCATGACGGGCTACATGGCCGTGCTTGCCGACCTCTCCGGCATCCGGACCACCGCACGCGCCCTGCATCGGGCCGTTGCCCGCCATGAGGGAGAAAGCAGTGGCGATTTGCGGTTGGTTTGGCTTTACGGCGACGACACGGTTCCTGAGGAACTGCATCCCGGTGCCACGCTGCTGTCCCGCCAGGCACCTGATGCCGAGTTGCGTGCCGCACTGACCGGGACAGTCTCGCCATCCAGTTCCGCTGCGACCAATACACCCGCGACCATCACCAGTACGGACTTCGCCACCGAAGCGCCACCCACCCGCTTTCCTGCAGCTCAGCCAGAATCCTCATCGCTACCGGCGGTCGCCGCTCCATCTTCAGGGCGCATCCTGTTGGTCGAGGACAACCCGGTCAACCTGCTGGTCGCGCGCAAATTGCTGGACTCCCTCAGCTTCGAATACGACACCGCCACCAATGGTGCCGAGGCGTTGGCGATGCTGACGGAGGACCGTTACGGCTTGGTGCTGATGGATTGCCAGATGCCCGTTCTGGATGGTTACTCAGCTGCGCGGCGCTGGCGCGAACAGGAAGCACGTGCAGCAACGCCCCGTCGCCTGCCCATCGTGGCCATGACCGCCAACGCCATGGCCGGGGATCGCCAGAAGTGCCTGGATGCCGGCATGGACGATTATCTTTCCAAGCCGGTTTCGCGGGAATTGCTTGAAGCCTGCCTGCAGCGCTGGCTGCCGGGCAACACCACCTTCGTCCTGCGGAATCCCGCCGCCGCCCCGCCACCATCAGCTCCCCTTGCAACAGCGATCCCGGCCGCACCCAACCCTCCCGTCCTCGATCGCAGCGCCCTGGATGAATTGCGCGAAATCGCCGGCGACGAAACATCGCGCATCGTTACCTTGTTTTTGGAAGATGCACCACGCCTGATCACGCGCCTGGAAGCGGGCGCCATTGGCCCGGACCTGGCCGTGATGCGCGATGCTGCACACACGCTCAAGTCGTCAAGCGCCAATATCGGCGCAATGGCACTATCGGCCGCCGCCAAACGGGTGGAATTGGGTGCACGCGCCATGAAGATCGAACAACCTGCCGTGGCCGTGGCACTCGTGATCGCCGAATACGCACGCGCGCGGATCGCGCTACAGGGATTCCTGGCAGGAATCGCGAACACTCCGGACACCACGGGACAACCCAGGGAACACTCCCGCAATTGACCCCATCCATCGCATGCCGGGCGCAGCCGACGGACGGCAATGAGCGCCCGGACAGGCTCAGTCGTCCGACTCGAGTTTGCTGAGCAGGTAATTCGGTTCGCCAATGCGCTCTATGATCGAAAGCTGGGTTTCGATCCAGTCAACGTGCTCTTCTTCCGAATCAAGGATGTCGGACAGCAGGTTGCGGGTCACGTAGTCACCCACGCTTTCGCAGTAGGCAATGGCCTCGCGCAACAGTGGCAGGCCTTCGGATTCCAGCGCCAGGTCGCACGCCAGCAACTCACGGGGATTCTCGCCGATCCTCAACTTGCCCAGTGCCTGGAAATTGGGCAGCCCCTCCAGGAATAGAATGCGCTCGGCCAGCTTGTCGGCATGCTTCATTTCATCGATGGACTCCTTGTACTCGTGGTGGGCGAGTTCGTGGAATCCCCAGTTCTTCAGCATCTTGGCGTGCAGGAAATACTGGTTGATCGCGGTCAGCTCGTTGTAGAGCGCCTTGTTGAGGAATTCGATGACTTTGCGGTCGCCCTTCATGGCCATTGCCCCACGGGAGAAGCGCGCAGGTTAGCGCCCCGCGCCAAGAAATGACGGAACGCGAATCGTGATCATTTTTACGCGCAGCCTTTGCGCGCGAATTGCATCAG
>JBQGFJ010000394.1:0-3126 GCA_052040085.1 Pseudoxanthomonas sp.
ACCTCGTTCGCCGACCTGCTGGAAATGGCCGGTGGCGTGCGCAACGGCAACAAGCTGAAGGCCGTGATCCCGGGTGGCTCGTCAATGCCGGTATTGCCGGGCGACACCATGATGGGCCTGACCATGGATTACGACAGCATCCAGAAGGCCGGCTCCGGCCTGGGCTCGGGCGCCGTCGTCGTGATGGACGACACCACCTGCATGGTGCGCGCCTGCCAGCGCATCGCGCGTTTCTACTACAAGGAAAGCTGCGGCCAGTGCACGCCGTGCCGTGAAGGCACCGGCTGGATGTACCGCATGCTGACCCGCATCGTGGAAGGCAAGGCCACGCTCGACGACCTGAACACGCTGAAGGCGGCTGCCGGCCAGATCGAAGGACATACCATCTGTGCGTTCGGCGAAGCCGCCGCGTGGCCGGTGCAGGGCATGCTGCGCCACTTCTGGGACGAGTTCGAATACTTCATCCTCAATGGCCGCTCCATTGTCGATGCGAAGCTGGAGGTGGCCGCATGAGTGCGCAGCCTTCCGCCCCCGCATTGCCGCCGGACCACGTGGCCATCGAGATCGACGGCCAGCCGCTGGTGGTGCCGAAGAACGCGATGATCATCCAGGCCGCCGACAAGGCCGGTATCCCGATCCCGCGTTTCTGCTATCACGACAAACTGGCCATCGCGGCGAATTGCCGCATGTGCCTGGTGGACGCGGAAATGGGCGGACGTGCATCGCCCAAGCCGCTGCCAGCCTGCGCCACTCCGGTGGCCGATGGCATGAAGGTGTTCACGCGCACCGAAAAGGCGCTGAAGGCCCAGCGCAACGTGATGGAATTCCTGCTGATCAACCACCCGCTGGATTGCCCGATCTGCGATCAGGGCGGCGAGTGCGAACTGCAGGACGTCTCGTTGGGTTACGGCCGTTCCGTCAGCCGTTACGTCGAGCGCAAGCGCGTGGTGCCTGACGAAGACATCGGTCCGCTGGTCGCCACCGAAATGACCCGCTGCATCCAGTGCACCCGTTGCGTGCGCTTCACCGCGGAAATCGCCGGTACCTATGAACTGGGCGGCATGTATCGCGGTGAAAATCTGCAGATCGGTACCTACGATGGCAAGCCGCTGACCACCGAGCTGTCCGGCAACGTGGTGGACGTGTGCCCAGTGGGGGCGCTGACCAACAAGGTATTCCAGTTCCGCGCGCGTCCGTGGGAATTGATGGCGCGCGAGTCCATCGGTTACCACGACCCGATGGGGTCCAACCTGTTCCTGCACGTGCGCCGTGGCGAAGTGCTGCGCAGCGTTCCGCGCGACAACGAGGCGGTGAACGAATGCTGGCTCTCGGACCGCGACCGTTATTCGCACCAGGGCCTGTACAGCAGCGATCGTGCGCTGAAGCCGTTGCAGAAAATCAACGGCGAATGGCACGAAGTCTCCTGGTCGGAAGGACTGGAGGCCGCTGCCGGGATCCTGCGCGCGCATTCGGGTGATGATCTGGGCGTGCTGGTACATCCTTCGACCTCCAACGAGGAAGGTGGCTTGCTGGCGCAACTGGCCCATGAGCTGGGCAGCGGCAATCTGGACCATCGCATCTTCAATCGCGATTTCTCGGATGGCGCCGTGGCCGAGCCGTTCGCATTGCCGCTGGCCGATATCGAGCAAGCCGATGCCATCGTGCTGGTCGGTACCCACATTCGCCACGAATTGCCCTTGTTGCACCAGCGCATCCGCAAGGCCTGGCGTCGCCAGGGCACCCGCGTGCACGTGGTCAATCCGGTCGACTTTGATTTCGCATTCGATATCGCCGGCAAGCACATCGTGGCGCCGTCGGAACTGGCGGCAACGCTGTCCGGCAGTGCACTGCGTGATGCGCTGAAGGGTGCGACCCGTGCGGTCGTGGTGCTGGGCGCGCTTGCCGAAAACCACCCGCAAGCTGCGGCCATCCGTGCTGCCGCCCTTGAATTCGCGGCCTCCACCGGTGCGGCACTGTGCCGTATCCCGCAGGGTGCGAATGCCGTGGGTCTGGCAGGGCAGGGTGTATTGCCGACGTCGCGTGACGTGGCCGGCATGTTCGCGGAACCGCGTTCGGCCTACATCACCTATGGCATCGAGTCGGGCCTGGATTTCGCCGACACTGCTGCCGCGCTGAAAGCACTGAAGGCGGGCAAGGTGGTGGCGTTCAGCCATTTCGCTTGCGCCTCCACGCGTGAAGTGGCCGACGTGATCCTGCCGATCGGTGCCTTGCCGGAAGTTGCCGCCACGCTGACCAATCTGGATGGCGTGCAGCAATCCACGCAAGCCGGTGCCAAGTTGCCTGGCGAAGCACGCGAAGGTTGGCGCGTATTGCGTGCCCTGGGCGGTGCCTTGTCGCTGCCGTCCTTCGAATTCACCGATCTGGCCGGCGCACGTGAAGTGGCAAACCGCGCAATCAAGCCGGGAACTGCAGAATTGGCGCGTTCGCCTTCGCAAGCGGCCGGCACCGGTGGGCTGGAAGTCGCAGCCGTGCCGGCGATCTATCGTACCGACGGTGTCGTCCGTCGTGCCGCCGCGTTGCAAGCACATCCGTTGAACATTGCGCCGCAGGTGGTGCTGAATCCTGCCGATGCCGGACAAGCGGGCCTGTCGCAAGGCCAGATTGCCAAGGTGGCGGCAAGCAATGGCACGGCGGCCTTGCCGGTGGTGCTGGATGAGCGGGTAGCGAAGGGCACGGCCTGGATCGAAAGCGGCCACGGGGCCACGGCGCCATTGGGTGCTGGCCGGATCACGGTGGTGGCGGCATGAGCGGAGCATTGTTGAGCATGGTGGACCCTGTGCGCGAATGGTTCTTCGGGCTGGGCGACATCGGCATGGTGTTGTGGATCGTGCTGAAGATCCTGCTGATCGCCATGCCGGTCATCATTTCGGTGGCGTTCTACGTGGTGTGGGAGCGCAAGCTGATTGGCTGGATGCACATCCGCCACGGGCCGATGTACGTGGGCATGGGTATCTTCCAGGCCTTCGCCGACGTCTTCAAACTGCTGTTCAAGGAAATCATCCGTCCCAGCAGTGCGCAGAAAGTCGTTTATCTGTTGGCACCCCTGATTGTGCTGGCGCCATCGTTTGCTGCCTGGGCCGTGGTGCCCTTCGGTGAAGGACTGGT
>JBQGFJ010000395.1:0-5944 GCA_052040085.1 Pseudoxanthomonas sp.
GGTGCCGAATAATCGATGCGCTGGATGGCACCCAGGGTCATGCCGGCCAGCATGATGGTGGCGATGCCGTAGACATGCACGATGATGCCGGCCACGGTGACGTGCGCCGGGTGCGGCGCGGTGCTCCAGAACAGCATGGCCAGCAGCAGGAAGGGCAGGCCGAACAGGATCTGCACGATCTGCCCCCAGAACAGCGGGCGCAGGCTGCTGCGGGCACGATCCAGCTTGCGGTCGCGGAACAGTTGCAGGTTGATGGCGTCGTGCCGTTCCAGTTGGCGGCCCAGCATGTGCCACGCTTGCTTGAGTTCATCGGTTTCCATGGTGGTATCCATTGTTCGGGTCCGTGTCAGATTTCGTTGCGGATGCGTTGCTTGAGGCGGCTGATCTTGGTGGCGACGTTGGTTTCGCTGATGCCCAGGATGTCGGCGATGTCGCGGTAGCCACGGTCCTCCAGATAGAGCAGCATCAAGGCGCGATCCAGGGGTTTCAGTGCGGCGATGAAGGCCTGCAAGGCCTTGATCCGGAGTTGCTGGTCGGGATCGATGTTGCTGGTATCGGCCAGGTCGTGGAGGGTTTCGTCCAGCGGCACCGCGTGCCGGCGGCGCATGCCATCACCACGCACGAAGGAGATGGCCACGTTCAGCGCGATCCGGTAAAGCCAGGTCGAGAACGGGCGGTCCGGGTCGTAACCCGGGAAGGCGCGCCAGGCTTGCGCCGCGATTTCCTGCGCCAGGTCGGCGCGGTCGTCGGGGTTCCAGGCGTAGTTGTGCGCCACCTTCAGCACGATGCCGCGGTGGTCATCAAGCAATCCGGAAAATTGCTGTCGTGTCTCGGCCTTCATGGCAATCACGTGTTCCATCCGGGTACGGTCCCGAGCATGTCGTCGGGAAGGTGATTCGCACCAGCGCGGGAATAATCACACGCACGGGCCATCTTTTTCGGGGAAGGCCGGCAGGCGGCTGGCTGGGCGGGCGGGCGATGTGCGTGCCGACACCGGGTGGCGGATGTCCACTACACTGCCGCACTTCCCCCCGGAGGCTGTCATGACCACGCAGGATGAAGAAGGTGTGCAGGCGCTTCCGCAAGGCAAGGAAGACAGGGTGAAGCAGGTGTTCCAGGGGATCAGCTACCTGCAGTACCCCTTCCTGCTGCTTGCACTGGGTTGCATGCTGGTCCCGTATTTCAACGGGTTCGACGCCTTCTGGCATTGGCTCAACAAGGCGCTGGTATTCGCGGGCCTGGGGGTGAGCTTTTCCACATTGCAGGACCCGGGCAAGACGCAGAACAAGCTGTCCAAGCGGGTCTGGCAGGATCCGGTCAAAGGCAAACGGATGCTGTGGATCATGTCGCTGACGGCGCTGGCCCTGCTGGTTTCCGGCCTGTACGGCATGCTGGTTTCGAAAGGGGGCATTGCCGAGGAGATTTCCTTCGGCACGTTGATGCTGGGCATCGGCTACATCGGCCTGCTCAAGGTGGCCATCGAGATGCACGAGCGGCACAAGGTGGGTGGTGAACCCTCCTGACCACAGGGCCTTCAATGCGGTAAAACGGAAAAACGTCGGGAAAACCCTGTCGCGGTGGCCCGATTCCCCGGAAAATGCGCCTGCAAAGCGCTTTGCACGGCCACAGCGGCGGCGCCAGGGCGCACAATATGCCCCTGTTCATTTTCCCGGCGTCTGCCATGTCCTCTGAAACTCCTGCAGCGCCGCTGTTCGCTGACCTTGGCCTGTCCGATGCCGTCAGGGCGGCGGTGCGCGAAGTCGGCTACGAGTCGCCATCGCCCATCCAGGCGGCCACCATTCCCGCCTTGCTGGCCGGCAAGGACGTGCTGGGCACGGCCCAGACCGGTACCGGCAAGACCGCGGCATTCGCGTTGCCGCTGCTGTCGCGGATCAATCTGGCGGCCGACAAGCCGCAGGTGCTGGTGCTGGCACCGACCCGCGAACTGGCCATCCAGGTGGCCGAGGCCTTCCAGCGTTATGCGGCCCGGATTCCCGGTTTCCACGTGCTGCCCATCTACGGTGGACAGAGCTACACCCCGCAGTTGCAGGCGCTCCGGCGCGGCGTGCACGTGGTGGTGGGAACCCCAGGCCGTGTCATCGACCATCTGGAGCGCGGTTCGCTGGATTTGTCCGGCCTGACCACGCTGGTGCTGGACGAAGCCGACGAAATGCTGCTCATGGGCTTCATCGATGACGTCGAGAGCGTGCTCAAGAAGACGCCCGAGTCGCGCCAGGTGGCCCTGTTCTCGGCCACCATGCCGGCACCGATCCGGCGCATCGCCCAGACCTATCTGCGTGAACCGGTGGAAGTGACCATCGCCGCCAAGACCACTACCTCGGCCAATATCCGCCAGCGCTTCTGGTATGTCAGCGGCATGCACAAGCTGGATGCGCTGACCCGCATCCTGGAAGCCGAACCCTTTGATGGAATGATCGTGTTCGCGCGTACCAAGGCGGGCACCGAGGAACTCGCAGAGAAGCTGCAGGCGCGCGGACTGGCCGCCGCCGCCATCAACGGCGACATGCAGCAGCAGCAGCGCGAGCGCACCATCGGCCAGCTCAAGGACGGCAAGCTGGACGTGCTGGTCGCCACCGACGTGGCGGCGCGCGGACTGGACGTGGAGCGCATCAGCCATGTGCTGAACTACGACATTCCCTACGATACCGAAAGCTATGTGCATCGCATCGGCCGCACCGGCCGTGCGGGGCGCAGCGGCGAGGCGATCCTGTTCGTCACCCCGCGCGAGAAGGGCATGCTGCGTGCGATCGAACGCGCCACCCGGCAGCCGATCGAAGAAATGCAGCTGCCCAGCGTGGAAGCCGTGAACGACCGTCGCGTGGCCAAGTTCCTGGGCCGCATCACCGACACCCTGGCCACCGGGGAAGCGGGTGAATACCGCAGCCTCATCGAAGGCTACGAGCGTGAGCACAACGTGCCGGCCGTCGATATCGCGGCGGCGCTGGCGCGCCTGCTGCAAGGCAAGACGCCGCTGTTGCTGGCCCCGGACCGCAAGCCGGCGCGCGAGCCCTTCGACAAATCTGCCCGTACCGAACGTGCACCCCGTGAACCACGTGGTGATCGCCCGCAACGTGCGGAGCGCCCTGCGCGCGGGGAGCGCTTCGAGCGCGATACCGGCTTTGGCGAACGCGCTTCCGCACCCAAGCCGCCGCGTGGCGCGCCCGAAGTCGGCATGGAGACCTACCGCATCGAGGTAGGCCACATGCACAACGTGAAGCCGAACAACATCGTCGGCGCCATCGCCAACGAAGCGGGACTGGAAAGCCGTTACATCGGCCGTATCGATATCCATGACGATCACACCGTGCTGGATCTGCCCGAAGGCATGCCGCATGAGGTGCTGACCCATTTGAAGAAGGTCTGGGTATCCGGCCAGCAGCTTCGCATCCACAAGGTGGGTGACGAGGCCGGTGGGGCACCGCCCAAACGCTTCAAGCCGAAGACCGGCAAGCCTGGGGCTCCCAAGCCGCATGCCGCCAAGCCGCATCGCAAAGGGCCGCCGAAGCCGCGCGACTGAGCGGACGGGAAGCCGCCGCTGCGCCAATCGCATTGCTCCCTGCAGGAGCGGCACCGAACCGCATCGGCACACGGTAAATCGTCGAGAATGGCCGCATGAGCAAACGCCTGAACAAACACATTGCCGAAACCGGGTTCTGTTCGCGTCGCGAGGCCGATGACCTGATCGCCAACCGGCGCGTCACGGTGAATGGCCTGCCGGCCGGCATCGGCACGCTGGTGGAAGAGGGTGACGAGGTGAAGGTGGACGGGCAGGCGCTGAAAGCGCGCCCGGCCAAGAGCGGCAAGCGCCGGCACGTCTACATTGCGCTGAACAAGCCCGTGGGCGTCACCTGCACCACGGAAAGCACGGTGAAAGGCAACATCGTCGACTTCGTCGGCCATGAGCAGCGGATCTTCCCGGTCGGCCGCCTGGACAAGGACTCGGAAGGTCTCATCCTGCTGACCAGCAATGGCGACATCGTCAACCGCATCCTGCGTGCCGAGAACCGGCACGAGAAGGAATACCTGGTGGCGGTGAACAAGCCGGTGACCGACGAATTCCTGCGCGGCATGGCGCGTGGCGTGCGCATCCACGGGCAGATGACGCTGCCGTGCCGTACGGGCAGGATCGGCAAATTCGGCTTCCGCATCGTCCTGACCCAGGGGCTCAACCGGCAGATCCGCTTGATGTCGGCCGAGTTCGGTTACCGCGTTACCCAACTGCGCCGAGTGCGCATAGACAACCTGCGACTGGGGACCTTGAAGCCCGGGCGTTGGCGCAACCTGACCGACCAGGAATTGCAGGGATTGTTGCCGGACACCGGCGACTGGTAGCCGCGTGGTGGCGGTGATTGATCCTGATCATGCGGCCAGCAGTGTGCTGCGGTTATCATTGCAGGCAGGCAAGCGGCATGTCGCCGCCCGTATTCGAGCGACGGAGACTGAATCATGAAGATTGTTCTGGCGGTGGATGGCAGCGAGATCGGCACGAGCGCAGTGCGCCATGTGGTGGAGCTGGCGAAGAACTTGAAGGATGCGCCGAAGGTGACGCTGCTGTTCGCGGACCCGCCGCTGCTCAAGGCCGTGGCGGCCGAATTGGGTGCCGAAGGCGTGAAGAAGTACCACGCCGACAACGCGGATTTCGCCTTCAAGAAGGCCCGTGCGCTGCTCAAGCGCGCCAAGCTGGCGGTGAAGGAAGTGGCCGTGGTGGGTGAACCGCCGGCCACCATCGTCAAGACCGCCAAGTCCGAGAAGGCCGACCTGATCGTGATGGGCAGCCATGGCCGCGGCGCACTGAAGACGCTGTTCGTGGGCTCGGTGGCCATGAAGGTGATCGGCAGCAGCGATATCCCGGTGACCATCGCGCGCTGATGCGCTACCAGGGCCTTTCAACAGGCCCTAGTCCAGCATGTTCTTGGCTTCGGAGGTCCCCAGGACCTCCGGATGCTCGATCCGCCGGCTGCGGTTCAGCAGCGGATGCAGGAAGACCACCCCCAGGATGATGGCCACGCCCAGGTAGAACTGCGGCGTCAGTTCGCGTTGCTCGCCAAGCAGCAGGATGGCCAGCACGATGGCGTAAATGGGCTCCAGGTTGGTCACCAGTTGCACGCCGTAGGCACTCAGGTGGCGCAAGGCCACCAGCGACAACGCGAACGGCAGCAACGTGCACAGCAGGGCAAGGACCAGCAACAGCAGGCCATCGCGCAGGTCCGGCAGTGCCAGCAGTTCGCCTGCGAACACCGGGAACAGCACGGGCATTAACGGCGCCAGCAGGGTCAACAGCAGGGTACCGGCGCCCAGTTCCACCGCCGTGACAGTGAGCGGGTCGCTGTGTTCGACCAGACGCTTGTTGAGCGAGCCGAAAAACGCCACGAACAACGCCGACAGCGCGCCCACCACGATGCCGGCCCGCATGCCTTCGGGCACGCCTCCCACGACCAGCGCCACGCCCGGCAATACCGCGACACCGAAGAAAAGCTCGCGCGGAGAGAACGGGCGGCGTGCCAGCCAGGGCTCCACGATGGCGGTGAATGCAGGGGCCAAGGCAATGCAGGTGGCTGCCACCGAAGCATTGGCCAGTTTGATGGCGCCATAGAACGTCAGCCAGTGCAGCGCCACCAGCACGCCGATGCCGCAGTAGGCCAGCATCAGCCGGGGCGGCATGCTGCGCAGCCCGCGCCAGACACGGGGTATCAGTGCCAGCGCGACCACCACCAGCAACATGCGCCACCACACCAGCGGCAATGCCGGCAGCGTGATCAGCTTGCCCAGGATGGCAGTGAAGCCCCACAGCAGTACACAGAAGTGGATCTGCAGCAGGGCCTTGGTATGGGGTTGCATCGGCATCCGGCCATTGTCGCCGAAGCCGGGTGCCGTGCGTGTGGCGGACAGGGCTATCCGGTGATGCCGGGCGAGCAAGGCGCCA
>JBQGFJ010000396.1:0-3821 GCA_052040085.1 Pseudoxanthomonas sp.
GGCCTGATCCGCTGCGTCACGAAAAGCGCTCGCTGGACGACTGGGTCCGTCGCGAATTCCGTACCACGCCCACGCATTGATCCGGCACCCGAACATGACCGCCTTCGACCTGACAGCCCCCACCGAAGCGGACCGCTCACGGCTGGCCGCTTCCCTGAGCGAAGAAGAACGCCACGTCCTGCTTCGCCACGGCACCGAGGCACCGTTCTGCGGCGTGTTCCTCGACAACAAGCGTGAAGGCACCTACACCTGCCGCTTCTGCGGGCTTCCGCTGTTCCGCTCCAGCACCAAGTTCGATTCCGGCACCGGTTGGCCGAGCTTCTTCGCGCCGTTCGACGAAGCCCACGTCGCCCGCATCCGTGACAACAGCCACGGCATGATCCGTACTGAAATCACCTGCGCGCGCTGTGGTAGCCACCTGGGCCATGTCTTTCCCGACGGCCCGCCCCCCACGCATGAGCGCCACTGCCTGAATTCGGTGTCGCTGGCCTTTACCGGCAGCGGCGAACCCTGGCCGGACCCCTTGCACCGGGGTGGCGCCGAAGCAGGCACGGCGGCGTGACGGTTTACGTCGACGATCCCTTCACCCTTTGGCGAGGCCAGCGCTGGGCACACCTGATGGCGGATACGCTGGAAGAACTGCATGCCTTCGCGCAGTCGAAACTGGGCATCCCGCGCCGCGCCTTCCAGAACAAGACCAGCGGCGCCCATTACGACGTACCGGAAGCCTTGCGCGACGAAGCCCTCCGCCTGGGCGCCGTGCCGATCTCGCGCCACGTCGATCGCGAACTGCTTCGCCGGGTCATCCGCAATGCCCGTGCGCAGGGCCGCGGCGAGGCGCCGTGAGGCCTGGCTTCCCGCTTCGCGTTATCCTTTCCGGCGAAGACGCCGCCCCGCCGCGTCATGCCAACCACAAAACATGACCGATACGCCTCCCGACCGCCTCGCCATCGATCCCCGCAGCCGCTTCCACGATGAAGACGCCATCAACCGTGGCGTGGGCGTGCGCTTCAACGGCGTGGAACGCAACAACGTGGAGGAGTACAGCATCAGCGAGGGCTGGATCCGCGTGCAGGCAGGCAAATCACTGGACCGCCGCGGCAACCCGATGACCCTGAAGGTCAAGGGCGTGGTGGAAGCCTATTTCAAGGACATTGCCAGCGGCTGATAAGGCCTCTGTTTCCGGGTATAGAATCGACCGCATGCCGCAAGGGGCCACTGCTGGCCCACCGGTCCGATACCCGGAGGTCGTGATGCCACACCCCTTGCGAAGCATCGCCGGCGGACTGGCCCCGTTCTGCCTTGCGTTGTCGATGGTGGCCTTGCCGGCCGCCGCCGTGGAGCCACTGGATACCTTCAGCATCCGCGCCGGCGGTTACATCAGCCGTTTCGACATGGAGGTCCGTGCCGACGGCCAACTGATGAATGGCACCAACGTGGACCTGCACCGCGACCTGGGCCTGGACCCGGGCAATCCACTGGCCTTCGTGGGCGCAACCTGGCGGCCGTTCGACTAGCATGAATTCGGCCTTACCTATTACCGTGACGATGTCGACGGCAGCCGTCGGCTGGAACGCGAGATCGTGTTCGACGACAAGGTCTACGCCGCGGCCGCCACGGTGCATGCTGGTTACGACTTCAGTGCACTGCAGGCGTACTACGCCTGGTGGGCTGTTTCGCGCGAGTCATGGGCGCTGGGGCCACAAGTAGGCCTGGCCTGGTATCGCCTGGACATCGACCTTGCACTGGAACTGGACGTCAACGGCAATCCCGTCATCGATGGTGGCGTGAAGAGCGAGGCCAGGGCTGATCTGCCCGCCCTCACGCTGGGCATGAGCTGGCGCTGGGTACCGGCGGACAACTGGCGGATTTCCGCCGAGGCCGGTTACTTCTCCACCCAGATCAACGATATCGATGCGAATGCGTTCTATGGCCGCGCAGGCGTGGAATGGTTCCCATGGGAACGTACCGGACTGACGGTGTACTACACCCGCAACAACATCCGCGACCATCTGGAGCGGGAGGCCTACACAGGCAACCTCGATTTCCGCAACAGCGGCGTGAGCCTGGGATTGGTCTATCGGTTCTGAGGCAGCGTGGCCAGCGCATGCCGACGCGGCATGAAGCCCCTCTGCCCAGTGGCGTGATCCCAAGCCCAGGGAGGCTCAGCCGACCCGGACTGCCTTGGATCCACCTATTCCATACAACAACGCAAACTCTGCGGCGGGCACCGGACGACTGAACAAATAGCCTTGCCCTTCACTGCAACCATAGCTGCGCAGGCGTGCACATTGCGCCGCATCCTCCACGCCTTCGGCGATGGTTTCCAGATCGAAGCTGCGCGCGATGTCGATAATGGCGCGTACCACCGAAACATCACGGCTGGAGTCGATCAGGCCGCGCACGAATGAACGGTCGATCTTGAGACGACTCAATGGATACTCCTTCAGCAGGCTGAGCGAAGCGTAGCCGGTACCGAAATCGTCAAAGGCAATGCCAACTCCCAGTGCACGCAAGCGCAACAGCGTATCCAGCACCCGCTCGTCCTGCTCCAGCACGATGTTCTCGGTGATTTCCAACTCCAGCATCGAAGCAGGCAAGCCGTGCCTTTCAAGTGCGTTGGCCACTTCGACCACCAAGTCCCCGACCCGGAACTGCGCGCCGAACAAGTTGATGCCGATACGCAAGTCACCCGCACCCAGCCGTCGCCAATACGCGGCTTGGGCACAGGCCTGGTCGAGCACCCAGTTGCCAACCACCGCAGCCAACGGTCCACCTTCCAGTGCGGGCAGGAAGGCAGCCGGCGAAAGCAGCCCGCGCCGTGGATGCTGCCAACGGATCAGCGCTTCCGCTCCCACCAAGGTGGCGTCGGACAAGCGCACCTGTGGCTGGTAGAACAGCACGAATTCCCCATCACCTGCCGCCCGATGCAATTCCACGCCATACAGCCGGCGTGCCGCCGCCTCCATCTTCAACGCTTGCACGAATACGAATACCTGCCCGCGTCCCAACTTCTTCGCCCGGTACAGGGCCAGATCGGCATTGCCCACCAGGCCAACCGCCTCGATTGCATGCAGCGGAGCAAGGGCAACACCGCTGCTGCACGTCACGCGCACCTCATGGCCATCAACCAGCATGGGTGCCGCCACCTCGGCGGCAAATTGGCGTGCCAATGCCAGCACCACCTCTTCATCCACCAGCCCCGGGAGCATGACGGCAAACTCATCCCCGCCAATCCTTGCCACCAGACCTTCCGCGCCCGCCGCGTGCTCCAGCCGGCGCGCTATTTCTCGCAACACCTGGTCACCACTCTCATGGCCCAGCGTGTCGTTGACATCCTTGAACCCATCAAGATCGACGAGCACCACGGCCGCCTGCGGATCGCGCAGCAATGCCTGTTCCAGGCCGCGATTGAAACCGGTTCGGTTTGCCAAGCCAGTCAGTTCGTCGGTGCAAGCCTGCCGGTGCAACTCCGCACGGCGGCGCAAACGCAAGGTCATGTCCTGCAGATGGACGTTGAATGACGTTCGTCCGTGGTCGTTCCAGCAAAACAACGAAAAACCAAGCTCGAATTCACTGCCGTCCTTGCGCAGGCCCGACAAACCATCAGGCATGACCAGTCCATCCACCGACCGGTTCTGCCGCGCGCACGCCATCAACGCTTCCAGCGCAGGACGGTCACGCTCCACGACGAAATCGGCAACGTGGCGGCCCACGCCTTCCGACGACGCGTATCCGAACAGCGTCGCTGCCGCCTGGTTCCACGCCATCACCCGGCCATCCTCGCCAAACCATGCCACTGCGGTGGGCGAATTCCGGGC
>JBQGFJ010000397.1:0-3961 GCA_052040085.1 Pseudoxanthomonas sp.
CCGTGGGCCACCGGGGCCGTGGGGGGGGGCACCCCGCGCAAAGCCCGCGCCACTCCGCCACCAAACCCACACGGCCGGGTTTTCCCGGCCGTTTTTTGTTTGCGCCAGGAACACCCTATCCCAGAAAAATTTGGTTCTTCCCCCTTTTGAGCGGATCGTACCTGTGTCGTCGCGTTGGTAGCCTGGGTAAGCGAAGCGCAACCGAGGCATCGAGATGTCTACGGAAATTTCCCGGCATTAACGGGGCGTTGCCCACGAGGGCTTTCCCGCGAACGTCATTCGCAGCCAAGAGCCTCTTCTGCAAAAAAATCAAAGGATCAGCAGGAGAGCAGCCGTGAAACGACCGGGCCTACCTGCGCCTGTCGACCCAGCGCTGCGCCCACACGCGTCAATGCCTGCGCAAGCAGTGCGGTGTTGTCAGCGCGCAAGGTTGCATGCCCCACTTTCCGGCCCGCGCGCGGTGACTTGCCATAGTCATGCCAATGCCCGGATGGTTCCGCCAGCACCGCGGCCGCATCAGGCATTTCGCCGACCCAATTGAGCATGCAGGCATGGCCCAGCATGGCGGTATCACCCAAAGGCAACCCCAGCACGGCACGCAGGTGGTTCTGGAACTGCGATGTCTCCGCACCTTCAATGGTCCAGTGGCCCGAATTGTGCACACGCGGCGCCATTTCATTGGCCAGCCATTGACCATCCCGCAGGAACAACTCCAGCGCGAACACGCCGACGTAGTCCAGCGCTTCCGCCAGTTTGCGGGCATACGCATGGGCGGCATCGGCCAAGGTATCGTCGAGTGTTGCAGGCGCCAGGCTTGCCGAGAGCACGCCATCCACGTGCCAGTTTTCGGTCAGCGGCCAGGTGCAGAATTCTCCATCGCGACCGCGCACGGCCACGACGGAAAGCTCGCGCTCGAACGGGATGAAGGCTTCGACGATCAGGCCTACCGTCGCCGCTTGCGCGCCCAACGCTTCCCAAGCCGCCGGAACGTCCGCAGCGGCCTTGATGCGGAATTGGCCCTTGCCGTCATAACCCAAACGGCGTGTCTTGAGGATGCAAGCACCACCCATGCGGGTGACTTCGGCTTCAAGCTCTTCGCGCGAAGATATCGCGGCGAAATCACCTACCGGAATACCCAATTCACGGAACAGCGTCTTCTCGACCAGACGGTCCTGGGCCATGCCCAATGCACGCGGGTTAGGGAATACAGGCACACGCGCACTCAACCATTCCGCACTTTCCGCCGGCACATTCTCGAAATCGAACGTAGCCACCTCCACCTTGGAGGCGAACTCCGCCAACGCGCGCTCATCACGGTAATCGCCGACCACCATCGGCGCGAACTGTCCCGCGCAGGCATCGGCCACCGTATCCAGCACCAGGAAACGCAGGCCCAGCGGCGCACCGGAAAGCGCCAACATGCGGGCCAACTGCCCGCCCCCCAGGATGCCGACCGTCGTCATTGCATGCAGCTCACTTGCGCGGATCGTCGTTGGACATCACGTCATCGGTCTGCCGTGCACGGAATGCCGTCAGTGCTTCAGCCACCTGCGGATGGTCATGGGCCAGCAGGGCGGCGGCAAACAACGCCGCATTGGCCGCACCTGCGTTGCCGATGGCAAACGTGGCCACCGGGATGCCCGCCGGCATCTGCACGATGGACAACAGCGAATCCATGCCATTCAGCGCTTTGGACTGGACCGGCACGCCGAGCACCGGCACCGGCGTCTTGGACGCCAGCATCCCCGGCAGGTGGGCCGCGCCGCCCGCACCGGCAATGATCGCGCGCAAACCACGTGCCCCCGCCGATTCGGCATAGGCAAACAGCACGTCCGGTGTGCGGTGTGCCGATACCACCTTCACTTCATGTGGAATCCCCAGCGCATCCAGCTTCTGCGCCGCGTGCTGCATGGTTTCCCAATCCGAGCGGGAACCCATCACGATCCCCACCACGGGGCTGGACGAATTGGCGGTCATGGCCGTCCTCGGTGCTAAAAACGTATTCTATCCCCCTTGCCACCCGACGTTGGACCCATGGACCGCAAACTGTTGGACATCCTGTGCTGCCCCGTTACCCGCCAACCCCTTTCGTTGCTGGAGGCCCGCGGGCTTGAAAGCCTGAACCAGGCCATTGCCTTGGCCGGCGTACACCGCGTGGATGGCTCAAGCCACACGGACGCCGTGCGCGAAGCACTGGTCACACGCGACCGCAAGACCCTCTACCGCGTGGATGACGGCATTCCGGTATTGCTGGCCGAGGAAGGTATCCCGACCTCGCAAATCACGGACTTCCCGGAACGATGATGCGCAACCTGCAAGCGCCGCCGCCCGACAGCGTCGCCGACGACGTCCGTCGCGCGCTTGCCGAAGACGTGCGCGATGGTGATGTCACCGCTGCACTGTTGCCGGATATCCCCGATATCGCCTACCTGCTGTGCAAGGAAGATGCCGTGATCGCGGGCCGCCCCTGGTTCGATGCCACCCATCGCATGCTCGACCCCGGCGTATCCATCGAGTGGCGTATCAATGAAGGCGACTTCGTCTCAAAGGGAACCGTGGTGGCCACGCTGGCCGGCCACGCACGCAGTCTGGTCACCGCGGAACGCACGGCACTGAATTTCCTGCAGACCCTGTCCGGCACCGCCACCACCACGGCGGCTTATGTGCAGGCCGTGAGCGGGACCAACGCAAAGATACTGGATACCCGCAAGACCCTGCCCGGCCTGCGCCTGGCGCAGAAATATGCCGTGCGCTGCGGCGGCGGGCACAACCACCGGATCGGCCTTTTCGATGCGGTGATGCTCAAGGAAAACCACATCCGTGCCGCCGGCTCCCTGACCGGCGCCATCCAGGCCGCAAGGACGGCGCAACCCACCCTGCCCTTGATCGTGGAAGTGGAAACCCTGACCCAGCTTGACGAAGCCCTTGCGGCGGGATGCGAGCGGATACTGATCGACGATTTCCCTGCCGACATGCGGCGTGAAGCGGTACGGCGCGCGAACGGACGAATCCCCCTGGAAGTCTCCGGCGGCGTCGACCTGGCCAGCGTGCGCAGCGTGGCGGCGGATGGCGTGGACTGCATTTCCATCGGTGCCCTCACCAAGCATGTGCGCGCCATCGACCTGTCGATGAAACTGGGGCCAGTCCCGGTGGTGTGATCCGCACCCAAGGAATGCCCCCACCATCAGCCTTCCGCAGGAGCATGTTCTGCCCGCGATGAGGCTTCCCCACGAAAGGCATCGCAGCCAAGGCCGCTCCTGCGGAAATTCCTGATCGGGAACCGCAATACCGGCCATGAAGCCCCGCTTGCATTGCGCACCATGCACCGCCACATTGGCCGCATGCCTACCCTTATCCTGCTGATGATCGCCGGCGCTGCCGCCTTCGCTTACTGGAATGCCGCGCGTGCCGCGGCCGAACACGCGGAGAAACTGGGGCGCAATGCCTGTACCGCTGCGGGAGTGATATGGCTGGACCAGACCGTCCATGCCAGCGGGCTGCGCGTGCGACGCAACGATGATGGCCGCCTGGGTTTC
Organism: Pseudoxanthomonas sp.; assembly: GCA_052040085.1. Taxonomy (GTDB): domain Bacteria; phylum Pseudomonadota; class Gammaproteobacteria; order Xanthomonadales; family Xanthomonadaceae; genus Pseudoxanthomonas_A. The sequence goes on from JBQGFJ010000397.1 coordinate 3,537, forward strand.
GAGCGCACGTTCCGGTTCGAGTATTCACACGATGGCATCGACCGGCATAGCGGCAAGCTGGTCCTGCACGGCGAAAAGCTCGTCTCCTTCATCGGCCCGGTCAAACCATCGGTTGCTTCTTTCAACCCGCAACAACCCACGTAGAAGCGGCGCCTGGCCGCGATGATTCCCGCGGAAACCTCATCCCAGGCAAGAAACACACACTTGCAACATCTGTTTTGGGGCGGGATTGCAGCAGGCCCCCTACACACCGGGAGTCGTACTTACTTCACCACGCGCAAGTGCGAGCGTTTTCCCTTGTCATCACCATCACCTGGCGTTGGCGATGGCGGAGTGGGAGGCTCATCACCATCGTCATCCGGCGACAGCGTGGGACCTACATCTTCGGGCAAGGCCATGCCCTGCCCTGTTTCACGCGCATAGAT
>JBQGFJ010000398.1:0-1856 GCA_052040085.1 Pseudoxanthomonas sp.
CTGCAACTGGATTTCAAGGCTTACCTGGTATCGGATGTGAATGCCTTCGCGATGGCCAATGGTTGCGTGCGCGTTTTCGCCGGTTTGATGGACCAGTTCACCGACGATGAAGTGCGTGGCGTGATCGGGCACGAGATCGGCCACGTCAAGCTCGGCCACAGCCTGACCAAGATGCGCACCGCACTCCTGGCCGCCGGTGCGCGTGAAGGCGTGGCTGCCAGCGGCAAGGGTCGTGCTTCGGAGATTGCGTCATCTCAACTCGGTGGCATGGCCGAGTCGGTGGTCAATTCGCAGTTCTCGCAAAAGGAAGAACTGGCAGCTGACGAGTATGGCTACCACTTCATGGTGCGCCACAAGTACGACCCCAACGCGATGGTCTCCATGTTCAAGAAGCTCGGCGGCAGTGGCGGTCTGGTGTCCTCGCATCCTGCTTCGCCCAAGCGGGTCAAGAACATCGAGACCCTGATCGCCAAGGGCGCGAAGAAGAAGTAAGACCGCGGCGGCAGTACGCCTGCCTGTGGGACAATGAAGGGCCATGCCGCGTGCGTGGCCCTTCTTTTTCCTCCCGACGACGCCCAGACCATGACGACGCCCAGCCGCCGCGATCTCGCCAACGCCATCCGTTTCCTTGCCGCCGATGCGGTTCAGGCCGCCAACAGCGGTCATCCCGGCATGCCGATGGGCATGGCCGACATTGCCGAAGTGCTCTGGCGCGATTTCCTCAGCCACAGCCCGCAGAACCCCAAATGGCCCAATCGTGATCGCTTCGTGCTCTCCAACGGCCACGGCTCGATGCTGCTCTACGCCCTGCTGCATCTTTCCGGCTACGATCTGCCGCTGGACGAGCTCAAGCGTTTCCGCCAGTTGCACAGCAAGACGGCTGGCCATCCGGAAGCCAGTGAAACCCCGGGCGTGGAAACCACCACCGGGCCACTCGGTCAGGGCCTGGCGAATGCCGTGGGTTTCGCGCTGGCCGAAAAGCTCCTGGCACAGCGCTACAACCGCCCCGGGTTCGATGTTGTCGATCACCACACCTGGGTGTTCCTCGGGGATGGCTGCCTGATGGAAGGCATCTCGCACGAAGCCTGTTCGCTTGCCGGCACCCTGGGCCTTGGCAAGTTGATCGCGGTGTACGACGACAACAACATTTCTATCGATGGCGAGGTCGAGGGCTGGTTCACCGACGATACGCCCAAGCGTTTCGAGGCTTACGGCTGGCAGGTGATCCGCAATGTCGATGGTCACGACCCGGAAGAAATCTCGCAGGCGATCCGCACCGCGAAGGCGGAATCCGCTCGTCCGACACTGATCTGCTGCAAGACCGTGATCGGTTTCGGCTCGCCGAACAAGGCGGGCAAGGAAGCCTCGCACGGCGCACCGCTGGGCAAGGATGAACTCGCTGCCACGCGCGAAGCGCTGGGTTGGCCGCATCCGGCCTTCGAGATCCCTCAGCAGGTGCGTGATGGCTGGAACGCCGTGCAGGCCGGCCTTGAGCGCGAGGCGCAATGGAATGATCTCTTCGCTGCCTACACGCAGGCCTTTCCGGACCAGGCTGCCGAGTTGGCACGTCGGATGTCTGGCGAATTGCCGAGTGATTTCAGCGTCGCGGCGGACGCCTACATCGCCAAGCTCCAGGCCGAAGGTCCGGTGGTGGCATCGCGCAAGGCATCGCAGATGGCCATCGAGGCTTTCGCTCCCCTGCTGCCGGAACTGATCGGCGGCTCGGCCGATCTGGCCGCCTCCAACCTGACGTTGTGGAAGGGCAGCAAGACGGCTGCCAGCAGTGATGCCGATGCCAACTACGTGTATTACGGCGTGCGCGAGTTCGGCATGAGTGCGATTGCCAACGGACTGGC
>JBQGFJ010000399.1:0-6017 GCA_052040085.1 Pseudoxanthomonas sp.
GCCAGCAAGGCCTCGGCCTGCTCGCGCTGGTAAGTGGTGATGCCATCCCATTTGTTGACCGCGACCACCAGTGCCCGTCCGGCATCCAGCACTGCGCCCAACACACTGGCATCCTGGTCGGTCACGCCCTCGGTGGCATCCAGCAGCAGCACGGCCACCTGGCATTGCTCGATGGCTTGCAGGGTCTTGACCACACTGAACTTCTCGACGACTTCGTCCACCTTGGACTTGCGTCGCAGACCGGCGGTATCGACCAGGCGGTACAAACGCCCATCACGTTCCATGTCCACCGCGATCGAGTCACGTGTCGTGCCCGGCACTTCGGAAGCGATCATGCGCTCCTCGCCCAACAGGCGATTCACCAAGGTGGACTTACCCACGTTGGGGCGCCCGACGAAAGCGATGCGGATCCGGTCCGGATCGTGATCCAGCGCTTCTCCGGCACCTTCCTCCGGCAAACGCGCCAGGACCTCGTCCAGCAAATCGTCGATACCCTGGCGGTGGGCTGCCGACGTTGCCAGCACGTCCTTGAAGCCGTAACGGGCGAACTCGGCCAGTGCCGCCGTCTCGCCAACGCCATCGATCTTGTTGACCACCAGCACCACGGGCCGGGCGCTTTTCCTCAGCCAAGCCAGGATATTGTCATCAAGTGTCGAGGCACCTTCGCGGCCATCCACCACGAACAACACCAGATCGGCTTCCTCCGCCGCTGCCCTGGCCTGTCGCGCCGTGGCACCTGCCAGCCCTTCCTCGCTGCCTGCAATGCCGCCGGTATCGACCAGCAGGAAATGCCGCTCTTCATCCAATCGGCACACACCGTAGTGACGGTCACGGGTCACCCCTGGCTGGTCATGGACCAGCGCATCACGTGTGCGCGTCAGCGCGTTGAAAAGCGTCGATTTACCGACATTCGGTCGACCGACCAATGCGACGAGGGGAAGCATGCTGAAACCCTGGAGTTCATGGCCCTTGCACAGGAAGGGCACGTCTTGCCAATGCGCCATGCGCGCACGGAGGGCAGTTTACCGCCGGGCCGCTGCCATGGATACGGCAAGGCCCGGCATTGGCATGCGCTTGGGAAGAGCCGGTATTTCGATTTACTGGACGCGGAAGGCAGTGAGTTCGCCGTCCACGTTCTGCACGATGAGGATGCCATCGGCTTCCACCGGCTGGCCCTTCAGGGCCTTGCCTCCGGTCTTGGCGCGAGCGGCGAACTGGCCATCGTCCAGTTTCAGCCAATGCACGTAGCCATCGTAATCACCCACCACGGCGTAGTCGCCCTGCACTGCCGGGGCCGTCACCAGACGGCGGGCAAGCTGCGGGTTGGACCACATTGCATTGCCACTGAATTTGTCCAGGCCCCACACGGTTCCGTCCGGATCGGTAACCAATACACGGCCGGAAGACACGCCCACGCCGCCTGCACCCCCGTTTTCCCGGGTCCACAACGGACGCCCGCTGGGTCCTTCCAGGGCAACGGTTTCGCGCTTGAAGCTGGTGGCATACAGGGTGGAACCATCCAGTACCGGCGCGCCATCCACATCGGACATGCGCTGCAGTTCGGTACGGCCTTCCGGAATGCCGACGGCCTGCTGCCACACTTCACGGCCATCATTCAGCAACAGGGTGCTGACGGTGCCGTCATCATTGCCCACGAAGACAACGCCGGGACCCAGGGTCAGCGGTGCATTGCCACGAACCGTGAGGCTGGGCATGTCATTGGTCCAGAACCAGCGGCGCTCACCGGTGCTGGCATCGAAAGCCGTGACGCGGCCGTCATTGGAACGCACCAGCACCAGCCCCTGTCCTACCGCAGGTGCGGAAATGACTTCATTGGGAACGTTGGCACGCCATTTCTCGGTGCCCGTGGCCGCGTCGAGTGCAATGACCTCGCCGTCCAGGGTGCCTGCGACCACCAATCCGTCACCTGCCCCCGGACCACCCGAGAGGCGCAAATCCGACTTGTAATGCCATTGCCGCTGTCCGCTTTGCAGATCCAGTGCACTTACGCCGCCTTCCACCGAGGCTGCGTAGACGCGCCCGTCGGCTACCGTGGGGACCTGGCGCACGCCTGTCTTGCCTTCGCCCTTGCCCACGCTGACAGCCCAGATCCGGGTCACATTGGCGGTGCTGGTGAACTCAACCAATTCTGCTGGCTTGGTGGGCTTCTCACCGTCCTTCTCCTTGCCGGAGAACCAGCCCTTGACCGTGCTGCAACCCGCCAGCAGGACCAGCATTGCAAGCATCGCAACGATACGTTTGAACATGGATGAATATTCCATCAGATAGGTTCGGCATTCTTGGGCGCAACGCCGCCCACACTGGCAAGCTTCAACTCCACCAGCCTGCGCTGGGGAGCGGCAACATCCATGCCGGTCAATGACTTCAGGTAGGTTTCGCGGGCTTCATCGACCTTGCCGGCAGCCACGAGCGCATCGCCACGCACTTCCAGTGAGGATGCGTCATCCGCAGTCCCAAGAACGTTCAATGCTTCATCGGCCTGGCCGGCATCTATCAGCAGTCGTGCCAAACGAAGATTCAGCACAGGCGCCAGGTCGGCGTCGGCATCCACGGCACGCAGGGTGGCAATCGCGGCATCACGATCACCCGCCAGCAACTGTGCTTTGGCCAGACGCAGTGCAGCCATGTCTTCGTAGACGGCATTTTCGCCTGCCAAGGCCTGCACGCTGGCGTGTGCCTGCTCAAGATTGCCGGCACCGATGCTTTCCATCGCAGCCGCATAGTCGGTATGCGCCTGTGCCTTCTTCTGCACATGGCTCCTTTGCCATGCCTGCCAGCCGAAAATCACGGCCAAACCCAATCCGACGCCACCAATCAAGCCCAGGGCGTTCTTCCGTAACCAACTGCGGACACGCTCGCCCTGTTCGTGTTCGTCCAGCAAATCATCCAATGCCATATACGACCTCAACCCCTTTGCCGGGGCCTGAAATTTAGTTTGGTTCCAATTACGTGTTCAGTCAGCCACGGAGACGACCGCACCATCCGCGGAGACGGCGAAACGCGCGACATTGGCACGCCGATACGGCGACGTGTCAACGGTACTACCGGCATGCTGAACCACGACCCCGGCAGCATTGCCGAGTACCACGCGCCCTACTTCACCCGCGGCATAGCGCCGTTCTTCGCCGGCCTTCAGCAACCCTTCCTCGATGATGTTCCCCGCGGGCGCCACGACCTGCATCCAGCTGTCTTCGTCGATGCGCAAGGCGAGTACCGATTCAGGCTCCTTCTCCGCGGACTCCGTACGGGTAATCGGCGCGATGGACGCTACATAGGGACGTTTGGGCTGGCGGGTTGATGCCGAGGTGGCATCTTCCAGTACTGTCGGCTGTGCAGGCACCGGCGAGACATCAAGTGACACCTGCGGTGCAGGTGCACGTCCCCAGTGGGATTGGGCCGCCATCCAGACCGGTACGACGAGTACGGCCGTGATGACCACGTACACCGCGCGCCTGGATGCATTTTCGGCGAAGTGCTGCCAACGCGATGTATGGCTGCGACTGACCAGGGTGGCGGGAGCCACGGTATCCAGGTGCGCCTGGCGCAGTTGCTGGGTGATGTCCACGCCCAGCAAACGCGCATAGCTTCGCAGCTGGCCGCGGACGAAGACTGGCGCACCAAGCTGGTCCCACTGCTCCGCTTCGATTGCCTCCACGATCCGGGCAGGGACCTTCAACCGGCTGGCGACATCGGACACCGCCAGCCCGGCTTTTTCCCGCTCCAGGCGAAGCAAGCTGCCGCACCCCTGCATTTGCACCTTATCGATCGAATTTGGATCGGTCATGGCCCTGCTTTCCGTCCGGACTGCGCTTCGGCAGCGGTTGGGAACTGTGTCTGCAATTGTTGTAGATAACGATGTGCGGCTGCCGGGGAGCCAAGCCTTTCCTCGATATCAGCCGCCAGTTTTAACATGTCTGGCGCAGCAGGTGCAGAGGCCAGGTATCTCTCCGAGAAAGCACGCGCCTCGAAGTAGCGTCCATTGCGATATTCATTCCTGGCCATCGCCGCCAGTGCGTAAGCATTGACGGGATCGAGGGCCAAGGCCTGGCGCAGGTCACGTTCGGCGCGCTCATACTGACCCGTCTCCATCGCGCAGCCGCCTGCATTGGCCAAGGCAGCGGCGGGCGTCGTGTAGGCAGGATCAGTGAGGGCACGATCGAACCAGACCAGTGATTCGGCCGGATAGCCATTTGCACACAGCCAGGCCCCGTAGTTGTTCTGTAGGGCTCCGGTGCCGGGAGCCAGCTCCGCTGCCTGCCGGTAATGGCTCCCTGCTTCCTCATTGCGACCCTTGTGGCTTTCGATGACGGCCAGGAGGGTGTGCGCATCGACCGATCCAGGGTCTGCCTGGAGGGCGGCACGTGCCTCCTTCTCGGCCAACACCAGATCGCCGGCCTGCAACTGCTGTCCTGCACGCGTGAGCTGGTTGCGGACCTGCATGCGCCGCTTGGTCTCCGGACTGTCGGACACCCGGTAATCCGGCGCTATCTGGGTCGCCGGCTTGCGTTTGGAATCCACCTTCAGGTGTGCGGAGTTGCCACAGCCGACCAGCAGCAGGGACAAACTCAGTGCGCACCCCCACTCAGACAGCCGCATTGTTCACGTCCTGTCTTTCCAGCGTGCGCTGGAACTCCGCCTGCCGCCGCGTGCGATCCATCACCTGCCCCTTGAGCTGGCCACACGCTGCATCGATGTCGTCGCCACGGGTACGGCGTACGGGTGCAATGCGGCCGGCTTCGTTGAGCAGCTTCTGGAAGCGGCGAATGACCGCATCATCCGGGCGCTCGTAGCGGGTACCCGGGAATGGGTTGAACGGGATCAGGTTGACCTTGGCTGCATCCTTCATCTGCAAGCGGTTGTCGAAGTCACGCATCAGGCGGATCAATTGCCGCGCATGCTCCGGCTGGTCGTTCACATCCTTCATCAGGGTGTATTCGAAGGTCACCGATTCGCCACGCTTGCGTTGTGCGTAACGCACGCAGGCTTCCATCAATTCGGCGATCGGGTATTTCTTGTTGAGTGGCACCAACTGGGTGCGCAGCTCGTCGTTGGGCGCATGCAAGGAAACGGCCAGCGACACATCACTGACCTCGCCCAACAGGTCGATCTGAGGCACCAGGCCGGACGTCGACAGCGTCACCCGCTTGTTGGCGAGCCCGTAACCTAGGTCATCACGCATCACGCTCATCGCGCGCACGACGTTGTCGAAGTTCATGAGCGGCTCGCCCATGCCCATCATCACCACATTGGTGAGCCTTCGCTGCTTGTGCGGGACATTGCCTAGGTGGCGTGCCGCCACCCAGACCTGCCCGATGATCTCGGCGGCGCTGAGATTGCGGTTGAAGCCCTGGGTGGCCGTTGAGCAGAACGTGCAGTTCAGCCCGCAACCGACTTGCGAGGATACGCACAGGGTGCCGCGCCCCTTGTCGGGGATATAGACGGTTTCCACCGCATTGCTGCCATCCATCGCCAGCAGCCACTTGTGCGTACCGTCAGTGGAAGGCTTTTCGAACTGGATCTGCGGCACGCGCACTTCAGCGTGCTGCTCGAGCTTGGCGCGTAACGCCTTGCCCAAGTCGGTCATTTCTTCGAAGCTGGTGACGTGGCGATGGTGTATCCACTTCATCACCTGGTGCGCACGGAAGCGCTTCTCGCCGAGCGTGTCGGCGAAGAAGCGCTCGAGTCCCTCGCGATCGAGGTCGAGCAGGTTTTGTTTTTTCTCAACCTGGCTCATGTCGATGCATCAGCGGGAAACGACTTCGGTTGCCGCGAAGAAGTAAGCGATTTCGATCTGGCCGTTCTCGACCGAATCCGAACCATGCGCTGCATTGGCATCGATGGAGTCGGCGAAATCGGCACGGATGGTGCCCGGCGCTGCTTCCTTCGGATTGGTGGCGCCCAGCAGTTCGCGATGCAGTGCAACCGCGTTCTCGCCTTCCAGTGCCTGGATCACCACCGGACCACTGATCATGAATTCGACCAGCGCGTTGAAGAAC